>CAIMZP010000135.1 GCA_903846025.1 uncultured beta proteobacterium | reverse complement strand
ATGGCCCAAATGAAATGGCAAATAACGTCATTAATAGAGTCAATCAAATTCATACGAAAATTACAGGATTTGATGAATTTGGCAAACCATACGCAGCATGTGACCCTCATCTGCTAGCTTGGGTGCATTTAACAGAGACGCGTAGCTTTATGAGCTCTTTTGAATCCTACCGAAAAGAAAGACTGGGCGCTAACGAAAAAGACCAGTATTTTTTAGAAATGAAGGCTCTAGGAGAAAGGATGGGGGCTATAGACTTGCCCAATACCTACGCTGATACTGAAAAAGTCATTCAACACTATAGTCAAGAATTGCATTTTGGTGAACGTGCCCAAAGCATTGTTCATTTACTGGAGCACTTTCCAAGCAATTTGGCCGCCAAACCATTCATCAAGCTTATTAGTCGTGCTGGTTTTCTTAATCTTCCAGATTGGGTTTATCCCATCATTAAAAAACCCATTCCCAGTCACTTTGAACGGGTTGCTTTTAAACGGGGTATGAATATTTTGGCAATGCCCGTGAGGGAGGCTTTAAAGGACGGTGTTGCGGCCCATTCCCTGCGCAGGGTGTATGGGTGATTTTTATAAGAAGATATCCGGCCCAATTTAAATCAGAATCTAAGACTCTGGTTTAAATTTATTGGAATCCGTTGCTAAATCTTGGGTGGTATCGCAATTGGCACTTAGACTTGGTAGGGCCATTTTTTCACCGTCCCAAACTTGGCCACACCAACATTCACCTGCATCATTAATAATGCAAACGCCCGATCCACAACAACGCTTATCTGGCGCCTTCAAAACGAAGTCTTTAGATAAAGATTAAAAATACCATAAGCTGCACCCGCCCAAAGACCGGCGACAACTAAAAGCGAGATCATAAAACCCAAAGCACGCTTGCTAGGGTTTATTTGATAAGCAATCGCATACCAAACTCTAGCAATCAGCCAGATGACACCAGAATCGCCAGCACCTTTGTCACCAATAAATATGGCATATAGCCATAGAGCAGGCAAAAACATCATGACGTTTTCAATGGTATTGAGCTGAATTCGATAAGCACGCTCAAAAAACTCATTACCCGTAATGGCGGGAGCATGAACGTGATATTTGCCACGGGCTCTTCCAACATTAAATGTCAAGCCAAGCATTAGCAAAACAGTCATTAAAGTGATGAAAGAGGTATAGAGATAATGGCTCATAGGTGACTACTCTCGCAAAATGGAAATTGCGTCTATTCTAGAGTTTTTATGAAATTCGTGTTGCCCTCCCCGTATATCAAGATCATGCAAACTCAGCTATTTGACACAACTCAAACGGACTCCCTTCTTAATGTTCTGCCCAAAGATGGCCGCGTAAACTATTTCCCCGGCATTTTTGATGAAGCGAGCTGCGCTGACTTATTTAATAAGCTGAGGGCCTCTCTTAGATGGCAGCCTGATCAGGTTTATCTTTTTGGAAAAATAATTACTACCAAGAGAGAGGTGGCCTGGGTAGGAGATATGGGTTGTTCATACACCTACTCGGGCGTGCAAAAGCATCCCCAAGCATGGACACCCGAACTGTTACTGATAAAATGCAAAATAGAATCATTAGCGCAGTTTGAATTTAACTCGTGTCTACTCAATTATTATCACAGCGGTAGTGAAGGTATGGGGTGGCATAGTGATGATGAAATAGAGTTAGATAGCAAAGCTCCCATCGCCTCTCTGAGTCTTGGTGGTGTGCGTAAGTTTGCCTTTAAGCATAAGGTTGATAAGATGACTGCACCACTTTTTTTAGAGAATGGTAGCGCACTAATCATGCATCCCCCAACTCAAAAATATTGGAATCATGGATTGCTAAAAACTAAGCTTATCGTAGCCCCCCGCATAAATCTCACGTTCCGAAAAATTAATCTTGGTTATGAAATTGCAAATTAATAGACAAGAAAGTATCGCCATTGTAGGCGCCGGAATAGCAGGCCTGAGCTGCGCTACCCATCTGCAATCACTTGGATACAAGGTTGAAATCTTTGAAAAGAGTCGCGGCCCCAGTGGACGTATGAGCACTCGGTACGGTGATGGGTGGACTGCCGATCATGGCGCTCAATACTTCACAGCGAGGGATCCTCTTTTTATTAAGGAGTTGGATTCGTGGATTAAAAATAATGTCGCTGCGACTTGGATGCCTGCAGTGAGAGTTTTTGAAGATGATCAATTGCGAGAATCATTTTCAAAAGAGCACCGCTATGTTGGCCTTCCAGATATGAGCTCTCCCGGAAGGTATTTAGCCAAAAGCTTATCTGTTCAATTTAATCAAACAATTGATCAAATTGAACGTAAAAATGGTAAGTGGTTACTTCACACCAAAGAATCTGAGCAATTAGGCCAAAATTTTGATTACCTCATCCTTGCCCTGCCCGCCCCACAGACATTTGCATTAACTAAATCAATGAACAAAGAAATTAATCAAATCAGTAAAGCAGCTGATATGAGGGGGTGCTGGACGGTAATGGCGCGCTTTCAAGGGCAGCCCACCCTGCCATTTGATGCTATGTTTGTAAACCATGAAATTATTAGCTGGGTCTGCAGAAATAATTCCAAACCTGGTCGTGATGGACTCGATTGCTGGACAATTCATGCAAATCCAGAATGGAGCCAGCAGAATATAGAGTTTGAAAAAGATGAAGTGACGGCACTGATTCTTAATTGCGCAAAAAAACTCGGATTAAATTGTCAGGATGCTGAAATTACAACGCATCGCTGGCGTTATGCAAGCGGTTTTATGGACCCCAAACCAGAATGCCATTTTAATCCAAGCTCAAAACTAGGGCTTTGTGGGGACTGGCTTCATGGAGGCAGGGTTGAGGGCGCTTGGCTTAGTGGCTATAAACTAGCAGGGCAGATAATTGAAAGTCAAAGTAACTCAAAGCCAAGCGACTAATCTAGCGTAGCTTTACTCAGCACATTTATCCTGTAGCTTATTGGCCCTACAGGCATCGGAGCAGTATTTAACCGCATCCCAGTTTTTAGCCCAAGACTTTCGCCAGACCATTTCTTTTTTGCAGACAGCACAGCTCTTGCTAGGCAAAAAAGCTTTATTACCCTTAAACGATTGTTTCACAGCCAACCTCTAAAGCCCATCTAAATGGTTTAGGATTTTCTGAGCATGAATCTCAATGGCATCTTGATCATCCTTACTAATCCTATTTAAATTAGCTGTCATTAATTTTGTTCTAGGGCTAGCTTCAAATTGCGGGCGGTGCTTAATTAAAAAATTCCAATAGAGCGTCGTGATTGGGCATGCGCTTTCACCAAAACGAATCTCGGGCTTGTATTTACAAGAGCCACAATAATTACTCATACGCTTAATATACGCGCCGCTAGCAATATACGGCTTGCTGGTGAAGCGCCCCCCATTGGCAAACAAGGCCATACCAGCGGTGTTAGGGAGCTCAACCCACTCAATGGCATCAACATAGATAGCCAGGTACCAATCACACACTTCAGTTGGAAGAATCTCCGCTAAAAGTGCAAAATTTCCAGTAACCATCAAACGCTGAATGTGATGTGCATAACCATACTGGAGAGTTTGGCCGATAGCATCCTTCATGCAGGACATGTTAGTTTGGCCAGTCCAATACCATTTTGGTAGCGCTCGCTTATGCTCGTAATAATTATCTTGAGCCATCTTGGGCATGTCCATGTAATACATACCCCGAACAAACTCTCTCCAGCCGAGAATTTGCCTCACAAACCCCTCTACAGCTGATAGGTCTAAGGAATATTTTTTCCAGGCCACGATTACAGCATCAACAACCTCCCTAGGGTTGAGTAATTTCAAATTGAGGGAGCTAGATAGAACTGAATGCCAACCAAATGGGGTGTCAGTCCACATAGCATCTTCAAAAATACCAAAATACCTCAATCGATATTCCACAAAATGATGCAGTGCCTCCAAGGCCTGTGATCTGGTAACGGGCCAATTGAAAGCGTCCAAGGAACCTGGGTGATCTTTGTAGACCCTGGTCACATATTTCAGGACCTCCCCAGTGATTTCATCAATCTCAAATGAAGCTGGCGGATCGATTATGCCAGGGCCTTTTTTTGGATAGGGCTTCCGGTTATCCCGGTCAAAATTCCATTGGCCACCTTCAGGATTGCCATCCTCCCCCACTAAAACCCCATGGGTCTTTCGCATTAGGCGATAAAAATATTCCAGCCTAAGTTCTTTTTTATTACTTGCCCAAGCTAAAAACTCTTGATGGGAACAATAGAAATGGTCATCCTCGCGCATTTCCAGTTCTAGATGCAAATCTTGCGCCAACGCTTCAAGAGCTAGCTTTAGGCGCCATTCACCTGGCTCTACGCAAACCAAGCGAGTTATTTTCCTTTTAAGAAGTTGCTCCTTCAAGATATCAACAATCGGCAGTGAAGCCTCCCTGATATATGTGATCGGATATTTCTGCCTTTCTAAGTCCGCGGCAAAGTGGCGCATTGCCGATAAAAATAAGGCAATCTTAGCTTTATGTGACCAGACATATTTGGCCTCGTTGGCCGACTCAATCATGATGACTTCATCGGTCTTCGGATCAAAATCCCGAAGCGCAGCTCCTTGCAAATCTAGCTGATCGCCCAGAATCAATACCAGTCTATTTTGACAGCTCATTTGTGCTTGTATTGGGTTGCGCAATAAGCGCGAACAACTGCTTTACTGCGAAGGGCCGTATGTTTTGTAACTCTTCCGGTAACCCGTTTACGCCATAGCTCGAACGAATTACGCTTAAGCGCATTGCGCATGGTTGCAATTACTTGAGATTCTGAGAGTCCAAAAATTTTCTCAATAGCATCAAAAGGGGTACGATCCTCCCAGGCCATTTCAATCAGGCGAGATAGATCTGGTACCGACAGGGTTTTAAGGTGAGATTTTGTCACTGTGCAAGTTTAAAACTTATTTACTAAACTAGTGCGCAGTCAAATATAAAACTAAAGCCATAGCCCCCATGTCATTAACTCCCTTGAAGTAATCCCCTGCAGAATACATAAGATGATTGGAAAAATTCGCCAAAAAATGGTCTCTCTTGAGACTCCAAGCGAGAAGAAAATGTCCGATCTCATTTGCCCAATTTGCAATCGCCCCATCCCAAAATCACAAAAAGATGCCCACCACCTAATCCCCAAGTCAAAAGGGGGGAAAAATACTGAATACCTCCACCGTATTTGTCATCGACAGATACATGCTCTTTTTACAGAAACTGAGTTAGCCGTTCAATTAAATAACTCTGTTGCACTTCAATCTCACCCGGAAATGCAAAAATTTATTCACTGGGTCAAGTCCAAACCAGACGGTTTTTACGAAAAAACACGTAAAAGTCTCCGCATAAAAATATCCTGATTAATAGTAGGTGATTTAAAAACCTATAAAGAAGGCATACAGATGTGGAAATCCTTCTATGATGCAAATAAGCCGATAAATAAACGAAAAACATTTCTTCCGAAACATCTGTAGTATTCAACCTGTACCAGCTGTATCAATTCAATACCGATCATTCAACACAGAGGAGCATTAAATGAAGCTGAGGTCTCTATTTTTAGGTGCTTTAATCACTTTTTCTAGCCATTTCGCGTTTGCGCAATCAGTAGATTTCGTAGAGCCTAAAAATGGCGCTACCGTTACAAGTCCTTTTAAAGTCGTCTTTGCTGTGTCTGGAATGACGATCGCGCCAGCTGGTGATATGACCACCAATACTGGTCACCACCATTTGTTAATTAATGCTGAGAGCATCCCTTCTGGGGTAGTCATCCCAATGGATGAGACTCATAAACATTTTGGCAAAGGCCAAACTGAAACTGAAGTGAATCTTCCTCCAGGAAAATATAAACTCACTATGCAATTTGCTAACGGAGCACATCAATCCTATGGCCCTAAATTAGAAAAATCGATCGAAGTTGCGGTGAAATAAGGCTTGTTAAGCATTGGCTTAGGCAAAGATTAAAAGGGCATTGATGAAATTTATATCAATTGCCACTTTTCTTCTAGCTTCCTCCATAGCAAGTCTATGTCAGGGAGCTGACGTGTATACGGCCGATCCAGAGCATACTTTCGTTAGCTTTAGCTACAGACACCTAAATTACTCGATACAGACAAGTCGCTTTGATGGCGTGACTGGAATCATTACGCTAAATGAAGAAAACAATGGCGGAACCATTGATATGACCATAGATACAAAGTCCGTCAGCACTGGCTCTGCCGTATTTAATAAAATCATTCAATCGGAAGACTTTTTTGCAACGGAGCGATTTCCAGTAGCCACCTTTAAATCGGAACAATTCATTTTTAATAAGAATGGTATCCCCCCAATTAACGGTGAGGTAACCATTAAGGGCGTTACAAAACCTATAGCGATTGAAGTGAGTGAAATTTCCTGTAGCCGTAACTTACTTACATTGAAATATACCTGTGGCGCCAATGCTATCGTTAAGCTAAGTCGTTCAGATTTTAATCTAGGAAAATACACACCCTTTGTAGGTGATGACGTAACCGTAAATATGGTAATTGAAGCTTCAAGAGAGTAAAAAAATATCCTCCTAAATATTGACTTCACTCTTATTACAAGTGGCGCCCAAAAGGCAGCGCCAGAATTTTAATGGGCCCCTTTACCCGATCCAAATGGTGGTTTAGCCATCCAAATTAGAGGAATTAGGCAAATTAAAATTACCGTACCAATGAGCATCAGTTGATTGGTGGAAAGTAGGTAGGCTTGAGAATTAATAAGGCTGTCGATGTATGCATTTTTTTGCATCTCAGTCATACCTAGATTTAGCGCCTGATCTGTAAATTGTGTATAAGCAGGATTGCCCATCTGCACGCTCTCCACTAATTGCGCATGATGTCTAGTGGCGTTATCTTGCCACAAAGTCGTTGAGACGGCGGTACCAACGCTAGCGCCAATATTACGCAAAAAATTAGATATCCCCGTTCCCGATGCAATCTGACTACCTTGGAGTTGGGACATTGATATTGCCGACATTGGCATAAAAAATCCCGCAATACCAACGCCCATAATTACTCTGGCAAGCATTAGACTTGTCTCATCCACGTTGGTGGTGAAGTTAGCAGCCATCCAACAACCGATAGCCATTGCAATAAAGCCAATAGTAGCAATGATTCGAGCATCCACTCGATGAATATTAGCGCCAAAAAGAGGGCCGCAAAAGAGAGCCAAAATACCAGTAACTGCCATAACCTTTCCTGCGTTAAAAGCGGTGTAGCCTAACTGGGTTTGTAGCCATAAAGGGCCAATCACAATATAGATATAAAAAGCAAATGAGCCTAATCCCAAGCAAATAGCCGACATTCGAAAGTTCACCAGCTTGAATAAACGTAAATTAACTATTGGAAACTGGGCGCCTAATTCCCACAAAACAAATGAGATCCACCCAATTATGGATACAGCACCTAAAAAACAAATGATTGGCGAGGATAGCCAATCTAACTCACTGCCCTTATCCAATGCAATTTGCATAGTCCCTACTGCGCAAATCAATAGGCATATTCCTACTAGGTCAATCTTATCCGTAGAAGCCTCCGGTTTTGGAGCGCCAAATAACCAATACACTAAATAGGCGCTAATAATTCCGAATGGTAAATTGATATAAAAAGCCCAACGCCATACTAGATTATCCGTTAACCAACCCCCAATAAATGGGCCCAGCACCGGCGCTACCACTGTAGTAGTTGCCCATATACCTAAGGCCATACCTCGCTTATCAGGAGGAAATGATTTCATGAGTAAAGCTTGTGACAGCGGAATCATGGATGCCCCTACGACCCCTTGCAAAATACGCGCAATTACTAAAAACTGAAAGCTCGGAGCGATTCCGCAAAGCATTGAAGCTAAAGTAAATAAAATAGTGGCAAATAAAAACTGTCTTACCTCGCCAATTCTCTGAGATAGCCACCCTGTTAACGGTAAAAAAATAGCTTCACTAACAGCATAAGAAGTAATTAACCATGTCCCTTGAGTTGGGCTTACCGCAAAATCACCAGCAATGGTTGGTAGTGCTACATTGGCAATCGACATGTCTAAGACGTTCATGAATGAACCAAGTGCTAACGCAAGAGTCCCTAAGACTAGCTTGTACCCATGCAATGGCTCTAGCTCTTGATTTGAAGCCATTTAAATTTTTTAACGAATCTGAGTGTGATTGAGTAATGACTGAATATGTTTCTCAGCTGCATCAAATTGCTTCTGATAAATATCGGTCGTCCGAACAGCACCCTCTTTCATCGCCAAAAGAGGAACACCATTAACATTCTTGGTATCGACTTTGACATACAAAGAGAGCCCTATATTTAAGGGATATTCTTTTAATTCATCCGGATTAAATTCAATGCGCACTGGCAAGCGTTGGACTACTTTTACCCAATTTCCAGTAGCATTTTGTGCTGGGAGTAACGCCAGAGTAGATCCAGTGCCGGGGGCAAAACCAACAACTTTACCGTGATAACGTATTTTGCTGCCATATATATCTGACTCTAAAGTAGCATCTTGCCCGACTCTAATCTTATGCAGCTGGTCCTCTTTAAAGTTCGCATCGACCCATATTCCGTCACTTGCCACCATCAAGGCTAATGGAGTCCCTGGTGCAACCCTTTGGCCTACCTCTGTGTATCGCTTGGCGATAACAGCAGCGACGGGACTTAATACTTGCGCACGCAATACATTGATATAAGCCTGACGTGCATTGGCAGAAGATTTTTGCAGGGCTAGGCGAGCATGATCTAGCTCCTCCTTGGATACTGAAGCCTCACCCTGAAGGGCAATCCGTCGCTGGTAGTCGGCCGCTGCATTGAGCAAATCAATGTCCATTTTCTCTGAAGCAAGCTTGACCTCAGTTGGATCAATCTGAAACAAAACTTGCCCCTCCTTAACGGACTGGGTATCAGACACATTAACTGATGAGATTGCGCCCTCGATTTGCGCGACAATTTGAACTTGAGAGCCAGCGACATAGGCATCATCAGTAGACTCTGAGAAGCGACCAATAAAAATCCAATACAAAAATCCGAGGAGAAAGATAAAAGCTAAAATACCAAAAAATATTTGGAATGCCTTTAAGCGATTAAATTTCGGAGTAGCAGAATTCGTGTCCATTTTTTCTATCTAATTAAATTATTTAGCAGATGCTGGATCATTCAATTGCCGGGAAGACTCCAAATAAGAGCCTCCAAGCGCCTGGACTAAGATCACATTAGCAGTCAACATTTTGGCTTTAGCATCTGCCAACGCCTGCCCTTGGGTTAAAGAGCTCTCCTCGGAATTAATTACACCTTCCTTAGAAATAATTCCTACCTCATTCCGTCTTCTTGAAATATCGAAATTAGATTTCGCACTCTGATAGGCGGTTTGATTTGATATAAAGTTTTCCTGCGTACTTTTTACAGAGGCAATACCATCAGCAACATCGCGTAGAGCTTGTAGCAGTTGCTCTTGATAATTAGCGACGGCTACATTTCTACCAGCTTCTTTTCCGGTGATATTGGCCGCGATGCTACCACCATCAAAAATCGGTAAATTGATTAATGGTCCAATGCTAAATTGGCTGCTGTTCGAGCTGAAGAGTTGTGACAAGCCAAATGATTGAAAGCCAGCAAACCCAGTAAGGTTGATATCAGGCAAATATTCTAACTTGGCACCCTCTAATTGTAATTTAGCTGCATCAATTTGACTTAGTAGGGCCTGTAAATCAGGCCTTCTTTCTAATAAATTTGATGGAATTTTTTCAGGTAAATTTAAAGCGGAAGTTTTTAAACTAGGATCTTTCAATGATTCACCCCAGGTAGGCCCCTCCTGTACTAGCGCCGCTATTTGATGCTGAACCATTCTTATACTCAGATCAGCTTGCTTCATATTCACCTCAGCATTATCCATTTCTAGTTTTCGCTGATTTAATAAAACTACATCAATCATTCCAGTTCGAAGTCGCTCTTGTGCAATGCGATATAAAATTTTCCTTACCTCGAAATCACGTGCATAGAAATGACGAGACCGTGTCATACGGTCATAATCTATATAGACCCTAGCAATGGTTGTCGAGATTAATAATCTAGATGCCATGTAGCTCGCTTGGGCTGACTTCATTTGATTTTTCGCAGCATCAAAATATTTTTTCTGTTTCCCCCAAATGTCGAGTGACCAACTTAAACTGGCGTTAACGTTTCCATATCCGGTATACACCGGCATACCGGGTAGAAAAATATAATTTGTAGACAATTGCTGCCTATCAACTGCCCCGCTAATTGCAACTTGAGGCAGAAAGTTCGCTCGTTCCGCCTCTAGCATGCTTTTTGTTGAAGCTATTTTCGCAGCTGCTATATCAAGACTGGTTGATTGTGTAAGACCCTGAGATATTAATAAATTGAGTTGCTCATCCCCAAAAGCTTGCCACCACTGATCTTCAATTGAAAAGTTCTTTGAATCTAATGCTGGCTCAATCCGTTCCAATGACTTAGACGTTTGCTCTGGAAAGCTATTTCGTGAAAATAGTGCGCATGAAGATAGCATCAGTCCTAATGCGAGCGTAAAGAGAATGGTCCTCAATGCCACTAGGCTAAGCATAGGTGTCCTCTAGTTGCCTGAGATTATTATTTTCGATTCGCATTAAGAACGATTTAAATAATTCAAATTCTTGATGAGTAAACCCTTCTAGCGAATTATTTAATAATCCGCATAGTCTAGAAGGAATAGCCTTAGATAATTTTCTGCCGGCTACAGTAAGGCTTAGATAGGTCACCCTTTTATCCCTCTCTGACTGGGACCTTTTGATCCAACCGTTTCTCTGTAATTTATCAATGGTTCGTACGGATGCAGCGGCATTATTTGCTAAGCAGCTTGAGATTGAAGAAACTGTTGCACGCTCTGAGTGTGCAATCATCATTAAAACTCTCATTTGTGAGGCCGTAATACCTAAATCCACTAGCTTGGAGTCGGCCAATCGCTCATAAATTAATTTATTGCGCACCATTGAATACACAATACTGCCCTGTAAACGATAAGTTTCGGGCTTGTAGAACTCTATTGTGAGGCTGGAGGTAGGTTTTTTCATAAATTCATTGACTAGTCAACGAATGTTAATTGAATTTTGAAATTCTTGCCAAACCTCAAAAATTGGCAACTGAACTGCTAAGGCCATTTAGTTGGCCACGTTTTATTCCTCTAGAATCTTTATGTGAGCTTACTTTGCAAGCTTATCGACATTTTTTAGGGTTAAGGATGAATGACAGGGGAATCCCTGTCATGTTCTACCTCAACGACATCTAGGCTTTTATTACCTTCCCCTGCCCGCTGCCTTCTTCATAACCTTGCCAGCGCCTGCGGGAGGGGCGGTACGCTTTTTAGTGACCCCACCGCCCTCTTTGGAGTCCTTAGAGTCAGGATGCTGATTTGCATTCTTTTTAGCGAGTGCCTCTTTAATGGTTGTAGATAGGGATTTTTTCACTTCTGTCATATATACCTTAGGTTAAGTGGTCCATCATATCTCCATTCATATTTTTATCTAATGGATATCGCTATATTTAATCATGATTCAAGCAATAGATTAAACGAGATAACTGGCTAAAAAGGGGATTTTGGGGCTTTTTCTTTCGACTTCAATTAATATCAAACTCAGGTGCATTGATTGCCCCTAGACCTTTATCGCTTCCTAGAGAAATTTTAGTCATGATTAAGCAAACAAAAGTACTGGCATTTGACGTCTTTGGCACGGTAGTGGACTGGCATGGATCAATCGCTGCCGAAGTCAAAAGATTAAACCTAGCAGCTGATCCCAATGAATTTGCTACTGCATGGCGAACGGGCTATAAACCAGCAATGGCGAAAGTCCGCTCTGGAAAGCTGCCTTGGACAAAAATAGATGATTTACATCGCTTGATTTTGGATGATGTTTTAAATCTATTTAACATTAATTCATTATCTGAAGATCAAATTCATGAGCTAAATCTGATCTGGCACCGCCTCACTCCGTGGATAGATACCGTAAAAGGCCTCAGCAGACTAAAGAGTAAATTCACCATCGTGACTCTATCCAATGGCAATCTTGGTCTTCTCGCGGATATGGCTAAACACGCTTCACTCCCATGGGATCTAATTCTTTCTGCTGAAGTATTTCGGCACTATAAACCCGACCCTGAAACCTACCTTGGTGTTGCGAATATTTTTGATATTGATCCTGAGCAAGTTATGCTGGTAGCTGCACACAAGGACGACCTTGTATCTGCAAAGGCCTGTGGACTTAAAACGGCTTTTGTGGAGAGGCCACTTGAATTCGGCCCCCATGTTACAAGGGGCGATCTACAGCAGGAGACCTTTACCGATTATCACGCTAAGAATATTGAGGACCTTGCATCCCAATTAGGATGTTAGATAAAAGAATATTTTAGGCCTCTTAAGATTTTGAAAACAAAAGGGAATCGATTTCGTCCTTTATAGTTTCACAATGTCATTTTTCAGATCCGCAGCAAAACTACTTAAGGCGACTTTTCTGTGGCTACCCCTCGTCAGTGCGCCGGTGTTCTCAGCCCCTTTCGAGATCAAAGTTCATGATGAACTGATCGCAGAACAAAAACAATCTAGCTATGAAGTGGAGACCAATCTCTATCAAGCCAGTGCGGCTCAACATATTGAATCGGACGTATTTCAAACTAGATTGGAATACGCCTATGGCATAGCAAAAAATAATGAAATTGGAGTAAATGCGTTTTTGAGCAGGTATAACGGCGCTTCATATGTCAATGGTGGCAAAGTTGGGCATATGTACATTCCCACTCACGATGAAGAAGGTCTCTGGCACTATGGAGTTAAAAATGAAATTGTCTACCTAAGAGATATTGGTGGACAAGAACAATTATTTTATGAACTTACTCCCATACTTGCCTTACAGCTGACGAAATGGCGACTTACGGTAAATCCTTCTATAGATATTGGCTTAAATAAAAGTGGTGGCACGGCTTTTGCCCCATCTGGAAAGCTTGCCTATAGCCTCACACCCAACACATCTATTGGTGCCGAGTACTACAGCGAAATGAGCAATACAACAAATACCTTTCCTATTTCCCAGCGTTTTAATACAGCTTATTTAGCGCTTGATACTAAATATGACAAATCAAATATTAACCTAGGCATTGGTAAGGGCACAAACCAGAACAGTGATAGCTGGGTGATGAAGATCATCGGATCAATCAGCTTTGAATGACACTCGAAACTATCGCGCTAAAAAGTATTGCGTTATAGCAAATAAGCCTGCCGTCAATAAACAACAAATAAATAGCGCTAAGTAGAAATTGTAGTTATTTCTCAGCAACCAACTCAGGAACAAAAACATTGGTAATGTTGGGAGCACATACCAAAATGTTCCCTCGCTAATTTCAGCTATCTTTACACCATCTTTAGACTCTAGATATATCCACATAAATGCAGTAATCGAGACAATGGGCAATGCTAGTAAAAAGGCCGCCAAGGCAGAGCTACGCTTACTAAGCTCGCCAACTACGACAATTATTAAAGCAGAAATTAACGTTTTAAGTATATAGAGCATGGTTCTATCTGATGTTATCCAAGGTGGATGATCTACCTTGCCCCGCCATCCAAAGGCGTAATCACAAGATTACATATGGCCTTTTTCTAAGAAATTCCGATGCCATAAAAAAGCTTCATCGAGTAAGTGCGGAGTATGCTTCCCAGCGGAGTCGCGCAAAGCTCTTTCGTAATAATCCAGTAAGGCAGCTTTAAAATCTGGATGGGCGCATTTCTCGATAATTACTTTAGCTCTTTTCTTAGGCGAGAGCCCTCTTAAGTCTGCCAAACCTTGTTCCGTCACAATGACTTGGACATCATGTTCAGTATGGTCAACGTGTGAGACCATCGGAACAATACTAGAAATAGCCCCACCCTTAGCGGTCGATGGAGTCATAAAAATAGATAGATAGGCATTTCTAGCGAAGTCACCCGAACCACCGATACCATTCATTATTTGCGTACCCATCACATGGGTTGAATTTACATTGCCATAGATGTCGGCCTCTATAAGCCCGTTCATGGCAATTATGCCCAAACGCCGAATCACCTCAGGATGATTGCTGATTTCTTGAGTTCTCAAAATAATGCTCTGACGATAGGTATCTAAATCACCATTAAATCGAGCCAGCACCTCGGGGCTAAGCGAGATGGCAGTAGCTGATGCGCAGGTCATCTTTCCAGATAGAAGCATATCGAGCATTCCATCTTGCAAGACCTCGGTATAGGCAGTTAAATTTTCAAATCTGCCTTTATTTAAACCGGCCAATACGGCGTTAGGGATGTTGCCAACCCCAGACTGTAGAGGCAAAAGATGCTCGGGCAAACGCCCTTTTTTCACTTCAAACTCTAAAAATTCAAGGATGTGCTCTGCAATTTTTTGCGAATTTGCATCAGGCGGATTAAATGCTGAATTACGATCTTGCGATGCAGTCTCAACCACAGCAATCACTTTTTTAGGGTCAACCTGAAGGTATGGAATGCCAATACGATCACTTGATTTCACTATCGGAATAGGTTGGCGATCGGGCGGCAAACGAGTGCCATAGTAAATATCATGCATCCCAACTAAGAGGGGGTTCTGCATACTATTCACTTCTAAAATTACCTTGTCAGCCATGTCAAGCCAAGTCTTATTGTTGCCTACTGATGATGAAGGGATCAGATACCCCTCCTCAGTAATGCCAGTGACTTCAATAACGGCAGTATCTAATTTACCTAAAAATCCAGACCAAGCAAATTGCGCAACGTGAGATAAATGAATGTCAATATATTCCATTTGCCCAGCATTGATGCGCGCGCGGCAAGTTGGATCAGATTGATAGGGAAGTCGCATTTCGATCCCATCAACTTTAGCCAAAGCTCCATCCAATTCAGGGGCCGTTGAAGCGCCAGTCCAGACGCTAATTCGAAATCGTTCTCCGCGATTATTTGCCTCGGTGATATGTTTTGCTAAAGCCAGGGGAATTTCTTTTGGGTAGCCGGCACCAGTAAAGCCACTCATCCCAACAGTGTCGCCTGGAAGAATTAACTTTGCCGCCTCATCTGCCGACATAATTTTGCTGCGAAATTTAGCATCTAATATCCGTGAATTACTTAACATGCGCTACCAATTCCTATTTTAATAAACGACTAAGAAAACAAATAAAACAGATTGGATTGGATGCTATCGCACCCACTTCATTAAGATGTTAATGGGCAATGATAACCGCCAAATTAGTTCGGACTTGATTTACTGAGGGATATAAAACGAATTTATCTATTAGAAACAAAATCAAAAACTAGTAAATAAGTGGTCTTGATTTGCGCTATATCAAGCCCTATTTAGAGGCTTAATTGGATACTCGGGCGCATGTCTTGAGATTTGAGGTGTTGCGTTGCTATTCCATATCACCAGCCATTCCGACCATATTTCAGAAGAAATTGGGGCTTACATACCAAAATTTTCATAAAGAAGATGACATGGGTAATATCGACTTAGTAGAGAGCGCTTATAAATGAGTCTTGTGGCAAATAATAACTGTTGCCATGAAAATATCTAAATAGACACCTCATGTATTTTTTATAGGGCGGTTATGTTTGGAACCGTCTTGCTCGCACTTTTGTAGCGTACGTAATAGTATTTATTGGAGGGGGTTTAATTGGAAAAACATTACTTAAACGCATTGCTTGACTCAAGCTCTGTTTCCATTTTCACAAATTCAAAAAATCCCCCAATACAAGGCTCCTATCAAGAGCTCTTTTTAACGCTATTCCAAGAAGGGAAGTATTTAGGCGAAGTGGAGTGGGTGGATGTCAACACCACTCTTGATTTAAGTAAAAAAGATATTAAAACAAAAGAGGTGGCTATCATCGCCCTTCCTCAAGAGGAATTAATCTCTGCTCTTGACTTGGCTGGTCGCCTAAAACACCAGGCTGCTGTCTTAATCTGCTCTGGGGTCAATAAAACACATAGCGAGGAATTAAAAGATCTTGCCAAGTACTATGGCATGAAGTTATTGGGTCCAAACAGCATGGGCTTCCAGCGGCCCCATCGCCATCTCAATGCTAGCGTCATGAGCGACCTTGCAAATTCTGGCCCCCTTGCACTCCTCTCTCAATCAGGAGCATTGACCTGTGCAATGCTCGACTGGGCAAAAACTAACGGGGTTGGTTTTTCTTTCGTGGCTTCCATTGGACAACACGCCTCTGTAGATATTGCCCAATTATTGGACTACTTAGGCAATGATGCCAAAACGCAAAGCATTGTTCTCTATCTAGAGGGAATTACTGATTCTAGGAAGTTTATGAGCGCCTTAAGAGCTGCTGCCAATATCAAACCCGTCATCGTTCTGAAGTCTGGCCATAAACCTGCAGGCAATGAGGCGGCTAAAACCCACAGCGGCACTATTGTTGGCAGTGATGCAGTATTTGATGCGGCAATTCGGCGGGCAGGTGCCGTGAGAGTGAAGTCCTTTGTCGAGCTCTTCTCTGCAGCCAAATGCTTAGCCTCTAGCTACCGCCGGGTTGGCAATAAATTGGCCGTGATTACCAATGGTGGTGGTCCTGGTGTATTGGCAGCTGACAGTATTAGTGATATTCATTTGATGCTGGCCAAGCTTTCTCCTGAATCAATTGAAAAAATAAAACCACTGATTTCTCCATACGCTTCTCTTGATAATTTAGTTGATCTATCCGAAGATGCCACGCCTGAGCAATACTGCGCAGCGATTGAAATCGCCAACAGCGATCCTAATGTCGATGGAATATTGGTTATTCATTCCCCTAAACCGTCCATTGATAGTCTGCTACTGGCATCGGCTATTACCGGCATTAGAAAAGAAATATCAAAGCCACTATTAAGCTGCTGGATGGGCGACTCATCCGTAGTAGTTGGCAGATTACTCTTGGCCAATGCCAATATCCCTACTTTTAGAACGCCAGAGGCGGCTGTCGGCGCCTTTGGAAATATCTCCAGCTTTTATGCTAACCAGAAACTACTCCAACAAACGCCACCACCTCTTTCTAAATCTTTGAGCCCAGACTTGGATGGCGCCAAACTGATCATTGAAAATGTTTTGGCCGAAAGAAGGACTGTCTTAACTGAATTGGAATCAAAAGCTTTGCTCTCTGCCTTTTATATTCCAATTACACAAACCATTCTGACTAAAAGTCCCAATGAAGCCATGATGGTAGCCAATCAAATTGGGTATCCAGTAGTCCTCAAAATTGACTCGCCCGATATTAGCCATAAGTCTGATGTCAATGGAGTAGCATTGGATGTGATGAATGCGGTGGGTGTAAGAGACATCTATACACATATGATGCAAACGGTAGGACGCTTAGCGCCTAAAGCAAAAATTAATGGCATTACAGTACAAAAAATGGTTCGCAATAAGCGTGGCCGAGAAATCTATATTGGCCTTGTCAATGAAGAGCCTTTTGGGCCGGTTATTGCATTTGGGGCAGGTGGCACCATGATTGAACTACTCAACGATCAATCCATGGAGCTTCCGCCACTCAATCAATACCTCGCTCACCAGCTCATTAGTCGTTCACGTATTGCTCAAACTTTAGGGGAATGGCGCGGAGCACCTGCCGTAAATCAAGAGGCAATTGAACAAATTCTATTACGCGTATCTGAAATGGCTTGTGAGTTGCCACAACTACTCGAAATGGATATCAACCCCATCATCGTGGATGAAACTGGTGCGATTGCAGTCGATGCCAGAATTGCCATCAGCAATTCACCCATACTGAAAAATAGTCAAGTCGGCCTTTATAACCATTTAGCTATCCTGCCTTATCCCCATCAATACGAGCAAACTTGTCCTCTGAAAGATGGTGGCGAATACTTGATTAGACCCATTCATCCTGATGATGCGGATATGCTTAAAGCCTTCTATAAAACTCTTTCAGATGAATCTCGCTACTTTAGATTTATCTCCAACTCCCCCGAGCTCCCACCATCCATGGCAGCAAAATTTACACTCATTGATTACGACCGGGAGATGGCATTAGTTGCATTGATTCAGGAGTCCAAGCTGGATGAAGCTGGCGACTTGGTTAAAACTGAAAAAATTATTGGGGTCTCACGCTACAGCACCAATCCAGACAAAGCTAGCTGTGAATTTTCTTTAGTCGTTACTGATAACTTTGGAGGCCAAGGAATTGGCTCCCGATTAATGATTAGCATTATGGAAGTTGCACGCGATAAAGGTCTATCGGAAATCGATGGGCTAGTGTTATCTAAAAACCCTGGGATGCTCAAACTCATGCGCAGTCTTGGCTTTAGCATTGAAAGCATGGTGGATGACACTGATTTTAAGATTGTGAGAAAAAAACTGTAGTTAATAATTTCTTCAGAGTATGAAAAAAACGCACTTGACGTGCGCTTTTTTCATCTGTCCCACGTTTAATTAATCAAGATCATATCGATCTAAATTCATCACCTTATTCCATGCCGAAATAAAATCGTGAATGAATTTCTCTTCGGAATCACTGCAGGCATAGAATTCCGCAAGAGCTCGAAGTTCAGAGTTCGACCCAAAAACCAAATCCACAATACTGCCGGTCCACTTCAACTCACTTGATTGACGATCATGCCCATGCATTACTCCAGTATCAGCAGACTTACTCCAGACTGTATTCATATCCAAAAGATTAATGAAGAAGTCATTTGTTAACGTCTCTGGCCTATTAGTAAATACACCCATTTGTGATTGATTGAAATTGGCATTTAGTGAACGCATACCACCAATCAATACGGTCATTTCAGGCGCACTGAGCGTGAGCTGATTGGCTCGATCAATCAAGCGCTCAGCCAATGAGTCTTCATGCACCTTGCCAAGATAGTTTCTAAACCCATCTGAAGTGGGTTCCAACACAGCAAAGGAATGAATATCCGTTTCTTCTTGAGAGGCATCCATCCGCCCCGGAGTAAACGGCACTGTAATCGTGTAACCAGTTCTCTTGGCAGCTCCCTCAATAGCAGCACAACCACCCAACACAATTAAGTCCGCCATTGAGACTTTCTTACCGCCAGACTGATCGGCATTGAACTCCCGCTGAATAGTTTCAAATATACGCAGTACTTGACCTAGTTCCATTGGCTGGTTTACTGCCCAGTCCTTTTGTGGCGCAAGACGAATGCGTGCGCCATTTGCCCCGCCACGTTTATCTCCCCCGCGAAATGTCACCGCAGATGCCCAGGCAGTGTTTACTAGCTGAGAGATAGATAAATTAGAAGCTAAGACCTTGCCTTTTAAATCAGTGATATCTAACTCATCAATTAAGGGATGATCTACTGGGGGAATGGGATCTTGCCATATCAACCGTTCTTGTGGAACAAGTGGGCCAAGGTATCTAGCCAGTGGACCCATATCGCGGTGAGTTAACTTATACCAAGCTTTGGCAAAGGCATCTGCAAGCTCTCGTGGGTTTTCATGAAAGTGTTTAGATATTTTTTCATAACTAGGATCAAACCTCAAAGCCAAGTCGGTTGTAAACATCATAGGCGCATGTTTCTTAGATGGATCATGCGCATCGAGAACTGTTCCAGCCGCCGAAGCTTCTCTAGGAGTCCACTGATGTGCGCCAGCAGGACTCTTTGTCAATTCCCACTCGTAAGCAAACAGGTTATCAAAGTAGTTGTTATCCCAGGCAATTGGATTGGTTGTCCAGGCACCCTCCAGTCCACTTGAAATGGTGTCATCACCATTACCCGTGCCAAAAGTATTTTTCCAGCCCAGACCCTGTTCTTCAATTGGGGCAGCCTCTGGCTCGGGGCCAACATACTGGCCTGGATCTGCAGCGCCATGGGCTTTGCCAAAGGTATGGCCTCCTGCAATTAGCGCAACCGTCTCGAAATCATCCATTGCCATACGCGCAAATGTCTCGCGAATATCACGCGCAGCTGCTAATGGATCCGGGTTTCCATTAGGACCCTCAGGATTTACATAGATCAAACCCATTTGCACAGCGGCCAAGGGATTGGCTAATTCTCGATCCCCTTTGTAACGCTCATCTGCTAACCACTTAGATTCTGGACCCCAGTAAATATCTTCAGCCTGCCAAGCATCTACTCGCCCACCTGCGAAACCAAATATCTTCAAGCCCATGGATTGGATTGCAATCGTGCCAGCAAGAACTATTAGATCAGCCCATGAGATTTTTTTTCCATACTTTTGCTTTAAAGGCCACAGTAAACGACGGGCTTTATCCAAGTTCACATTATCAGGCCAACTATTAAGTGGCGCAAAGCGTTGCGCTCCGGTCCCAGCACCACCGCGTCCATCAGCGATCCGATAGGTGCCTGCGCTATGCCATGCCATACGAATAAATAAGGGCCCGTAATGTCCATAATCTGCAGGCCACCAATCTTGAGGTGTAGTCATTAAGCCATTAAGATCTTCGATGACTGCATTTAAATCCAAACTTTTAAATTCTGCGGCGTAATCAAAGCCCGGATCCATTGGATTAATCAATGGAGAATGTTGATTTAGTGACTTTAAATCAAGTTGATTAGGCCACCAGTCTTTACTGCTGGGTGTATTTTTGTTTGCGCCTGAGAACGGGCAAGTTGATTCAGTTGTCATAACTATCTCCAATGACTATGTAAAACGGATTATCCGAGTCAGCATCACTAACCTTACAGGAAATATAAGTATTTAGCATTACCACTGGTAATGGCCGTATGAATTAGATGGTACTTAGCACGCTCCTTTTGCACCGCACACAAAAAGATGTGTTATCCCTTAAATAGCACTTTGACATCTTTATATATTTGCATAGATGCAATCAGGATTAAAGAAATGGATAAAGGGACAACAGAAATATAGCCAACTTTTTTAAAGCTAATGGCGCCAATAATTGCGCCGACCAAGAACATAGCAAAAATGAAGCTATGCGCTTTTAATTTTTCTGTGTTTACCTCTACATAGCCCTGTTTATTTGATTCTTTAGATTTATTCCAATAAATCCACTTACCGAGCTCAATACCAATATCCGTAACTACACCGGTCATATGGGTAGTTCTAATTTCTGCATGAGAGGCTTTGGTCACAATGGCATTTTGTAGACCCATAATAAAACAAAGCACTAAGGCAATCGCCGGGACTGTTAAAGGCAGATAGAGGTTCAGGTTAGCACCAACAACACCAAAAATGAGTAACAACACGGCTTCCAATAAAAGTGGGAGCGCAAACTCACTATGAATTTTTCTTCTACGTCCCCAGTTCACAATAATGGCCGTGGTCGCAGCCCCCATGAGAAAAGAGGCTAACAAAGAAATTCCGCCCAGTACGGATACGATGTTATTCAAAGCCAAATCATCCCCAATGGCAGAAATAATACCGCTCATGTGTGAGGTATAGCGAGCAATCGCTAAAAATCCACCCGCATTAACAGCTCCCGCCACAAATGCCATATAGGCACCTAGCTGTAAGTTCGTCTTATGAGACCGATCTGCGCTGGTTAATAACTGGAGGAACTCAATTGGCATTAGAACTCCATCTTACTCTTCATAGGAGTATTCGAGCCCTTGAAAAAAAAGCGCTCAAGAAGCGCTTTTTTTCTGATTTATTTGAAGTTCACTGAACTACGATATTCGCGGTTTGCCGTAATTTAGAGAGGAGCTCAAATTGCCTCTTCTGCATTAAGCCATTGCGAATAGCGGGTTTAGCTTGCTCAAAACTAGGTGGCTTAGTTGATCTCTTGTCTTCTAACTTCACTAAGTACCAACCTTGCTGCATTTTAATAGGGGCCGAAGAAACTTGACCTTTATTTAGTGTTGTTAATACCTCGGCAATCTGTGGCAAGGTTTGCCCAGCCTGCACCCAACCTACTGCACCGCCTTGAGCTTTGTTAGGCGCCAAGGAGATACTTTTAGCAACTTTATCAAATGACTCACCTTTTTTAATGCGAGCCAGTGCCGCCTGAGCATCCGCTTCTGTTGCTACAGCAATATCACTTACCTTGTATTCGACAATCATCCCCTGTGGCCCTAATGAGCCGATCTCACGGCTGTACTCTGCCTGAATGTCGCTATCAGTGATGGGATTCTGTGATAAAAAAGTGGACAGCTCAAGTTCGGCCAAATAATTCTGACGAATAAATGCTAGCTGACGGTTTGCTTTATCTGAATTGGCCAGACCATCTTTTTCGGCCTCTTGTGACAACAAGGTCACCTCGATCAATTTGGATAAGACGGCATTGCGCAACTCCGGCGAGTCCTTTTGCCCCTGGGCTAATGCAGCTTGCATACCTTGCTCTACGGCATCATTGGTAATAATTAACCCATTAACAGAGGCGGCTGCATTGATTGGCAAACCACTTTGGGATTGCGCCACACTCATCATGGAACCTAAGAACAGAATAGTTAAAGCTAAGCGAATTACGGATCGTTTCATTTTTTGCCCTCTTATGGAATATAGCCCTTATGGTACCAGCAGTGCCCGAACTGTTAAATGTAGAATTCAAATATGTGCGTTCAATATCTCACCACCGTCGACGTGAAATGGGTCAAAAACCGATTTGACCTTAATCTACCTTTGATTGGCACTCATGACGTCTTTCCTACCTACCCAAGTCCTATCATTCTCAAAAGTCACAATACCGAACGCACGGCTATTGGACTGGCGCGGTTTGGACTGCTTCCGGCCTGGGCTAAGGAAGAGACTTTTGGCAAAAAAACCTATAACGCCCGGGTTGAGACTGTTAATGAAAAACCCTCCTACCAATCAGCCTGGCAGAATCGCCATTACGCCTTAGCCTTGGTAGATTCTTTTTATGAGTCTTGCTATGAGTCAGGTAAAGCAGTCCGAACCAGAATCAAGCAGGTAAATGATGAGCCCATGGCCATTGCATCCATTTGGGATACCTGGACTGACCCAGAAAACGGTGAACTAGTGGTGTCTTTTTCGATGCTCACGATTAATGCTGACAGTCATCCTTTCATGAAGCGTTTTCATAAACCTGAAGATGAAAAGCGAACTGTCGTACCAATGCGAACGGAGCTCTTTCATAGCTGGCTTAATGCAACACCAAAAACGGCCTTGGAGTTATTGAATGTTTACTCTATCCCTGATCTGACGATTGCCTAAAATGTGAATGTAGATGGTGTTGGTGTGAAGGGGGTGGCTGAATCAGTATCCTGCGCCTCAGCTGCTTCTTCGCCTAATGGTTGGCTAAAGTAATGCGCACCCAGTGATGACTTCGGATTAGCTTTGGGCTTTTTATTATCAGGATAGATTGCTCCGGCAGGAGTTTCTTCAGGAGCAATGGGCTGATTATTAAACTCCCTAATTTGAGCAGGCGTGTAAGGTGAAAAAGTTTGCGACTGCGCAATAGCGCAATAGGCCAGTAGCAAAAGAGCGGTAGTGGAATGGAGGGTTTTGGTGTTCATCTTCTGCTTTATAAATGTGTTATGCGAGCAAACCATCTGCAATCAATTTTACGCTTGCTACTGCTAGAAAAAATTGCACAATAATGTAATACCACTTCATCGATATCCGTTTAGCTAAATAAAATCCAAGATAAACGCCAACTGGCACACAAGGCAGTAATAGGATTGAAGTGGATAGTTGATTAAAGCTGAGCAAATCGAGATATGCGTACGGCACTAACTTGCCAAAGTTGATGATGGCAAAAAATACGCCTAAAGTAGATGTGTAGATGATGGGAATCACTTTTTCTCTGAGCATATATACCGTAATTGGAGGGCCGCCAATATGCGCAACAAAAGAGGTAAAACCAGAAACTAATCCCATAACTCTTCCTAGCCAGGGGTAAGGCTTTGCTTCCTTTAAATTCAAGCGGGCCATTACCAAGTTCTGAATCAGAAAAAGCAAAGTAAAAATGCCAATGGAGAGGGATAAAATTTTGGGAGTAATGGCTGAGAAAAAAAGATAGCCTAGCAACATTCCCAGCATAGCCGGTATCAGCACTAGCTTAAGGATCCGATAATCTGCATTTTTAATAAATCGTTGTAACCCCACTAAATCAATTGCGATCAGCAAAGGCAATAAAATCGCCAAGGCCTCATTAATACTGGACTGACTTGCCATCAATGGTAGCGACAAGACCCCAAGTCCAGCACCAAAGCCACTTTTTGAAATCCCCACAATGAGTACGCTAATAACCGCAACGATAAAGAAAGTGGCTGAATGCGATTGAAATGCTTGGGAAAGGGCTACCACGAAAGCCAGCAATTAAAGGTTAAATTTTTCATTGGTATTTATTTTAGAGCTTTAGTAAAAAATGGTCTTTTTGCCAAAAAATGACTGGGCTAGCTCATTTTTATTTGCTATTCTGCAGGTTATATAAAGGATAAACATGACTGACGAAACCCAAGCCCCAGATGATCAAGACTTTGACTATGGTTGCGAATGTGCCATGACTCTCTTAAATGAGCCTACTGAAGATTGCCTTAATGATCTGATGGATGAGCTTGATGAGGATGGTATGATTTCAACTGAAGTTGTATATGGCTTATTAGCCACGATTCTCATGAGTATCACCTCAGAGGAAGATGACTCAGAAGAAGAGCATTAATTAATGATTTTTCAGTTGCTTAACCAAGCGCTTAAGCAACTCCTAAAGTTTTCTGGGCGAAGTGGTCCATTGCTTGAGCCATCAAAATATCCAGATCACTTAGCGCCTTTATTGAGTGAGTGCTTAATCTTACGCTCACCTTGTTCCACGAGTTGAACCAATCTGGATGGTGATTGATCTCCTCAGCATATTGAGCACTCAAGCTCATAAAATCAAAAGCACTTCTAAAGTCTTTAAATACAAATTGACGAGTTATTAGATTGTCTTTAATATTCACATCCCAGTCAGGAACTGCTTTCTTAAAATTAAAATTTTTCGGCAAGGCTTGAGGTTGCAAATGGGGTTTCATCAAAGAGTTAATCTTTCCTCGCACTGGGCACATGAAGTGCATCTACGCTTTTTGAAAGCAATGTCAAATCTTCGGGATAAAGCCAGCGCCACTCCCCTTGCTCTAAATCCGCTGGCATGACGTATTGACCAATCTCAGTACGATGCAATTTAATGACGTGATTGCCTACAGCAGCCATCATGCGCTTGACTTGATGGTAACGCCCTTCGACGATCGTCATTGCTAAGCGATTTTCATCTAATAATTTACAAGCGGAAGCAAAACAAGGTTTGGGATCATCATCTAAGACAACTCCGTTTAAAAGGTGGTCGATTTGCCTTTGGGTAATAGGCTCAGGTGTAGTGATCTCATAAACCTTGCCAATATTCTTTTTTGGGGTCGTCATCTTATGAATGAACTGACCGTCATCAGAGATCAAAATCAAGCCCGTGGTATCAAAGTCCAATCGCCCTACACATTGCAAGCCTCGCTCTACAAAGGGCTTTGGTAACAAGCTGTAAACACTAGGGTGATGGGTGGTCTTATGGGAACACTCATAATTTAAGGGCTTATTAAAAGCAATGTATGCCTTCTCGTGAAATTCCCAATCTTTACCTTCTACGTTTAAAAGTAAGCCTTCGGTAGACACCCGCTCCTCGGGGTCATCTGCCAATACACCATTGACCTTAACAAGTTCTGCATAAATTAGATCGCTGCAATAGCGCCTAGTACCAAAGCCTTGGCTAAACAGAATTTTTTCTAATGGAAGGGGTTTTGCCATATATGTTGCTGAGGATACTACAAGGGGGTGTATTTTTACATGAAGGTGATGAATTGATTATCATGAAAGATTAGTCCTGCAGCCTTTATTCTAGAACCTATCATCCTATGCTCTCTACACCTACCGCACGCTCCCATCTACATACTCGCGCAATCACCTTTTATGGCTATGCCCGCGAAGATGGGCTATGGGATATCGAAGGGCATTTAAGAGATAGTAAATCTCACCCCTTTACGACCGGCGCTAAAACCTGGAATCCAGGAGAACCATTCCATGACATGTGGGTGCGCTTAACAGTAGATCAAGATTTGCTTATTACTGCAATCGAAGTGGCAATGGATAGCCACCCGCATCCAGAATGTCCAGAAGTAATACCGCCGATGAATATGCTGATTGGCGAAAAACTAGGCAAAGGCTGGCGAAAAACTATCAATACGCATCTGGGTGGTATTAAAGGCTGCACCCATTTACGTGAACTATTGGCTAATATGGCAACTGCTGCTTTTCAATCTATCCCAGGCGCGCTATTTTCGTCCGATGAGGACAAGCCACCTCTGTACCTGGGCACCTGTAAATCCTGGGATTTTGATGGGCCAGTAGTGATGCGCGTCTATCCTCAGTTTTATCAATGGAAAAAATAGGTTTTTAACTGCTGGGATTAACTGTTTTTAAATTCCCCGCGGTACACGCTAAATGCATTAAATGCTTGCTGAACCGGCATGAGTTCTAAGACATTAATATTCACATGACTTGGTAAAGTCGCAGACCAAAAGATTGCTTCGGCTACATCGTGGGCACTTAAAGCTTCTACTCCCTTATAGACAGTCTCTGCCTTTGCATCATCCCCCTTAAAGCGGACATTAGAAAATTCAGTACCAGAACACATACCTGGCTCAATACAAGTCACTCTTACTGGGGTGCCAATCAAATCTGCTCTCAAATTTAAACTAAATTGTTGTACAAATGCTTTTGTGCCACCGTATACGTTTCCACCTGGGTAGGGATAGTTAGCGGCAACTGATCCCAAATTGATAACGTGTCCACATTGACGCTCAACCATGCCCGGCAAGAATGCGCGAGTCATATGAACTAAGCCTTTGATATTGGTATCAATCATTTGATCCCAATCTGAGAGGATTGCCTTATGAGCAGGCTCTAGACCTAAAGCCAAACCTGCGTTGTTAACTAAAATCGTGACGCGAGCAAATTGTGGCGGCAAGGTTGCAGCCAATTCATCCACCGTCTTGCTGTCACATACATCTACTGCAAGAGTTAGTAATTTCTGTTGTTGGTGAACAGGCAGCGATGCCTTCAATGCCTCTAGGCGCTCCATCCTTCTGCCCAAAGCGATGACCTGGTGTCCATGAGCTAAAAAGCGACGTGCTGTAGCCTCACCAAATCCTGCTGTCGCACCTGTAATTAAAGCGGTATGTTCCATTTTCTTCTCTTTGATTATTTCTGATTAAATCGGCAATCATTTAATATTATTGACTATATGAAATTGCTGCGTATTCTTCTCTGTCTTTGCTTGCTGAACGCAGCAGCCAAGGTAATGGCTGATGAGGATAATTATCTCAGCAAATATTTCAATCTGAAAAGCGATCCAAACCCCATCTCAGATCAGCATATTTTAGAGTTTTGGGGCTATCACGATGCCTACGAGCCGCAAGCTCAAAGCAATACTCTCAAATTACGCTATTACCAGCCTGTGCAGATT
The DNA here is from genome assembly GCA_903846025.1 of uncultured beta proteobacterium. Classification (GTDB taxonomy): domain Bacteria; phylum Pseudomonadota; class Gammaproteobacteria; order Burkholderiales; family Burkholderiaceae; genus Polynucleobacter. Next base: position 10,796 of record CAIMZP010000135.1, on the reverse strand, counting down.
GATCAGTGGCGCGGCACAATGAGGCTAGATACTTCCTATGTTTCTGCTTATGGGCCACTTCTCCCCAACCAAAGCTCTGGCAACTATGCCGCTGGCAACACGCTCCTTACGGTCTGGGGCAATCATCCTGGAATACTCAAGAGCTGGGATGGGACCCTAGGGGGAAGAATCGTTTTTCCCTTTGGAAATAATGGGCAATGGGCTGCAGGCCCACAAGCGGGTATGGTCTTTCATCCAGCCGAGGGGAGCAGATCTCCTCTGGCAGACTTTTCTCCATTGGTGCGCTATATGTATGGCTTCTATTCAAAAAATGGTACCTTAGCCAGCGCCCTTAACCAACCAGCCCTAGCCAGGCGACTCGAGCTATATCCCACCCTAGGCTTTAATATCGCCCCCGATACTCAGATTCGCTTCTGGGATGAGAATGGGGTTATCTATAACAGCGCTGGTGGCGGATGGTTTGTGCCCATTGATGCCATGGTCACCCATCGCATCAATCAACATTTCTTATTCGCGATAGGTGCGAGCAAGCAAGTGGTGCAAACCTTCCAACAATACGATTGGTCCTATTATGGAAAGCTTTCGTTCAACTTTTAAAGCATGATTGCTTTAAATTTCTTAATTCATATTTACTAGGTGGTGATGCTCAATTCTGGCGGCATTTGCCTTAACCAATGACTGAGGTAGCCAATCTGATAACTCAGTCAAACTCATATTTAATTGTTTAGCAATATGAGTCAGTGCTGGCGTTCCGCTTATCCACTGATGGACAAAATCCATATCCATACTGCGCCACTCGAGTAATTTATATTTGAGCAGCACCTTGGCGCCATGACGCGCATTGCGATCAGCATCTGATGACAGATAATCCAATCGGGAGTAGGCAACGCCCAGAGCTTTGCTCACATCGGTAAAAGGTTTTCCATGGCCAGGAATGACTAAGGCTACAGGTAGGCTTTCAATTAACTCTAAAGTTTGTGCGACCTCTTCAAACCCGCTTTCACCCCAAAGCTCCGGGAAGATGACGCCAAACCCCTCTTCCCATAAAGCATCTGCAGAAATCAAGATTTGATGATCCACTTGGTAGAGCATGATGGAATGGGGATCGTGTCCAGGCGCCGCCAAAATTTGCCATAAATACTGACCTAATAAAATTTCTTGCCCTGGTATTAGTATTCCTTGATGCGCAAAACGAGGGCACTCCTGCCCCAAATTTCGATAGCTCAGAAGATTCTCATCCCAGTGCTCAACAGCTTGTACTTCAGCACTAGGAATATAGATCTCGCAAGGATAGGTCTGTGCAAGCACGGCGTTCCCACCGCAATGATCGGAATGCAAGTGAGTGTTAACAACCTTATCAAGGGTAGATAAATCATGTTTTTGCAAGGCATTAAAAACCAAATCGAGTGTCAATTGCTGGTGAGCACAATACCCCGTGTCTACCAGCGATACATCTCCTTTGCTATTGCGACTATCAAAGAGAAAAATATTATTGGCAGATAGCCAGCCTCTTTCAAAGATCTCAATGCCAGGCGGCACCTGATAAGCCTCAATATATTGGTTTGACATCTATTTATTTCTGAGAAGTCATCTCTAGCTTGCGAGTATCAAACTGCTGCTTGTGCAAGCGCTGTAACAAATCATCGTAGACTTTTGGATCGAGCTGAGGCGTTCTCGAAAGCACCCAAAGATACTCCCTTTTAGGATCGCTCACTGCGGCTACTTGATAGGTGGAGTCCAAATCAATCACCCAGTAATCACCCCATACCATTGGCAGGAAAGAAAGCCACTCAGGCGCAAAACGGACCTCCAATCTAGGGGAGTCCTGGGGACCAATTTGGCGGGCAACTCCTTCTGCTAGAGAGGTATCCCCACCGGATGTTTTACAACTGTTGAGCACTTTTAAATTACCATCTGCATTCAGGGAGTAGACGGCCTTCGTATTGCCAACGCACTTCTTCTGAAACCAATTAGGGTATTTGGCAATCTCATACCAAGTACCAAGATAGCGCGGAACGTCTAATGCTGGGATAGTTTTTACTGGTATAGGATCGTTGGTCTGCGCACCCGAGTTTGTAGTGCCAAAAATTACAATGGCCATCACTAGCGGTAACAACTTTAATGAGTTTCGTTTCATCTATTCAGTGTATATCGTATTAGCGTCGACTCAATGTCAGAAAATTACGCACATAAGGAATTCTGCAACAGAGCAGCACAATGACGACAACCGCATAAATCAAGACAGTACCGATGTCATTCTTGCCTGCTTTGTGCCACCAATAATGCAGTATGGCCGTGCAGGCAATCAGATAAACCACCCGGTGCAACTGAGACCAGCGTCGCCCTAACTTTCTCTGAGACCAGCGATTAGAGCTCAGAGCCAAAGGAAGCAAAAGTACAAAACTGGCAAATCCCATCGTTATAAATGGTCTTTTAATTACATCCTTCCACATCGCAACCAAATCGAAGTTTTGATCTAGCCAGAGCCAAATGAGAAAATGAATGCCAGCATAGAAAAAGCAAAATAAGCCAAGCATTCGGCGACATTGAATCGGGCGAGATGAACCCGTCACTAGGCGTAGCGGTGTCATAGCCAATGTTATGCACAGAAATACCAAAGCCCAAGTACCTGTTGAGCGGGTGATGAACTCAATCGGATTGGCACCTAAATTATCAGTAAACCCTAGCCAGATCAGTCGACCCAAGGGTAAGAGTGCCAGCAGAAAAATGAGCGTCTTCAAATGTAAGCTAGCCAAATACTACGTTAATAATATTTCTTTAGATCCATCCCCGAATACAATCCCGCAACTTGATCTGCGTAACCATTAAACATTTCGGTTTTGATCTTGGGTGCAAATATGCCCTTAGGATCACCAATCCGTCGCTCCGTTGCCTGACTCCAGCGTGGATGATCAACGGATGGATTCACATTGGAATAAAAACCATATTCACGTGGATCAATTTGATTCCAACTGGTCTTTGGCATCTCTTCCGTTAGTCGAATTTTGACAATCGACTTGGCACTCTTAAATCCATACTTCCAAGGAATCACGATGCGCACTGGTGCCCCATTTTGTTTTGGGAGCGCCTCACCATAAAGCCCAAAGGTTAGGAGGGTTAAGGGATTCATGGCCTCATCTAAACGCAGACCTTCACGATAAGGCCAATCAATGATGTTACTTTTTACTCCAGGCATTTGCTTGCGATCAGACAGGGAAATAAATTCTACATATTTTGCTGACCCCAATGGTTCAACCTGATTGAGCAACCTCGATAAAGAATAGCCATCCCAGGGAATCACCATGGACCAACCTTCAACGCAACGCATACGATAGACGCGCTCTTCCATCGGCGCTAACTTGAGTAATGCATCAATATCCAATGTGACAGGCTTTTTGACAAGACCCTCAATCGTTACTGTCCAGGGTCGTGTTTGCAAACTATCTGCATAGGCCATAGGGTCAGATTTATCGGTCCCAAATTCATAGAAATTGTTGTAACTGGTGATGTTCTTATAACTCGTGGACCCATCTTTCACCATGAAAGCAGGATTGGGTGTAGCGATCAGTTTCTGGGATGCAATCGCCAAGGCATCGCGTGAAAACCAAGGAGCCAGAGCCATGCCAAAACCACCAGCTGCAGCAAGTTTGATTAATTGACGACGATTTTCAAAGACGCTTCGAGGGGTAATTTCGATAGAGGGTATTTTTTGATCAGTAGGGCTCATGAAACACCTTTTTCCAGTTTATTGAACAAAGCATTAGAGATAGCTTCCATTCTCCTACTGTTACTAAATCCCTGCAGAAGATCGTTACACAAACAATGGCAATTGACCGAGGAGCCACTTAACCCTACCTGAACATGATTCAAACAGTTACTCATCATGTGACTAAAAAAATGCCACTCTTCATGAAAGGAGTGGCATTTTTAGTGCTACCGGTCATATTTAAAAACGCCAAATACTATTTAACTTACCTTTTTGGGGCTTACTCCCCAATATTAAACGCTAGCGCTAGCTACTTTTAAGATTTCATTGAAGGTGCCGCTTGGACGCATTACTGCCGCAAACTTTGCAGCATCAGGCATAAAGTAACCACCGATATCCACAGGCTTGCCTTGAACCGCTTTAAATTCAGCGGTAATCTTTAATTCATTTTCAGCCAAAGCTTTAGCCAAAGGCGCAAAGTAAGCTTGCAACTCTTTGTCTTCTGTTTGAGCAGCCAATGCTTCAGCCCAATACATTGCCAAGTAGAACTGGCTACCGCGGTTATCTAACTCACCAGTACGTGGTGAAGGTGACTTATTGTTATCCAATAGTTTGCCAGTAGCCTCATCCAAGGTGCGGGCCAATATTTTCACTTTGGCATTGCCGGTTTTATCGCTAATATCTTCGAGAGATACCGCCAAAGCTAAAAACTCGCCAAGGGAATCCCAGCGCAAGTGATTCTCTTCAACCAACTGCTGAACATGCTTAGGAGCAGATCCACCTGCGCCTGTTTCAAAGAGGCCGCCACCCGCCATCAAAGGTACGATGGATAGCATCTTAGCGCTGGTGCCGAGTTCCATAATCGGGAATAAGTCAGTAAGGTAATCACGCAAAATATTACCGGTCACAGAAATAGTGTCTTTACCGCGAATGACGCGCTCCAGCGTAAAACGCATGGCACGGGTCTGAGACATGATTTGAATATCCACACCCTCTAAATCATAATCCTTGAGGTAAGTTTTCACTTTCTTAATCAACTCAGCCTCGTGCGGACGGTATTCATCCAACCAAAATACTGCTGGTGTATTAGAGAGGCGGGCACGGTTTACGGCCAACTTGACCCAGTCACGAATCGGTGCATCTTTTACCTGGCACATACGCCAGATATCACCCTCTTCAACATTTTCCTCGAGCAATACAGTGCCGTCATCGGCAACAATACGAGCTACACCTGCCTCAGGGATTTCAAAAGTCTTATCGTGTGATCCGTATTCTTCTGCCTGTTGAGCCATCAAACCAACGTTTGGTACTGTACCCATTGTCCTTGGATCAAAGTTACCGTGAGTTTTACAAAAGTTAATCATTTCTTGATAAATACGAGCGAAAGTACTTTCTGGGATCACAGCCTTGGTGTCATGCAGGCGACCATCAGCACCCCACATTTTTCCGCCAACCCGAATCATGGCAGGCATTGAAGCATCGACAATGACATCGCTTGGGGAATGCAAATTGGTAATACCTTTAGCAGAATCGACCATCGCTAATGCAGGGCGATGCTCATGACACGCATGCAAATCCTGAATAATTTCTTCGCGCTTAGATTCTGGCAAGGTCTTAATTTTCTCGTATAAGCTACTCATACCATTGTTAGGATTCACACCCAACTCTTCAAATAGCTTAGCGTGTTTTTCAAAAGCATCTTTATAGAAAATCTTGACCGCATGACCAAATACGATGGGGTGAGATACCTTCATCATGGTGGCCTTCACGTGCAAAGACAACATCATGCCAGTCTTATAAGCATCTTCGATTTCTTTTTCATAAAACTCGCACAATGCTTTTTTGCTCATGTACATGCTGTCGATAATTTCACCAGCCAGCAAGGATGTCTTTGGCTTAAAGACAATAGTCTTGCCGCTCTTAGTAACTAATTCCATCCTCACATCACATGCTTTAGTTAAAGTCATTGACTTCTCGCCAGCATAAAAGTCACCACCATGCATATGGGACACATGGGTGCGGGAGGCTTGGCTCCATTCACCCATAGAGTGTGGGTTCTTACGCGCATATCGCTTTACCGCAGGTGGTGCGCGACGATCGGAATTACCTTCTCGTAATACTGGATTTACAGCACTACCTAAACATTTTGAATAGCGGGTGCGAATTGATTTTTCGGCTTCATCCTTAGGCTCCTCTGGATAGTTTGGTATTTTGTAGCCCTTAGATTGCAGCTCTTTAATCGCATTGAGCAATTGCGGAATAGATGCACTGATATTAGGCAACTTAATAATATTGGTGTCCGGTAGCAAGGTCATGCGACCAAGTTCAGCCAAATTATCAGGAACTTTTTGATCCTCTGTTAGGTGATCCGAGAACTCTGACAAAATGCGTGCCGCAACAGAAATGTCGCTTTCAACTATCTCTACGCCTGCGGGCGCTGTAAAAGTACGAATAATTGGCAGAAATGCACAGGTCGCCAAGAGGGGCGCCTCATCTGTCAGTGTGTAAATGATCTTTGATTTCTCTGAAGCCATTAATGTTTCCTCGGTATTGATAGATTTACAAGGCCCCTAGGACCAGTCCTCTATTTTAAATCATCAACCCATCTGAAATAAGTCGTTTTGGAGGCAAAGACGATTAACTTGCCCAATTTTAGGGAATGCCCCAAGTTGATTTCCGCCTTCATTCCCCCATAAAGCCCAATATGCGACTGGCTATCACTTTTTTAAAAAAGGAGACCCCTTCTTTAGGATGTTTTGGCAAGAGGTAAGTTGTATAAAAGATTTTGGGGTTTGAGTTTTAACAGCTTTTCATCGTTCATTGCCATTCCCAAATACACTGGCTTACCTGCCTGCGAAGTAGCCACTGCTGACTCATCAATAAAGTCCAGACGAAAGAGGCAAATGATCTTCTCAAGCTCATCTAACTCCACTAACTCCTTTTTGTACAATTTATTGAGGATTTCTGAGGCAGAGGCATCTAAACCGACATGCCATGACCATTTTGGGTCGGTAATTTGTTGCATGGGCGTAATACGAACCTTGGCCCCTAGAAAATGCTCAATCCAACTTTCTAATACCCTGCAAAAATGGCTGATGGGGACCTGACCAAAGTTAAGCTGAATCGCAAAGTCATGGTCTTCGTTTCGGGCCCAATATAAATCTGCATTCTCTTCGTGCAAGACATCAAGGTCAATGGATCGAATCATCATCGACCGGCCTTTAAGCAAGTCCATAATGTTGCCAGTTTCGCCAGCTTGGGCGTTCCGCGTTACCACCTCATCGTCAGCGGACATCACTATACCCTCGTCTTGCACACTGATTTTTTGGGTTCTAAAAAAGAGTTCACCTACCCTTGCGTCTAGGGGGTCGGCCTTATCGCCCAAAATATGTCTGATAAAAATTTGGGTGAGTTGTCCAATGAATGCTGGGGGGACATCTACGCCTTCACCCTTAAATAAACTCATATAAAAGTTTTCTAAAGAGCTTGCGGCTAATAATTTGGCTCGGTAGCGCAGCCAAATTTGATAGTTCACCTGAATATCCGCATCAGCCATCTTGGCAATTTCCGCATTATTAATCTCGGTGCGTGGATTTTGGGTCAAATGCTGATGCAACCGCCGCTCTACGTCGCAAGACTCGGGCACTAAATTAAGCTCGGGGCGCAATAGATAAGTACGCAAGAATGCATCCGTGACTAATAATTGATTGTCTTGGTCTACTTCTAGGGTTTTGTATGCAGAATGGGGCCAGTAATTGGTCATAAGGCTTTGAATAGGAATCGTCTAAGGGCTCAGAATATACTAGCCCTTCAATTTGAGCTAATAAGGAAGAAAAACATGAGTGAACTAAAAAAAATAGATACGCTTGTAGGTGATGGTAAGGAGGCGACCGCTGGGAACCATGTAGATGTGCATTACACCGGCTGGCTCTATGACGAGAAAGCTGCTGACCTTAAGGGCCAGAAATTTGATAGCTCTTTAGATCGCGGTCAGCTCTTTAACTTCCCTCTTGGCGCTGGTAATGTCATCAAGGGTTGGGATGAAGGCGTAGCCGGCATGAAAATTGGCGGTAAGCGTACTTTGATTATTCCCTCAGAGATGGGCTATGGCGCTCGTGGTGCGGGCGGCGTTATTCCCCCTAATGCCACACTTGTTTTCGATGTGGAATTACACGGGGTTAATTAAGCACCCTTTTCATTCTTCGGCCAAGTGTCGATGAAAGCTAGTCGCAATAATAAATAAAGGCTGCCACAGCTCATTTAGCTGGGGTAGCCTTTATTTTGAACGCCTTATTGAAATTACGAACGCAAATCCTTGCCATTTAAAGTCAGTTTGTTAGATGCGCCCGTCTGACATAAAGCAATCAAGCGATTTCTTTCCGCCATCACTTTATCGGTATAGCCACCATCATTGTCCGCATTGGCTGCGCCTACATAGAACTTCAAACCATTACGCAATGACCCAGAGGTGGCAATCAGGTACTTCAGAATGTATGCCCCAACACGAATGTTCACTTCAGGCTTGATTGCATCCGCTGCACCACCATATAAAGCGTACTTATCTTTATGAATAGCAGTCATCACCTGCATCAAACCTTCTGCGCCGGCAGAACTTTTAATCAATGGATTGAAATTCGATTCAATTGAAATCACAGCAAGCAATAAGACGGGATCAATATTGACTTCTTTGGCAATCAATACGACATTAGAAACATACTCTTCAATCTTGGTGCGATCCAAGCTGTATTTTTTCTCAAAGAAGTCAGCAATGGCACGCTGATTCTGAAGCGAGCCCATCAGATTGGTATCCAAAGCCTGTGGGTCAATCCTTGATGTAGGAATGAGATCCGATAGCAGGGAAATAGGCTTGACTTGAGCTCGAGCAACGGAGGGCATCAATAAGGCGATAGTTTGCTGTTTAGCCGCTGTTAAGCCGGTTTTAGAAGGCATCGACGTTTTGCCATAGATCACTGCAGCAATATCATTTTCTACAACAGGTCTTGATGCCTCTTCCTGATACTGATCGAGCATGCCAAAGCCATTCTGCCAAACAATATGACGAGCTTCATCTGGAACTAGAATACGAGCCAAATCAAATGCGCCGGCATTAGTACCGTTACCGGACAACCAGAGAGCCACAATCATAAAGACCGTAGCAATCAGAATGCCATTGAGGGCTCGATATACTTGAGCCATGGCGTAAGCTAATAACACTTTAGCGCTTGCCGAACTGGGCAGCGCTACTGGAAAATCACTTGAAGTAGTTGGAAAACATTTAATCATTCGATCTGTTGCAGCACCCCAAAAATCTAACTGCTGATTTATGTTGCAATGCAATAAGTTAAAAACATGAGTCATCCTAAGAAGGTTCTTATATCAAGTCAAGAATAAAGAAATCACTTTCCATTACTTATTAATCTTATTTTTCCGATGAGAAGCATTAAGACTCATAAAAAATCTATTTAATCTATTTAAATCAGTAACTTAAAGAAGTTAGGGGTCACTAATTCCACAGTATAAAAAACTGACTTAAAACTGACTTTTTTACCATTTAGAAGATAAAAAATATCCTGCAGACCCATATATCTAGTGCTGTGTAGTCTACGATTTTCTATGGGTAGTGTTTGTTAGACACCTTAAGTGCCTTTTGCTTTCTTTGCTTTTCGCATGGAATCTGGAATTACTCGAGCACGACTGTGTACTTGAAAATCTGATTGATACACGTCTTAGGGTCAATTTAATAGGGATTGTTTTCGCTGATTCCTAATGCTCATACAAGAAAAATATCTGCCACAAGCCCACTCCCCCTAAACTGTCGGACGATGAAAAGAATAGTCAAACTTCTCCTGCTAATAGCGCTTTTTAGCCCCTTTTACGCCTTTGCCCTCTTCGAAGAGTGCAAAGATTTATTTCCAGGCCAGCAGATCCCCACGACCACCCAAGTCGGCCGCGACCTTTGCTTCGATGATTTTGCAATCTACTATTCGCCATTAGATAAAAAGCCGATCTATACAGTGGAGCGGTTAAATGGGGTAAAGCTCTTAGCCCCCCATCCCCGTCGAACCAATCGGTTTTATGAAGAAGCCAGACTTCCCTACAGCGATCGAGCCCTGCTTTCAGACTATCGCGATAGTGGATATGACCGTGGCCACAACGTGCCAGCAGGAGATATGACTAACCCAATGGGTATGGCACAGTCCTTTTCTTTGTCCAATATGATGCCGCAAGCAAGGCAAAATAATCAAGGAATCTGGGCTAAGAATGTAGAAGAACCTACCCGCCTTTATGCCAAACGAGCAACTGGCGATCTTTATGTCTTTACAGGATCAACTGGAAAGTTAGGGACTATCGGTCGGGGCAGCGTGACCGTTCCGAGCCATCTTTACAAATTGGTTTATGACCCATCTAAGAAAAAGGCATGGGCCTACTGGGTAGAAAATACCAATGAAGCCGATATGATGCCCCCCATCTCTTATATAGAGTTAATCCAAAAGACAGGGATTGATTTTCATTTGCCCATTGAGATCGCTGACAACACTAAAAAATACTTTAGTAAAACACCGTCGCCTAAAAAGCAAATACTGGGCGGCTGGTATCCCGTATTTTTTGATCAATACGCACCCGGCAAGGTTAATGAAATCATTGCCAGCATTAATAATGGAAAGGTAGCTAGCTTACAAATTCAGTATGACAGTAATTTAGAGCTGGCAAAACAGATTGGCACAGAAATTGAGTCTCAAACCTCAATGTCAATTCGCCCTATCCAGAGCAGCCCGCCAGAATCAACTTCAGTGAGTTATGAGCGCAATCGAGTGGCAGTTATCATTTATTCCAAATAAATCAAGACAAGCAAGCTAATTAAGATTCGCTAGTCTTGTTGCGATCGAGCTCTGATGCCATGCGCCTTCTGAATTGGCGCCAATAAGCTTCGCAAGCCATTGTGATCAAGGGTATGCATCAGCTCAAGTAATTGACCAAGCTCATTCTTAGGAAAACCTTCACGGGCGAACCACGCTAAGTAATTCCCAGGTAAATCTGCAAGGTAACGACCGGCATACTTGCCAAAAGGCATCTTCGAAGTCACAAGCTT
>CAIMZP010000134.1 GCA_903846025.1 uncultured beta proteobacterium | reverse complement strand
GATAGCTGGGCGCCTTAAAAAGCAAGGACAAGAGGTTGAATCTGGATCGGAAGGTCAGCGTGCATTGAGTTTTATTGCAGATCAAGTGGAGGGCAACCTCATCGCAGCCCATCAAGAAATTCAAAAACTGGGTTTATTGCACCCCACAGGTGTTCTGACTGAGGAGCAAATTCGTTCAGCTATCTTAAAAGTAGCAAGATATAACGTCTTTGAATTAACAGAAGCGATGCTGGCGGGAGATTTATCGCGCTTAAACCGGATGCTTGATGGCTTAAAGGGTGAGGGTGAGCCTTTAGTCCTAATTTTGTGGAGCGTTACTGAAGAGCTTCGGCTACTATCGAAGCTAAAAGCCGCGGGTGATGCCGGCGAGTCAATTCAGCAATTAATGCGTGCTAATCGTATCTGGGGGAATAAAGAGCGTTTATATCCTATGGCACTGAAACGAATTCAACCCTTGAGGTTGCGTCGTGATATGCATGTAGCTGCGGGATTGGACCGCCAAGCTAAAGGATTGCATGCAGTTGAGTTGCCAGCTGACCCCTGGGATGGTTTACGTTTAGTGGGAAATTTATTGCGCTAATGGTTATAAACGGCAAGAACAAATTTAATAATTTATTTAAGAGTGAGCGGTGAATTTAGAAATGAGCGATTCAATTAAACAAATGATGCAGGAGATTGGTCAGCGTGCTCGTCAAGCATCACGTGCGATGGCTCGTGCTTCTAGTGAACGTAAAAATCAAGCGTTACTCTATATTGCTCAATTCATTCGTGAACAAGCGCTTGAGATTGAAAAAGTTAATCATGTAGATGTGGAGCGCGCTAAGGCCAATGGTCAAGATGCCGCATTTATTGATCGACTCACCATGACGCCTAAAACAATTGAGTCTATGGCTTTGGGTTTAGAGCAAATTGCAACTCTTGAAGATCCAATTGGAAAAATTACCACTCTTCAAAAGCAAGCCTCAGGCATTGAGTTGGGACAGATGCGGGTTCCTCTGGGGGTTATTGGCATTATTTATGAATCTCGTCCTAATGTCACCATCGATGCCGCAGCTCTCTGTTTAAAGTCAGGTAATGCGGTCATTTTACGTGGCGGCTCTGAGGCAATTGATTCCAATACCTTATTGGCGACGATGATTCAAGAGGGCTTAAAGGCCGCTAATTTACCTATAGATGCTGTCCAAGTGGTTACCACTACCGATCGAAGCGCTGTTGGTGAAATGATCACGATGACACAATATATTGATGTGATTGTGCCTCGTGGTGGCAAGAGCCTGATTGCCCGCTTAATGGCTGAAGCCCGTGTACCAATGATTAAGCACCTAGATGGCATTTGTCATACCTATATTGATGCGGATGCAGATATTGCTATGGCTATAAAAGTGTGTGATAACGCCAAGACCCAGCGCTATGCGCCTTGTAATGCAATGGAGACATTGCTCGTGAACAAGGCTATTGCTCCAAAGGTACTTCCACCCTTATGCAAGATTTATCAGGATAAAGGAGTGGAGCTTCGCGTCGACTCCTTGACTCGCCAGACTCTAGAATCTGCCGGTTTTCAGAATTTAGTCGAGGCCACTGAAGAGGATTGGCAGACTGAGTACTTGGCGCCTATTTTGTCGATTAAGACAGTAGCGGATATAGATGAAGCCATGAATCATATTGAGCAATATGGCAGTAAACATACCGATGCCATCATTACCAACAATAAAGCTCAAGCGGATCGCTTTTTGCGGGAAGTGGATAGCGCAAGCGTGATGGTTAATGCGAGCACCCGCTTTGCCGATGGTTTTGAATACGGTCTTGGTGCAGAAATTGGTATATCTAACGACAAATTACATGCACGTGGACCAGTCGGTTTAGATGGCCTTACCTCCCTAAAATATATCGTCATGGGTCATGGCGAGATACGTACTTAATTAAGAGATCGGATTACATCGCCATGGGCAACGCATATCTTTGGGCCAAGACTTTTCATATTGTTTTAATTGCATCTTGGTTTGCTGGGCTTTTCTATCTTCCTCGTATTTTTGTCAATCTCGCTGATGAGAAAAATCCTGAGGCGTATGCGCGTCTTCTGGGTATGGCAAATCGCTTATTTCGCTTCATGACTATTTTGGCAGTACCAGCAGTGCTATTGGGCTTGATGCTTTGGCTTCATTTTAAGATTGGATCTGGTGAAACTTGGATGCACGCCAAAGTGTTTTTTGTGTTTCTAGTCATTGGTTATCACCATGCTTGTTGGAGTTTGCTAAAAAAGTTTCGCAAAGGCCTCAATACCCATTCAGGAGTTTGGTTTCGCTGGTTCAATGAGGTTCCAGATTTACTTTTGTTAATTGTTACTGCTCTCGTAGTGATCAAGCCCTAATTATTTAAACCCCATTTCATTATGTATTTCCTTTTTAGATTGTTAGCCTTATGAGATTTTTTGTTGTTTGCCCAGGCGGGTTAGAAGTTGCTCTTGCAAAAGAGTTGGCAACCATTGCTCAGCGCGCGGACTCAAAGGCTTTGGGTGCCTGGGTCATTGATCCAACGCCTACGAGCCCTACTGGTGGAGTTGGGCTTGCAGCCCCTCTTTCTGCTGCAATGGCTTTGAACTTACACTCGCGTATTGCTAGTCGAGTCTTACTACAGATGGCGGAGTCTTCCTATCGGCAAGAGGAAGACTTATATAAATTGGCAAGTGGCTTAGCGTGGGAGGAGTGGTTTTCCTCGGAACAAACTCTGCGCGTCGATGTCACCGCACATCGCTCACCACTAAAAAGTTTGAACTTTGCAACCCTGAAGATTAAAGATGCCATTGTGGATCGGCTACGTGATGTGACTGGGGATCGACCCAGTATTGATACGGCCTTTCCAGATGTGCGTGTGCAAGCGCACTTAACTGCAACCCATATCACCATCTATCTAGATACTTCAGGCGAGGCCTTATTTAAACGCGGCTGGCGTGATGAAAAGGGCGATGCACCGCTCAAAGAAAATCTTGCTGCTGGAATTTTGTCCATCACAGGTTGGAAACCAGGCCAAACTCTATTTGATCCAATGTGCGGTAGTGGCACCTTCCTAATTGAGGCAGCCCAAACTGTATTGGCCATTCCACCAGGAGCCATTCGGGCGGGAATGTATGGTGATGATGCTAAGTCTAGTAGATTAGCTTACCGACCATTAGTTACTTCAGCCCATGGATTTGGTTTTCAGCGCTTAAAGCCTTTTCAGGCTAATGGTGAAGAGAAACGTTGGGTATCTCTGAAAGAAGCCTCTTTGGCTGAAATTCTGGAAAAGCGTAAGCAATATCCCGATGTGCAATCTTTAATGATTAGCGGTGGTGATATTAATGAGAAATTGGTATCTATGTTTAAGGGAAACTGGCAGCGCGCTCAGTTACCTGAGTTGCCAGTAGCTCGACAGATTGATGCTTTAGTCAGCAAACCCCCTGCCAATGCCCATGAGGGTGTAATGTTGCTCAACCCCCCATATGGTGAGCGTTTAGCGCTTAAAGGCGGTCGTGGTCGTGAGAGAGATAATGATGGCGAAGATAACTATGAATCTGAAGAGTCAGAAGATCGCTTTGCCCATAATTTAGAAACAGGCCGTCAAAATGCAAAACGCTCAAGCCGCGAATCCTTAAAGAAACTTCAAGCGGAAGACGAGCAAGATCCAAAATTCATCGAGTTTTTACAGCAATTTGGACAGCATCTTAAAGATGCATTTGGTGGCTGGAGTGTATTCGTTCTCACTGCAGACATGGCTTTACCTGGGCAATTGCGCATTAAAGAATCCAAACGCACCCCTTTATTTAATGGCCCGCTTGAATGTAGATTATTTAAATTTGAGATGCATCAAAAACGTGATCCAGTAGTTTTAGCGGAATAGTTTTTGAGTCCTAAAACACTTAGAGAATGATGAAAGAATTAAGCAATGGAATTTAAAACCTATATGTGCCTCATCTGTGGATGGGTCTATGACGAAGCGACTGGAGTACCTGAGGAGGGTATTGCCCCGGGTACGCTTTGGGCTGACATTCCCATTAATTGGACTTGTCCTGAGTGCGGGGCACGTAAGGAAGATTTCGAAATGATGGCGATTTAATTTGTAGTACCAAGTAGTAATTAAAAAGGCGGGGAAAGTATCGTGGGACGAAACGAAGAGTTATTTGAGCGCGCACAAAAAACCATTCCTGGAGGCGTGAATTCACCAGTACGTGCTTTTCGTCAGGTGGGCGGTACACCTCGTTTTGTTTCTAGGGCAAAAGGTCCGTACTTTTGGGATGTAGAAGATACGCGCTACATTGATTTAATTATGTCGTGGGGCCCCATGATTGTGGGGCATGCGCATCCTGAAGTAGTTGAGGCAGTTCAAAGAGCCGCCCAAACAAGCTTTAGCTATGGCGCTCCTACTGAAGGTGAAATTGAATTAGCTGAACGTATTTGCGAACTCATGCCTAGTGTTGAGCAAGTGCGTATGGTATCAAGCGGTACTGAAGCGACAATGAGTGCTTTACGGCTCGCCCGTGGCTATACCGGACGCGATTTAATTATTAAGTTTGAGGGTTGTTATCACGGGCATGCTGATAGCTTATTAGTAAAAGCAGGTTCTGGTCTCTTAACTTTTGCAGACTCGACCCAGAATGCACCTTCATCCGCAGGTGTGCCACAAGATGTAGTTAAGCATACCCTCGTGTTGCCCTATAACGACGTGACTGCGATTGAAGAGGTATTTCAAAATCAGGGCGACCAGATTGCAGCAGTAATCATTGAGCCAATCGCCGGCAATATGAATTTAATCAAACCTTCCACAGAGTTTTTATCTGCTATTCGTAATCTCACTAGCAAATACGGTAGCGTGCTCATTTACGATGAAGTGATGACGGGTTTTCGTGTAGCCTTGGGAGGTGCGCAATCTTTGCAGGGGATTAGCCCGGATTTAACTTGTCTTGGTAAGGTTATGGGTGGTGGCATGCCCATGGCAGCCTTTGGTGGTAAAAAAGAAATCATGTCTAAGCTCGCACCATTGGGAAATGTTTACCAAGCGGGCACTCTTTCTGGCAATCCAGTTGCTGTGGCATCTGGCCTTAAGACTCTCGAGATTGTCTCCCGCCCAGGTTTTTATGAATGCCTCACTGGTCAAACAGAAAAACTCATGGCCGGTTTAAAGCGGGCGGCAGACGAAGCACATGTTCCCTTTGCTGTAGATAGTGTAGGCGGTATGTTTGGTTTTTATTTTGCACCTCAGGTGCCAAGCTCTTTTGAGGCGGTTACCAAAATGGATATAGAGGCCTTTAAGAAATTCTTTCACGCCATGCTAGATCAGGGAGTATATTTAGCGCCCTCAGCTTATGAGGCTGGATTTACTTCTATTGCGCATGATAATGAAGTGCTTGATGCAATTGTTTCAGCCGCAACCATTTCCTTTCAGAAGCTATAAAGTTTGGTCTGAAAAGTGGCAGGGAAGTTGCTTACATTCGTAGCGGATGATCATAGCCATCGACTTGGATAATTTTTAAGCTTTTACTGTCTTTTCCTGACTCTGGAACTTCCATGGCGGTTAGTTTCCCACCCCATACACAGCCAGTATCAAGTCCAATGACATTGGACTGCCTTATTAGACCTAATGTGGACCAGTGTCCAAAATAGATCAGGGTATCTTCAGTTTTTCGCTTGGGAGCCTTAAACCATGGGGTGTAACCTTTTGGTCCGGCTGTTAAGCCTTCTTTGCTGTCAAATTCCATTTGTCCGTTTGGGGTGCAAAAGCGCAGTCGCGTCAGTGCATTTGTAATGACGCGTAATCGCTCATATCCTTTCAGAGAATTGCTCCATTCATTGGAAATGTTGCCATACATATTGGCTAAAAAATCTTTGTAGGATTTTTTGCGAAGCGTTTTTTCTACTTCTTGAGCGCATTCAATGGTTTGCTGTAGATCCCATTGGGGCAATACCCCAGCGTGGACGGTAAGTACCTTACCGTTGCTTAGTGCCATTGGTCTGTGGCGCAACCAATCAATTAGTTCAGCGCGATCGGGGGCTTTTAAAATTGGGTCAATAGTATCTAAACTTTTCGTTTGCCGTAAGCCAGCATCTAAGGCTAAAAGATGTAAATCATGATTACCCAAAATACACTCCGCAATGCCAGCTTCTTGTAAACGCTTGAGATGGCGCAAAGCACCTAAAGAATCTGGACCGCGATTAACAAGGTCGCCCAAAAAAATCATCTTAGATTTATCCGGCAACTTTTTAACTAAAGCCTTTAAGGAGGGGGCGCACCCTTGCACATCACCGATAGCATAAATCTTACTCATGCTCTATATTAAAGCGGATATGGGAATGGCAAGTTATTCGGTACTGATTTTTTTGACCACACTGTAGCGAACCAAGGTATTTTTTCGCGCTTGGTCATGATCTACGATAGGTTGGGGATAATCGCGTCCCAGCAAAATCCCCGCGGCTTCCAGTTCGATATGCCCAGCCTGCCATGGCGCGTGAATAGATTTCTTGGATAACTTGTCTAATTGCGGTAAGTAGCGACGAATAAATTTACCCTCGGGATCAAACTTCTCTGATTGGGTAATGGGGTTAAAGATCCGAAAATAAGGCTGCGCATCACACCCGGAAGAGG
>CAIMZP010000133.1 GCA_903846025.1 uncultured beta proteobacterium | reverse complement strand
GTCTATCGGTATCAGGCCGAGTCGATCAGTTGATGATTTAATGATTAGGGTAACTCGCAAAAAATAAAATACCTCCTATAAAAGCATAGGTATCTACACACGTTTTATTTAGGGTGTGATTAAAAGTGCGGGGAATTCACAATAATCTTATGCAGCCACTGCGGTGGACAAATTATTCCAATATTTTTCCCAATCGCCATTGGCCCTTACAACACGTAGCGCCAACATTGACTCGACATTAGCAGCTTTCCACCAAGCACCCGGTAATTTTAGTCGCTGCTGAATGACATAACGGTGTGCACTTTCGATTTCCCCTGAACCAATGGGCAAGCCTTTTTCTATAGCTCCTTTGTAATCCAATTGATCAGGGCGATTGCTTAAATATCGATGACAAGCACGCACAGGGGCTTTCTCGCTTTGAACATCGACTGCTTCCAAATGCTCGTATAAATTGTCAATAACAACTTTATGCTCATTATTTTTCAAAAGACTCTTCTGGATTTCCATCCAGATTTGCGGGCTGTCTGGTTGGCAGGTTTTTGAGGCTGCGGCCAAGTATTCACAAACATGGAAAAAATCTACCAAGTAACTGGCTTGCGCACCAAACTTAGCTTTGGTCTGTTCTGCTATCCACGGAGCACCATCACCCACACCATGCAACTGAGTTTGCGCACCGAAACCTGCGGCGATAGCGCAATTTAGTAGCGCAAATCCTGCATCATCAACACTACCACCAAACGTTGCGTCGAACTTGGGAGTTACACTACCTTGCGGGTGAGCTAAGGCCAACCGTGCTTCTGACCAATGCAACTTTTTATTTTTCCGTTTATCGCCCTCATCAGTTCTGGCTGTAACGATGGGCAGCATACAGCCATCTGTTTCAGCGATTTGTTGCAAGCAACCAGATGTTGCCGCTATGGGTAAAGGCATTGATTTCCGTTGCTGCAGCATATTGTATCCATGAGCTTGAGTAACCTTAACGACAGTGCTCACAGGCATCTCTATACCATAATGCTCATGTAGTTTTTTGGGGACTTGGCCAAAGGCATGGTCAGCACCAAAGTCACTGAGCACTCGCTGCAAAGGCAGTGAGCAACAATGTGAAGAAATGCCCGCAGATGCAGAAAATGGACGAAACTGCTTACTAGGGCAGCGCAATAAGGACTCTGTGACAGAGATTACGCCAAAGGTCGTATGCCAACAAATTTTTTTTTACCGTTGCTATGAAGTTCAGGTTGTTGTTGACGCAAGGTCTGTTCCGTGTTCTGAGTCGCTTTGTCAGCCCAACAATGCAGAGCATCGCTACCCATTTTACGTAACTCTTCGATGACGTAGCGCTCAGCATCATCAGCTTTAATGCAGTTCCCAGCTGAGTTTTCAACGACCTGCAGTAAACTTTCCATTCGATTACGCAATTTTGGATGTTGATTCAGGCGGCTAATAAATAGTTGATCTTCGTTTGTGTTCATGGATTATGTAAAAATAAAAGTATTTTACATGATCCCCGCACTTTTAATCACACCCGTCGGTTAAAGACTATTCGGCTGCTTATGCTTGGAAAAGTGACGCCGCCTCGCGCATTAGTTTTTTAGTGTTCCTGTTTGGCTTTGATATATTCCGTGCTTGCGCGATGCTGATGGTATTTTATTCTGATCTGAGTATAGGACAAATGCTTGCCGTATTTGGTTATCTTTGGTTTATGATGGCGCCAGTACAAGAAATCTTAAG
>CAIMZP010000132.1 GCA_903846025.1 uncultured beta proteobacterium | reverse complement strand
TTGCTCTACTTTTTTCAACAGCTTACGCTCACGATCACGGGTACGTAATTCAAGCGCATGTTCTTCTTCAATCGTTGCGCGATCCGCTGGATCCGGAACCAGAATATTTTCTCTGAGATGCTCAGTGGTCTCTGAAGCGTTTTTCAGAATGTCATCTTTGAGAGTCAATATTTTTTGACGGAAAAATTTTAACTGGGCTGCATTCATGTAATCCTTGTCAGCCATCTTGAGCAGTTCAGCCTCACTCAAAATCAAGGGGACGCTTTTTGTAGTCTTGCCGCTTACAGCCTTGCTAGCCTTTGGAGCCGCTGCAGTTTTTGTTGCTGTTTTTACCGTCATCTCATTCTTTCCAAGGGTTTGAAGCATTATTGCCTCATTCTGCCAAAGTTTTACAGCGTTTTATCAATATTGACTATGGCGGCGGATTGTACTTGATATTAATTAAGCCAAACAGCCTTCTAGCCCAGCAAGCAAAGTGTCCTTTGGTAAATCAATGCCAATAAAGACCATGCGGGTTTGTTTGGGCTCATTACCCCAGGGACCTGCTAAATCACTGCCCATCATCTGATGAACCCCCTGGAAGACCACTTTACGGTTGCTACCCTTCACATAAAGCACCCCTTTGTACCGCAACATCTTCTCGCCAAAAACCTCCAAAATGCCACCCAGGAAGTCTTCCAATTTTTTATGATTAAAGGGTTTATCACTACGAAAAACAAAGGATTGGATTCGATCTGTATGGCCTGTGTGGCTATGATGGTCGTGACTATGATCGTGCCCGCAAGTGCTGTGGTCATGATCATCGTGGCTGTGGTCATCACCACAAGTGGCGTGATCATGGTCTTCCTGCTCCAAAAAATGGGGATCAATATCTAACTTTGCATTTAGATTAAAGCCTTTGAGGTCCAAAACAGCCTCTAGAGGCACGACACCCTTAGAAATTCCCTGAATGGGTGCTCGAGGATTCATATGCATTAAACGGGTACGCAAGGCCTCCACCTCAGCAGGGCTTACTAAATCTGTCTTAGTAATAAAAATTTGGTCGGCAAAGCCAACCTGGCGTTGAGCCTCTTCATGCTCACTAAGCTGCTGTTGGCCATGCTTAGCATCTACAAGGGTCACTACAGCATCCAAAACATAATGATCGGCAACATCATCATCCATAAAGAATGTCTGAGCCACTGGGCCTGGGTTAGCAACGCCGGTAGTTTCAATCACCACACGCTCAAAGCTGATTTTCTTATCCCTGCATTGCTCCCATAGCTCATTTAGAGCCTCAACCAAGTCACCACGAATCGTGCAGCAAATACACCCATTGCTCATTTGCACAATATGCTCTTCGCTATCCTGAACCAAGATGTCGTTATCAATATTCTCTTCGCCAAACTCGTTTTCAATCACGGCAATTTTTTGACCATGTTGCTCAGTGAGGATGTGCTTTAGGAGCGTTGTTTTGCCACTCCCTAAAAAGCCCGTGAGAATGGTTACCGGAATTAATGCCATTAATGATCCTATCAAATTCTAGAAGTAATGCCTTCCCACAAAGGGAAAGCTAACATCTTACCGAGTTCTTCAGTCTTTGCCAGCCTTTGCTCTGGGATGCGCTTTGTCATATGCTTGTGCTAGGTGTTGAAAATCTAAAGATGTATAAATCTGGGTGCTAGCAATGCTGGCGTGGCCCAGCATTTCTTGTACAGCGCGTAAATCCTGAGAAGACTGCAAGACATGGCTCGCAAAGCTATGACGCATCATATGGGGATGCACATGAGTAGGTAAACCCGCTCGGATAGCTAGGGTCCTTAGGCGCGCCTGGACCGTCCGAGGCGATAAACGAACTCCAGAAGCTGAAATAAATAAGGCTAAAGACTGTTTAGCAGACTCTGTTGCATTCCGCATGTCGCGCCAAGATTGCAGAGACTTCATTGCAGGGCCGCCTACTGGTACTGAACGACGTTTGCCGCCCTTTCCCATGACGGTAACCTCTGCAGAATCCCAATCTAACCAACCGGCAGAGGAGTGCTGACGATCTTTACTTTGCGTCACATCGATTCCCAAAAGCTCGGAGAGGCGCAATCCAGAGGAATATAGCAAGTCAATAATGGCAGCATCACGAATTGCCTCTAAATCATTTTTTTTCAGTGCCTCAGAAACCGCTTGGTTTACCAAGGCTAGCGCCTGCTCTACCGACAAGGCTTTTGGCAAAGATTGCAAGCGCTTTGGGGCCTTGACATCGTCAACGGGGTTTGCAATTAATTTGATTGCCACCTTGTCCGCATAAAACTCTCTACGGGCATCTTTTTCCGTAAGCCAGTCATACCAGCCACGCCAAGCAGAAAGTGCGCGTGCAATGGTCCGGGAAGACTTCCCTTTGGAATGTAGGCGCCCAGCCCAACGGCGGATATGAGCATTAGTGACTTTTAATAGCTCTACAGAATCACCTATAGCAAATACTTGTAGCTCTGAAAGATCGGTCCGATAGGCTTTCAACGTATGCGGTGAGAGTTGACGCAAAACATGTAACTCATGCAGATAATTCTGCACAAGGGGATGCAATTCAGTCGACTGTAATTTCATAAGCCTGGATACGATCCAAAGCCGCAGCAGTGAGTTCAGCAATTTGACGCAAATAGAATGCGCCCATATCAGTAGTAAAACGGGTTTCGTCCTTACTGGCCAATAAAAGTACTGCGGGTGATTTCACCACTCCAATGCTCTTGCCCAAAGGCAAACCAATCGCCACCATACTTTGCCAATTAGGATCAATCAAGATTTGCGTAGCCAATAAATCCATGCTGGCAGAAGACAGCTCTTTTACTGAACCGCATAAAGGGGTATCAATCCACGGACCAAAAGCAGAATTGGGCTCTAAAAGTTGTGCTGACTCGACTTCAAACACATCCGCCAAGACCGCTGTAACGGCCGCCTCAACATCATGCTTTGTATTGGCGCGCATTAATCTTAGCAACCAAGCAACCAAGCTTTGTTGAGTTTTGTCATTACGACTACCAAAATGCAACATCTCGCTTAATCGACGGTTTAGCTCTTGGTTCTGTGAGCGCAATATGGTCATTTGACGCTCTTGTAAAGAGATCGCACGATCTTCATGGGGGTGCTTCAATCTAATGTCATTTAAGAGGGTGGCGTAACGCTCAAAAAAACCAGGCGTCGCGCGCAACCACTCCGCCACCAACTCTTCCTGCTCTGCTTGCTTTGGATCAATGGCACTCATATTTTTCTTTCTCAATATTTCCGTAGTCAGCTTAGCTAAGTTTCTTACGCAGCAATTCGTTTACTTGGCCTGGATTAGCCTTACCTTGAGACGCCTTCATAATTTGGCCGACTAAAGCATTAAAGGCCTTCTCTTTACCGGAGCGGAATTCTTCTATAGATTTTTCATTGGCTAATAAGACTTGGTCAATCATGGCCTCTAGCTCGCCACTATCACTAATCTGCTTTAAGCCTTTGGCGTCAATAATTTGATCGACTGTACTTAATATATTTCCTGCCAATGCGTCCTCCCACAAAATGGCAAAAATATCTTTTGCAATTTTATTGGAAATCGTACCATCAGCGATCCGCATCAGCAATGGAGCGAGGTGCCCCGCTTTTAAAGGCGCAGCAGCTGCAGAAATACCAGCACGATTTATTGCAGATGCAAATTCACCTGCTATTAAGTTGGCTGCGGCTTTAGCCATAGGCTTTCCAACCAATGCTAATAGGTCTTCAAATACTTCAGCAGTACCGCGGTCTTGTGTCAGCAATTGCGAGTCGTATGCACTTAAACCAAACTCGCTCTGCCATTGCTGACGTAGCTGAGCAGGTAATGCCGGCATGTCGCTGCGCACCATCTCAATCCATGCTTCGTCAATCACCACTGGCAATAAGTCTGGGTCGGGAAAGTAGCGATAATCATTTGCATCTTCCTTGCTGCGCATGCTCCGAGTTTCCCCGCGGTCGGGATCATATAAGCGAGTTTCCTGAACAACAGCTCCACCATCTTCAATTAACTCAATTTGTCGACGCACTTCAAATTGAATTGCCTCCTCTAGGAATCGAAAAGAGTTCAGGTTTTTAATTTCACAGCGCGTACCAAATTCTGCTTGTCCTTTGGGGCGCACAGACACGTTAGCATCGCAGCGGAAAGAGCCCTCTTGCATATTGCCATCGCATACACCCAACCAGACTACCAAACCGTGCAGAGCCTTGGCGTAAGCAACTGCTTCTGCAGCGCTTCGCATAACTGGCTCAGTCACAATTTCCAATAATGGGGTGCCAGCACGATTTAAGTCGATGCCACTCGAGGCTTCACCATGGGGACCCGTAAAATCCTCCTCGTGTACCGATTTTCCAGCGTCCTCTTCCATGTGTGCACGAGTCAACTCAACTATTTTTACTTTATCCCCTACCAATACCTCTAGGTGACCGCCAATTACCACTGGGTCTTCAAACTGACTGATCTGATAACCTTTAGGCAAATCTGGATAGAAATAATTTTTACGCGCAAAAATACTCGCAGGGGAAATCTTTGCCCCTACCGCCAATCCGAAACGAATCGCATGTTCTACCGCCTGACGATTGAGTACCGGCAAGACACCAGGTAATGCCAAATCAACTGGGCATGCCTGAGTATTAGGGCCGGCGCCAAAGCGAATACTTGCCCCACTAAAAATCTTAGATTTTGTTCGTAACTGTGCGTGGGTCTCCAGACCAATAACAACTTCCCATTCCATCACGCCACCCCACTTGCTTGTCGCAAATGCCAATCACTGGCCTGCTGGTATTGATGCGCTACTTGCAAAAGGCGTGCTTCAGAAAAATAATTTCCGATTAATTGCATTCCAATTGGCAAATTATTTTTATTAAACCCACAAGGTACGCTCATTGCTGGCAAGCCTGCTAGGTTGGTAGAAAGGGTATAAATATCTTCTAAATACATTTGCACTGGATCTTTTGATTTTTCTCCTAAGCGCCAGGCCACATCGGGCGCTACCGGTCCCAAAATTAGATCGCATTGTTGGAATGCTGCCTGGAAATCAGCAGCGATAATACGGCGGATTTTTTGGGCTTGTAAGTAATAAGCATCGTAATAGCCATGACATAAAACATAGGCGCCAATTAAAATACGTCGTTTGACTTCTGCACCAAAGCCCTCGGTGCGCGACTTTTTATACATCTCGGCTAGATCGCGATATTCATTAGCACGATGCCCGTAACGTACACCATCAAAACGACTCAAATTACTAGAAGCTTCTGCGGGTGCTAAAACGTAATACACTGGGATTGATAGTTTGGTTTTTGGTAGACTGACTTCCACTAGTTTAGCGCCCAGCTCTTGCATTATGTTTGCTGCAGCATTGACCGATTTTCCGACTTCCTCAGCCAAGCCCTCTGCAAAAAACTCTTTTGGCAATCCAATGCGCAGGCCCTCTAAAGGCTTTGCAAAATTTGCGTTTCCCACTTCCCAGTGTTGATTTAAATAACGACCAAAGTCTTCGCCAGAATCCGCTAGTGAGGTCGAGTCACGGGGATCATGCGATGACATTGCACTGAGGAGCAAAGCGCAATCTTCAGCAGTCTTGCCCATTGGTCCCGCCTGATCTAAAGACGATGCATAGGCAATCATGCCGTAACGGGAAACTCGCCCATAGCTTGGCTTAATACCCGTAATTCCACAAAAAGCAGCTGGCTGACGAATCGAACCCCCCGTATCGGTGCCTGTAGCGATTGGCGCCATTCCTGCAGCAACCGCAGCGGCCGACCCTCCTGAAGAGCCTCCTGATACATATTGAGAATTCCAGGGATTAAGGACTGGGCCATAAGCTGAATTCTCATTGGAGGAGCCCATGGCGAACTCGTCCATATTGGTCTTACCTAGGCAAACCATGCCAGCCCCATTGGGGTTGTCTTCACTAGGCATTCCTAAATTAGCCACCACTGCAGCATCAAAAGGGCTTAAGTAGCCTTCAAGCATTTTGGAGGCTGCCGTTGATTTCCAGCCTTGAGTAACAAAAACATCTTTATGAGCTACGGGTATGCCTGTTAATTTTCCAGCCATACCAGAAAAAATTAATTTATCAGCTTTAGATGCTTGCTCTAAACTTAAGTGAGCATTCACATCGAGGTATGCATTCCACTGCTTTCCCGCCTCAATACGGTCTAAAAAGTATTGTGTCAGCTCTGCGCTAGAAACCTCTTTAGCCGCTAAGGCTTTTGCCATGAGCGCAATTGGAGTGTTATGCCAGCTCATTCGAGCACCCGCGGAACTAAAAAATAACCATCCTGTTGAGCGGGGGCAGATTGCATATTTTCAGCGCGATGGTCTGATTCAGTTACCTCATCGATTCGCAAAGGTTGCGCTAAATCCCGTAAAAAGAGGATCGGGTGAGCCAAAGGCTCCAACCCAGTTGTATCAACTGCCTGCATTTCCTCAACCAAAGAAAAAACAGCCTGCAATTGAGGCAGTATTGCCTCGGCTTCGGCCTGATTTAACTCAAGCATGGAAAGGTGCGCAATGCGCTGGACATCATCAAGTTTCATGGGCGCTGGAGTATCATTCCTATATATTTTTATTAACACTTACTATTTTCCCACTACATCATGTTTGGTTTTTTCCGCAGCTACTTTTCTAATGACCTAGCCATCGACCTAGGCACCGCCAACACTCTAATTTACATGCGTGAAAGAGGTATTGTGCTTGATGAGCCCTCTGTTGTGGCAATTCGCACAGAAGGCGGCCCAAATGGCAAAAAAACTATTTTAGCCGTCGGCAAAGAAGCAAAAGCAATGCTGGGGCGTGTTCCAGGAAATATTGAGGCGATTCGCCCCATGAAAGACGGTGTTATTGCCGATTTCACTATTACCGAGCAAATGCTCAAGCAATTTATTAAGCTGGTGCATGAAAGCAAGCTTTTAAAACCAAGCCCACGCATCATTATTTGCGTTCCTTGTGGTTCAACCCAAGTTGAGCGTCGTGCGATTCGCGAATCTGCATTAGGCGCCGGCGCATCTCAAGTATTTTTAATTGAAGAGCCAATGGCCGCTGCGATTGGCGCCGGCCTGCCCGTTTCTGAAGCTGCCGGTTCAATGGTGGTTGATATTGGTGGTGGCACAACCGAAGTAGGCGTTATGTCATTGGGTGGGATGGTTTACAAAGGATCCGTTCGTGTTGGCGGTGACAAGTTTGATGAAGCCATTACGAATTACATCCGCCGTAACTACGGCATGTTGATCGGCGAACAAACTGCTGAATTAATTAAGAAAACAATTGGCTCCGCATTCCCTGGTGCAGAAGTACGTGAAATGGAAGTAAAGGGGCGCAATCTTTCCGAGGGAATCCCTCGTAGCTTTACCGTTACTAGCAATGAAGTGCTAGAAGCATTGACCGATCCATTAAACCAAATTGTGACTGCCGTCAAAGCAGCGCTCGAACAAATTCCACCTGAGCTTGCTTCAGATATCGCAGAACGGGGCATGATGTTGACTGGTGGTGGCGCACTGTTGCGCGACCTCGATCGCCTCCTTATGGAAGAAACTGGTCTACCTATTCATGTCGCAGAAGACCCCCTCACTTGCGTCGCTCGTGGTTGCGGTATTGCCTTAGAGCGCATGGATAAGCTAGGCGGCGTATTCTCGCAAGAGTAAGCAACTTAATCGTCGACTAGGGAATTGCAACATAGCGCCCCTCCTCTTTTCAGACAAGGCATTCCTGCCTTAGTCAAACTGATTGTCTGCCTCTCAATCAGCATTGCTTTGATGCTGATTGATTTTCGCTTTAAAGCCCTCGATCCCATTCGTAACTCCGTCAACTGGATTTTGCGTCCACTGGAGTACGTCATGCTGACACCAAGAGATGCATTTGAAGCAAGCTCCGAATATCTCACGACGCGCAGTACGCTTGATAAGGAAAATCAAGTGATGAAAGTGCGCCAAGCAGAACTTTCGCTACTGGCAAATCAATCTGAGTTTCTCTTAATTGAAAATCAAAACTTGCGTCAGTTAATGGACCTACAAAAGCAGGTTTCATTCAAAACACTTCCAGTAGAAATTCTGTTTAACCCACCCAATCCAATCTCGCAACGCATTGTGATAAACAGAGGAAGCAGCGATGGTCTGAAGTTGGGCAACCCTATCGCTAACGACGCAGGAATTCTAGGTCAGGTAGTTCGAATTTATGATCACTCGGCTGAAGTATCTTTATTAGAAGATCGAGACTTTGCGGTTCCCGTGCAAGTTGCACGCAACGGTCTTAGAGCTGCTGTTTTTGGAGCTGGCCGCGGCAACCCATTAGAGCTCCGTTATCTTCCTGTTGCAAGCGACCTAGAAGTCGGAGACGTGTTAATCACCTCCGGCATCGATGGCGTTTATCCACCAGGCTTCGCCGTTGCTGTTATTAGCCGCATCGAACGTAATGCAGATCAAAACTCATCCAATGTATTTTGTGTGCCAGTATCCCCCGTGAATCGCTATCGTCAAGCATTGGCTTTTTTGTATGACCCTTTGTGGGATGCAAAAGCCTCCGCAATTACCAACAAGTCCGTCGTACCCACTACGAATGCTCCCGGTAGACGCCAAACTCGCGCACGAGGTGTGCAATGATTGACTATCAGAGCGGCTATATTTTGCGCCCAGTTAATCGGGCGTTTATCTATTTCAGTCTTTTCTGTGCGCTGATGCTTAATCTGCTGCCGATTGGAAATTATGGCTGGGTACCTGACTGGCTAATTATCTGCATTGTATTTTGGAACATTCACCAGCATCGCCATGTCAGCGTTATTTTGGCATTTCTACTAGGCCTAATGATGGACGTGCATAACTCAGACCTCCTGGGTTTGCATGCCTTCAGCTACTCACTGGTTGCCTATCTTGCGATCTCCTGGCATAGACGCATTATTCCTCTGGGTATTTTTACTCAAGCCCTGCATCTGCTACCTCTCTTTTTATTGGTATCCCTATTTCCAGTTTTAGCGCATTGGCTTTTAAGTGGCGAATTTTACTGGTGGGCTTTGACAGGGGCAATTCAAGCACTCATAGAGGCTCTGTTATGGCCAATCGCAACTCGCATTTTGTTAGCACCACAACGTCGCCCAATTGACGTTGATCACAATCGTCCCATCTAAAAAGTCTAATGGTTTCTTTTAAAAAACCAGATTTAGATTCCTTTCAGGAGCGCATTCACATTGCGACCCTGTTTGTCACCTTCTGCTTTATATTGCTAGTGACTAGATTGGTTTGGCTTCAGTTGGTCAGCCATGGAAAATATGCTCTCTTGGCAGAAAATAACCGAATAGCCTTAGTGCCCGCCCCTGCAAATAGGGGTCTTATTATCGATCGCAATGGCATTGTGATCGGAAGGAACTATTCAGCACTCACTTTGGATGTTAATGCGGAGGAGATAAAAGAGGGTGTAGATGATCTCATTGAGGATTTATCAAAGATTGTGCTGATATCAGCGCGCGACCGGCGAAATTTCAAACGCTCAATGGAAGATTCTAGAAAAATGGGCACTTTTCCACTGCGCTCGATGCTGACCGAAGCCGAAACTGCTCGATTTATGGCCAACCGATACCGCTTTCCTGGCGTTGAAATCCGAGCTCGGAGCTTCCGTGAGTACCCCTATAACGAGTTAGCTTCACATCTCATTGGTTATATTGGCCGAGTTTCTCAGAGAGATAAAGAGAGAATGCAGGCTGAAATTGAAGGGTCTAAAGAGGACGATCCCGATGCTTTGCAAACCTCCTTTTTGCCTGGCATTCAGTACGTTGGAAAAATTGGATTAGAACAAAGCTATGAAAATGTATTGCGTGGCGTGCCTGGGTACGATCAAGTGGAAATTACTGCCGGTGGAAAGCCAGTTCGCACTTTGTCTAGCTCACCATCAATACCGGGTAAAAATGTGGTGCTTTCTGTCGACATCAAATTACAGTATTTAGTTGAAGAGTTATATGGAAATTTTCGTGGTGCATTTGTAGCAATTGAGCCCGCAACAGGAGATGTTCTGGCCTTTGTATCAAAGCCCAACTTTAACCCCAATGATTTTGTTGAGGGCATTGATTCGGTAACTTGGAAAGAGCTGAATGACTCCCCACAAAAGCCGCTTTACAACCGTCCTCTTAAAGGTATCTACCCTCCCGGGTCAACCTATAAGCCATTTATGGCTTTGGCTGCTCTAGAAAATAAAAAGCGCACTCCGTCTCAAACTATTTTTGATCCAGGCTATTTTGATTTTGGCAATCACACCTTCCGTGATGACAAAAAGGGCGGTCATGGAACTGTTGATATGCAAAAGTCTATCGTTGAATCTTGCGATACCTATTACTACATGCTGGCCCGCGATATGGGCGTTAACATGATTCATGATTTTATGAAGCCCTTAGGCTTTGGTCAGATTACCGGGATTGACTTACAAGGTGAGTCAAGAGGTGTTTTACCATCTACTGAGTGGAAAAAAAATACCTTTAAGAAGCCCGAGCAGCAAAAGTGGTATGA
Organism: uncultured beta proteobacterium; assembly: GCA_903846025.1. Lineage (GTDB taxonomy): Bacteria > Pseudomonadota > Gammaproteobacteria > Burkholderiales > Burkholderiaceae > Polynucleobacter. The sequence goes on along the minus strand of CAIMZP010000132.1, from coordinate 47,013 downwards.
AGGCGAAACTATTTCACTGGGAATTGGCCAAGGTTACAACGCATTTACCATTCTTCAATTAGCCCATGCCATGGCAAATGTAGTAAATAACGGCATTGTGATGAAACCCCATTTAGTGAAAGCAGTCGAGGATCCATTTACTCGTCATCGTGTATTGACTACCCCCAAAGAAAGTTATCGAATTGATCTCAAGCCTGAAAATATAGAGGTCATAAAAAATGCGATGATAGAAGTCAATCGCTCAGGCACTTCAGCGGCTGCATTTCAAGGGGCTGGATATGTTGCTGGCGGTAAGACTGGTACAGCCCAAGTATTTAGCTTGAACTCTAAAGACTACAAGCATGGGTCTACCGCTGAATTTCTACGTGATCATGCTTTATTTACGGCATTTGCACCCGCAGATAAACCAACAATTGTGATTGCGATGGTCGTTGAGAACGCAGGCTTCGGTGCGCAATACGCCGCACCAATTGCTCGCAAGGCTCTGGACTACTACATTGAAGGCAAATGGCCCAAGGAGGTTCCCGAATGGAAAAGGGCGCCATAAAAAATATTAAGAAAATATTCTTCAGTTTTTTTTCTGGACTTGATCGCCAGCTTGGCCTTATTCTGCTTGGCTTAGCGGTAGTAGGATTTTTTACCTTCCTATCGGCCAGTCAAAATACGCCTGTCCTTGTCGAGGATGAGCTACGTAATCTTGCACTCTCTTTTTTAGTAATGTGGGCTGTTTCCCGGATCCCCCCAAAGTGGCTAGAAACTGCGGCCGTGTGGATTTATAGCCTAGGTATTGTCTTGCTAATTTCAGTGGCTGCATTTGGATTAATTAAAAAAGGTGCGCGCCGTTGGCTCAATATTGGCTTTGTGATTCAGCCTTCAGAGATTATGAAAATTGCAATGCCTCTGATGTTGGCGTGGTACTTTCAAAAACGCGAGGGTTTAAAAAAATCGTGGGACTATGGCGTTGCCGCTATCATACTTGTCATTCCCGTTTTGCTCATTGCCCGCCAACCAGATCTTGGCACTGCACTATTAGTTTTTGCTGCGGGGCTTTATGTCATTATTTTGGCGGGACTACCTTGGAAGTGGATTCTACCTTTCGTTGTAATTGCTGTAATCGGGATTTCGCTCATTATTATTTTTGGCAATACGATATGCACACCCGACCTTGCATGGCCTTTTATTCAGGACTATCAAAAGCACCGCGTATGCACATTACTCGACCCAAGTAGCGACCCTCTTGGAAAGGGGTTTCATACCATTCAATCTATGATTGCTATCGGTTCTGGCGGGTTTTTTGGCAAAGGGTGGTTTCAAGGAACGCAAGCGCATTTGGAATTTATTCCGGAGAAGCATACTGACTTTGTATTTGCTGTTTACTCGGAGGAGTTTGGCCTCCTTGGAAACCTTATTTTATTGGCGCTGTTTTTTGCACTCATCAAACGAGGTCTTGCCATCTCTTTAGGCGCCCCTAATTTATTCACCCGATTACTTGGTGCGTCTGTAACGCTTATTTTCTTTACCTATGCGTTTGTCAATATCGGAATGGTGAGTGGTTTACTGCCAGTTGTAGGCGTTCCCCTCCCCTTTATTAGCTACGGTGGAACTGCTTTAGTTACACTAGGATTTGGTGCGGGAATACTGATGAGCATTCATCGTCATCGACGCTTAGTGCAGAGTTAAGTCGCTCTCAACACTTCGCCCGCGCTTACTGCTCTAGACAAATAGCGAAAACAAAAAAGCCCGGCATGCCGGGCTTTTTTGTTAACAAAGAAAGAATTATTTCTTACGCTTGTTAACTGAATCTTTAAACGCTTTACCAGCAGAAAACTTAACAGTTTTTGCAGCAGCAATTTTGAGTGGCTCACCAGTTTTTGGGTTGCGACCCATACGTGCAGCACGTTTACCGGAAGAGAAAGTACCAAAGCCAATCAGTTGAACTGAATCGCCCTTTGTAACAGTTTTGATAATTTGCTCAATAGCAGAATTCAATGCAAATTCAGCTTTAGCTTTTGAGATCTCAGCGTCGTCAGCAATAGCTGCGATTAGTTCTGCTTTGTTCAAGTGATGCTCCTTATAAATATTGATGTCGGCGCACAGTGCGCTTACATGATTTTAACCACAAAAATTTACAAAAATAAAGCTGCGCTACAGCAATATTTTTAGTCGGTGCTTTTTAATCCTCTAAAACAGTAATATTGGATACAAAATACTCGGTATCGCCAAAACAACTGGATGGCAAACCAATATGTTGGTCATACCTTAATGCAACCTTTTTCCCTAAATTAGCATTAATTTTTTGCGCTACAGCATCATCACGGACCGTAAAAAAGAACTTTTCTGACATCGTTCCAGGCATTGAAACCATCGCCAACTCACCCTCCCAAGTCTTGCAGACATAACCTCGATTGGAGAATTTCTGAACGTATCCTGCCCGTTCTCCGCTGCCATAACTCCAATTCAGCATGATCCAGGTATAGCCAGCAAGTGCCAATACCCCAATGAATACAAAGCTTAGAAGCCATTTGATGAATCGATTCATACAGTTTTCTCCAGTAAATAGCCTGCCGCAGCCTTAAATAGGTGTCTAAAAGGGCTTTTTTCTCCCATTGAGTATATGAGCATAGCTCACCTATAAATAGACAGAAAGTTGTCTCCATACAAATTAAAATAAGAACACTTAGGCTAAATGGTAATTTTTCATGCAATTACGTCACATCATTTTTTTTATCTTTATTGCTTCCGCGATATACGTCTATTTCAGGGGGAAAGTACGTTTTGGGCTGGTGAGATCCTTAACTGACTATCAGGTGCTACTTGCCCCGATTAATACCCTGCTCTATTTATTTTCTAAAATTAAAGCGAGTGCATTTATTCCTGTTCGCCAGTTTCCCGAAATGCAACCCTTGCAAGATCACTGGAAAATGATCCGTGAAGAAGCGCTTGCCCTAAATGCAGACGGTGCAATTGCGGCAGCAACAGGGTATAACGATATCGGCTTTAATTCATTTTTCCGAACTGGCTGGAAGCGCTTTCATCTCTATTGGTATGGCAAAGAAATGCCTTCGGCTCAAGCCAATTGCCCTAAAACGGTTGCTCTACTTAAGTCCATTCCCTCTATCAAGGCGGCCATGTTTGCCTCCCTACCCCCAGGAGCCACCCTAGTACGCCATCGCGACCCCTATGCAGGCTCATTGCGCTATCACATAGGCTTAGTAACCCCAAATGACCCTAAGTGCTTTATTGAGGTCGATGGAGAGCGTTATTTCTGGAAAGATGGCGAACCAGTAATGTTTGATGAAACCTATATTCACTATGCTGCTAATGAAACTGATCACCAACGCATTGTTTTGTTTTGCGACGTAGAGCGCCCAGTTTACACAAGGCTTGTGCAAATTATTAATCAATGGTTTGGGCGCTATGTTATGAGTGCGGCCTCCTCACAGAATGTAGAGGGCGAACAAGTAGGCTTTGTAAATGTTCTTTTTAAATACTTTTACTACCTCAGATCCCAAGCCAAAAAGCTGAAGGCAAGCCATCGCACCGTTTATTACGTTGGAAAATGGGTGCTTATTCTTGGAATTTTGTGGGCTATTTTTTGGTAAAACTTAAGGGCTAAGTGCTTCGGTAATTTGCTCTAGAGTAATTGACCCCCAAATTTCCACGCGCTTTATGCGACTGTTTTGTCCAGATAGAAATTGAATTTGTTTTTGAGGCACTTTTAATTGCTTGGAAAGCCAAGCCAAGAGCATTTCATTGGCCTTATTTTCAATTGCCGGAGCTTTCAAAGAGATTTTGAGGCATCCATCGTGCAGGCCGACGACCTTAGTTAGCTTCGCACCTGGCTGGCAATGTAAATTTAGCGCAATGCCTGTAGCTGTTTTTTTTAACCAAATCGGCGTCATCAAAGTACTTTAAACTGAAAACATGATTATGAAGAACTCAAACGCTTTAGACCATCTATTTGTGAACAATCGCGAGTGGGCTGAAAGCATGGTTACCAAGGATGCCGACTTCTTTAAGCGCCTGGTTTCTCAACAGGCCCCAGAATACCTGTGGATTGGGTGTTCTGATAGTCGCGTTCCCGCAAATGAAATCGTTAATCTGCTGCCGGGAGAATTATTTGTTCATCGCAATATTGCTAACGTAGTCGTTCATACCGATCTTAATTGCTTGTCTGTCATCCAATTTGCAATCGATTTACTCAAAGTTAAGCATATATTGGTGGTTGGTCACTATGGTTGCGCTGGTGTCAACGTGGCGCTTAATGATCATCGCGTGGGACTTGCTGACAATTGGTTGCGCCATGTCAAGGATGTGCACCAGAAACATGAACGATATTTAGGCGATTTTATTCCCACTCTTAAACGTCAAGACCGCCTCTGCGAACTCAATGTGATTGAGCAGGTTGTCAACGTTTGCGAAACTACCATTGTCCAAGATGCTTGGGCTCGAGGTCAAAATCTTACGGTGCATGGGTGGGCATACCGCCTTGACACCGGCCTTGTGAACGACCTGAATATGTCCATTGGCTCCACGGATGAACTTCATGTACGTTACGCCAAATCTTTATCGCGTTACGAAACCGAATAAAGCCAGCTTGTTTAAAACGCTTTCTAATTATTTTGGAGTTGCATTTCTTAAACTCTTATCGATCCTTCCTTATAAGGTATTAGTTTCGATTGGATATGGCATAGGATTTCTTGCCGCACACATTCCCAGCGAACGTAATCAGGTTGTCCAAACGAATTTGCACTTGTGCTTTCCAGAACTCAGTGCTCAGCAAATTAAAGAGTTAAGCAAACAGCACTGGCGCCTTCTTGGTCGCAGCCTAGTTGAGAAAAGCATTATTTGGCTCGGTAGCGTGTACCAGTTAAGCAAAATGATTGAAGTGCGATCCGAGGTAGATCTTTCGGATAGAAAACCGCGTATTTTGGTTAATATGCACTTCACTGGAATCGAGGGTAGCATTATTTTGAGCGCGCTTGCCAAAGAAAAGGGCTGGCCGCGGACATCAGGATTTTTCCAGCGAATGAAAAATCCTTTTTTTAATCGAAAAATTGTAGAGTGGCGTAATCGCTTTGGCGGTAACTCTATAGATCGTCAAGGCAATTCCCTTGAGATTATTCGCGAAATTCGCAAGGGAAGCTTCATCATCATTGCTCCTGATATTGATTTGGGTATAAAGGACTCCACCTTTGTCCCCTTCTTTAATATTCAAACCAACACAATTACCGCCGTATCGCGACTTGCCAAAATCTCTGGCGCTGAAGTGTGCATGATGATCACCTCATTAAAGCCAGATGAATCGGGTTATATTTGCAAGATTAGCAAACCATTAGATCACTTTCCAAGCGATGACCCTGTTGCTGATACAGCCCGACTAAACCTTGCATTCGAAAAAGAAATTCGTCTGCGCCCTGCTGAATACTATTGGGTTCACAAGCGCTTTAAAAACCGTCCCTTTAATAAAACAAGCCCCTACTAGATCTTCTGTAAATAGTACTTTTGCCATATTATTAATCCATGAGCGAGCGTATTGGGCTTTTTGCCGACCTTCACAGTAATTTAGAGGCCTTTGAGGCCGGCATGGCTAGAGCCAAAGAGCTTGGCGTAACTCGCATGGTCTTCTTAGGTGACATTGTGGGTTATAACGCCGATCCCTGCGCACTCATTGATCGCATAGGTGAATTGGTTGCATCTAATAAAGCAATCGCAGTGATAGGCAATCATGACGAGGCGGTCTTTAAAGACTATCGCAATCGTATGAATGCAAATGCAAATGCCGCCATCGAGTGGACCAAATCGCAACTCAGCGCCTCTCAGGTGCAATTCCTTAAAGATTTGCCCTTGATCGTAAATGAAGAAAATATCTGCTTTACGCATGCTTCTGCCCATAACCCAGAAGAGTGGAATTACATTACCGATAGCATGAGTGCCTGGCTTTGCGCTCAGAGCTCAGGGAAAATTTACACCTTTGTTGGGCACTCTCATGAACAAGCTCTGTTCTATCAGAGCGCCGTTGGTAAGCTCATCCGCTTTGCACCACATCCTGGAGATGAGGTACCTGTAATGCGACATCGACAATGGGTCAGCGTGGTCGGCTCACTAGGTCAGCCCAGAGATGGAAATCCTGAGGCCTGCTTTGCGGTGTTTGAGCCTGAATCCGAAGTACTCACCTTCCATCGCATTGAATACGATCAATTTACCGCCGCTGAAAAGGTCCGGCGCGCAGGTCTACCAGAAGATCTGGCCAACCGCCTGATCACTGGCAATTAACTTACCCATGGCCATTAAGACTGATATTCAAGCCGTAGACGATATCTTCCAAGAGGGCAAGATAGTGGACGGATTCCTCTTGGGTCCAGAAGTTCATCGCGGCGGCATGGCCAGCTTATTCTCTGCAACCAAAGAAGGGATTGACATGCCAATCCTTTTGAAAATTCCCAGAGTAGGCAGGGATCAGCCCGTAGAAAGCTTGATTGGCTTCGAAACTGAATTAACTATCTTGCGCGCACTCAAGAGCCCCCATGTACCCAAGTATTTGGGTTCGGGCAATATGGCTACGCACCCATACATTGCTATGGAACGAGTGTCGGGGCACCCACTAGAAGACCTAATCAAAGAAGGCAAAAAATTCAGCATAGATGAGGTGATACACATTGGCGCCGACCTTGCTCAGGCAGTTCAATCGCTCCACGCTCAAGACGCTATCCATTTGGATATCAAACCAGAAAATATTCTGATTGATGACAAAGGCAAATTAACGCTGATTGATTTTGGTTTGTCACACCACTCACGCTACCCCGATTTACTTGCCGAGGAAATGCGTAAAGGGATCGGTTCGGCGCCTTATATTTCTCCAGAGCAGGTTGTCGGGGTTCGCTCAGACTCCCGTAGCGATATTTTCTCTATTGGCGTCATCATGTATGAGATGCTAACTGGCGCACTTCCCTTCGGCAATCCACAAACGATGGGGGGCCTGCGAAAACGCATGTGGGCGCAGGCTTTTCCACCTCGTGCAATTAGAAAAGAAATCCCGCGTTGGCTACAAGAGGTTGTTTTACGTTGCTTAGAGTCGCGCGCTGCAGACCGCTATCAGAGCGCAACGCGTTTACGACAGGTACTGCGTGATCCTGAAAGTGTTGTGCTTACCGAGCGCTCAGAGCGAGTAGAGCCCTTGAGTTTTTGGGAGCATCTCAAGCGCTGGATACGAGCGGCTGGGTACGAGCCTTCACCGAGCCCTCGCCCCAGCATGACCAACCTAGATGCCCCCTTAATGATTGCAGCCATTGATACCCGGCAGTCAGACGAAGATTTGCGTGAGCGCATGCAAACAACGGCAAAAAATTTATTAAATGCCTATCCTGAGAGTCGCTTGGTTTGCATCAGCACAATTGCCGGTACGCCTACTTATGAGGGCAAGCAAGAAAGTCAAACTGCTAGCGGTATTGTGCGAGGACATTTAGTTCAACTAATGGAATGGGCAAAGCCCCTTAAGCTACCGCCCGAACGAATTTCTTATCACGTACTAGAAGCTCTTAATGCCGCATCTCGGATTGTCGAGTTTGCAAAAGATAATGATGCATCGCTCATCTTAATTGGCGCATCCCATAAGATGCCAAATAAAGTGACCCCCTGGAGAACCTCGATGACAAAGATAGTTGAAGAGGCTCCTTGTAGCGTTCACATTGTTAGGACCTAGATCGTCAATAAACGATCTAGGCATTAAACAAAAGAATTAACGCATCTTCTCATGTTGACGGTCTAGCAATACCTCAGGCTCTTGAGCCTCAACCCAACTATCGCGATTAAGCGCTGCAGTTAATTGTTTTTGATTTAACTCGCCAGTCCATTTGGCAACTACGATTGTGGCAACCCCATTGCCCACCAAGTTAGTTAACGCGCGCGCTTCAGACATAAATCGATCAATACCCAAGATGATTGCCAGGCCAGCAACAGGTACATTGCCGACTGCAGACAGAGTTGCAGCTAATACGATAAATCCGCTGCCAGTTACACCCGCTGCACCTTTAGATGTTAATAGCAATACCAGCAGGAGAGTAACCTGCTGCATGATGGTCATTGGCGTATCCGTAGCCTGCGCAATAAAGACTGCGGCCATGGTTAGGTAAATAGAGGTGCCGTCTAAATTAAATGAGTACCCCGTTGGAATAACTAGACCCACGCAACTTTTCTTCGCGCCCAAAAGCTCCATCTTTTCCATCATGCGTGGCAAAACTGATTCAGAAGAAGACGTACCTAAAACAATTAAAAGCTCTTCTTTAATGTAGCGTACGAATTTAAAAATATTAAATCCATTAAAGCGCGCAATGAGACCCAAGACGACAAATATAAAAATAAGGCAGGTAATGTAAAAAGCGCCCATCAATTTGCCTAGGGAAAATAAAGTGCCAACACCATATTTACCAATGGTAAATGCCATGGCACCAAATGCTCCAATAGGTGCAAATTTCATAATGATGCTGATGATGTCGAAAAGAACATGGGATGACTTTTCTATCAAATCAAACACCATGGTTCCTCGACCGCCAAACTTATGTAAAGCAAATCCAAAGAGAACGGCGATAAAGAGTATTTGTAAAATCTCTCCTTTTGCAAATGCATCAACCATCGTATTAGGAATGATGTTGAGTAGAAATTCTGTCGTAGTTCCTATCTTGCCTGGGCCTGTATAAGCGGCAATACCTTTAGTATCCAAGCTAGCCGGATCAATGTTCATGCCAACGCCAGGTTGCAGAACATTCACCACCACCAGACCCACCAAGAGCGCAATTGTGCTTACAACCTCAAAATACAAAAGGGCTAAGCCACCAGTTTTGCCTACCTTTTTCATATCTTCCATACCAGCAATGCCAAGCACTACAGTACAAAAAATAATGGGGGCGATAAGCATTTTGATGCCTTTAATGAAAGCATCCCCAAAAGGCTTCATTTCTACCCCGATTGAAGGGTAAAAATGCCCCAGTAAAACGCCCACTACAACAGCTGTAAGTACCTGAAAATAAAGAATTTTATAAATTGGGGGTTTTTTTAGTGTAATGGTCAATTTAATTCCTTTATTTAACGTAAGCAGTAATATTTACTGGCTCAATCATACCCTTAGCCCAATGAGCCGAGCGCTTGCCCGATAATGTAGCCATGGAAGAAAAAGTTCGCGTTTCAAAACTACTCTCTGAGCTGGGGCTCTGCTCTCGTCGCGAGGCAGACTCTTATATAGAGCAAGGGCTGGTTACCGTTGATGGCGAGGTTGTGAACGAGCTGGGTTCTCGTGCCTTTCGTGGCCAAAAAATTGAGCTGCAATCTGGCGCGAAAGTCCAGCAGGCATCCCGTATAACCGTAATCCTCAACAAGCCGGTTGGGTTCATCTCGCATTTTGATGATGAAAAAGACTACCCACCAGCAGCATCGCTAATAACTCCGGAAAACTACTTTCCCAGCCCTTTAGATAGAGGCAGAAACCCGCGTTTTAATACCCGCGGCTTGGCACCAGCTGGTCGCTTGGATATTGACTCAACTGGGATGCTGGTATTAACTCAAGATGGTCGCATTGCAAAACTCCTCATTGGAGAGAGCAGCCCCATTGAAAAAGAGTATTTAGTCAGGGTTGAAGGTGCACTCTCCTTTGATGACTTAGATCGCTTAAAGCATGGTTTGGAGCTGGACGGCGTAGCTTTAAAGCCAGCTCAAGTAAGTTGGCAAAACGAAGATCAACTACGTTTCGTCTTGCGTGAAGGTCGCAAACGTCAGATTCGAAAAATGTGCGAAATGGTCGGCCTAAAGGTATTGGGCTTAAAGCGGGTTCGCATGGGTAGAATTTCATTGGGCACTCTTCCGCCCGGTAAATGGCGATTTGTTGGTCCCCACGAGCAGTTCTAAGAAGGCGATGCCCGCTTATAATCTTGTCCAACCCTAGATTAAGCGCAGAATTACCATCGACACCACATCATCCAGCACCCCAGGCGCAGAAGTTTTAAGACGTCGCAGTTTTGCGATCATCTCTCACCCAGATGCGGGTAAAACCACGCTTACAGAAAAACTTCTGCTGTACGCAGGCGCCATTCAAATTGCCGGAAGCGTTAAGGCTCGTAAAGCAACTAGGCATGCTACTTCTGACTGGATGGAGATTGAAAAACAACGTGGTATTTCTGTAGCAAGTTCCGTAATGCAGATGGAGTATCGAAACTGCATCATTAACCTTCTAGACACCCCGGGCCACCAAGACTTCTCGGAAGACACCTATCGCGTTTTAACTGCAGTGGACTCTGCCTTGATGGTGATTGATGCCGCCAATGGCGTTGAATCCCAAACATTGCGACTACTTGAAGTATGCCGCGCACGCAATACACCCATCGTCACCTTCATCAATAAGATGGACCGTGAAGTGAAGCCTCCAATGGAATTGATGGATGAGATTGAAACTGCCCTGGGTATTGAAGTGGTTCCCTTTACTTGGCCAGTTGGTATGGGTAAGTCATTTGCGGGCGTCATTGATATCGCCAAAATGCAAATGCGCATGTTTAAGGCGGGTGAAGATCGCATCACGGAAGACTCTCATGCTGTTGTTGATGTCTATGATCCTGCGTTAAAAGAACGTCTTGGTGTGGACTTAGAAACCGCTCTTGCTGAGGTGGATCTCATCAGGAACGCTATGCCCGCATTTGATCGTGCAGCCTTTTTGGCTGGTCGTCAATCACCCGTGTTCTTTGGCTCTGCTATTAATAACTTTGGTGTCCGAGAGATTCTTAATACTCTCGTTGAACTAGCACCATCGCCTGGGTCTCGAAAAGCTTTGCAACGAGAGGTCAGCCCCGCTGAAAATAAATTCTCGGCAGTCGTATTTAAGATTCAGGCGAATATGGATCCCGCGCATCGAGATCGCGTAGCTTTCTTGCGCATTTGTTCGGGACATTTTCAACGAGGCATGAAATTAAAGATTTGCCGCAACGGCAAAGAAGTGCGCACTAATAATGCCTTGTCTTTTTTATCACAACGGCGTGATATTTTAGATGAGGCCTTTCCTGGCGACATTATTGGCCTGCCAAATCACGGCCTGCTTAGGCTAGGAGACACCCTTACTGAGGGTGAGCAGTTGCAATTTACAGGTCTGCCATTTTTTGCCCCAGAAATATTCCGCATGGTTGAGTCCGCAGATCCTCTGAGATCAAAACAGCTTCGTACTGGCCTTATGCAGTTGGGCGAAGAAGGGGCAATTCAAGTGTTTCGCCCTATGATTGGCGGCACAATGTTGTTAGGTGCTTTTGGGCAACTACAGTTCGAGGTAGTAAGTCATCGCCTGCAAACTGAATATGGCGCTGAAGTTCGTTTGCTACCCGCGCGTTATAACCTCGCGCGCTGGGTAAGCTCAGATGACCCAGTCGCCTTGAAAAAATTTATCCAAGAAAATCTTCACCGCATGGCAGAAGATGTTGTTGGCGCCTCTGTATTTTTAGCATCGCATAAGTCAGAGCTTGATGTTGCCCAACAACGTTGGGGGTCCATTCAGTTCCACGCCTTGCGGGAGCATGCAGGGCTTATCTACCAATCCAACCTGGCCGGATAAGCGCCAACTTTAATAACCTAATTTGGGGATCTGCAATCAAATATAGCGACCAGCTTGGTGTCGCTATTTCTAAAAGTGGCTACTTTTCCATATTGGGCACAATAAGCTCCAGCTTTTTGACTTAGTTCGGAGATAGATTCTCCACTGCTATTTAAAAAAGTAACTTTGTTAGCATCTGATCCATCGGTATAAACAGCTGCACAAGCTGTCAGCCCAAGAGTGCAACACAATATTGTGGGTAAATATGCTTTCATCGGAGATCTCTATAAATATTAAACATAATGCTTGAATTATCTATTAATACATTCCAGCATCTTAGTGTTCATTTTGCTGGCCAACGCCTTAAAAATCAAAATACAAATAATGGTTGCAGGATGTGCTGCAAGCCAGCCACATAAAAACTCCCAGCTGCACCAGCCCTTATGAGAGTTGTTACTAACCTAACGCACAAGGACATCATTAAGCCCATAAGGCCGGCAAAGGTTGGGCGGGTAGTTGAAGTTATGATCCGAACATAGGTAAGCTTGTCCAAAAATACCCAGCCAGCTTACTTGCGCCTTAACCCAACCAAGACTCGCCAATAAACCCATCAAAAGGGGCACGCAAGACAAATGCAATAAAGTCGCCAGGAAGAATTAAAAGCATCGCGAAACTAAATGGGCTGTTAAATTGGCCAATATGGAGCGTCCGTAATAATGGCTTCCAATCTTGATAACTGTTATTCTGACCTATGATCACTATTTTGCGCCCTAGGTAGGGGGATCTTCTGAGCTAGTCTCATCGATTCATCATTCCAATACTCTAGGAAAATATATGGCTGTTGGCCAAAATCAAAGAAACAGAAAAAATGACCCCATGCTCACCAAAACTGGTAAGGCGAGATTAGGGCCCCTAAACCTTGCTCAGCTCACCAAGATGCTGGAAACAAGCACAAAGCCAAAAGACAAAAATAAAATTCAGCGGGCACTGAATAAATTAAGTCCGGCACCAAGCGCTGTAGTGGCATAGTTACCAAGCCCCGATAATAACGGGGCTTTTTTAATTAGAAGATGTTATAGCCATTGATTTTTTATGAAGCTAGCCCCCTTTATTCGCTCCATTTATGTTGCTCCAGATGCTGGGGTGCCTATGCAGAAAGTTATTAAGGCAGAGTTGATGGCTCACATCGGAATACAGGGCGACAGATATGCACAAGGTATCGGGACATTCTCTAAAGCAACCCCCATTAAAGTGCGACACATCTCGCTTATTGCCGAGGATGGCATAAGGACAGCAAATCATCTGCTAGAAATTAATCATCACCCTCAATTTACTGGGTCTGAAACTCGACGCAATATCATTATTAGCCAAATATCCTCCGAAGAACTCAATCAGCTGGTTGGTAGGACTTTTTATTTAGGCGGTCTTGCACTCAAAGGTATTGAACTATGTGATCCCTGTCAAAGGCCTGCGAAACTTTTAAAAAAACCAGATTTTATTAACGCATTTAGCACTCGAGGCGGCATCAGAGCGGCGATCCTAGAATCTGGCACGCTCTTTTCTGGGAGCGAACTATCTATTCCCCATGCCCACAACTCACCTCATCACCCAAACCAGTTATTTTTTAACGACAAATGAACACTACTCGTCTCTGCCTTATTCGCCATGGCGAAACACGCTGGAACGCAGAACGTCGCTTGCAAGGTCACACTGATATTGAACTCAACCACAGGGGTAGAGCTCAAGCCATTCAGGTGGCTGCAGCATTAAAAATAGTAACCCTCAATTTCGATGCTATATATACCAGCGACCTTAAAAGAGCGGCTGATACAGCCAATGCGATTGCTCAGGAATTGAAGATGCCGGCGATAGTAATGCCCGAACTGCGAGAAAGGCACTTTGGGGCGCTACAAGGCTTAACCATTCCCAATGCCCCTCATATTAAGCCAGACCTATGGAGGGCGCATATTGCTCGTGATCTTGACCATGAATTAGAAGGGGGAGAAAGTATTGCTCAGTTTGCGCTACGCGTCCAAAATGTTTTAAGAGTTATGCGCGAAAGGCATTCTGGGAAAACCGTCCTCTTGGTTAGCCATGGCGGGACGCTCGATATGATGTACCGAATTGCCAGTGGGCAAGCGCTCAATACTGCTCGAATAGTTTCCGTCCCCAACGCTTCATTAAACTGGCTCATTCATGATGGTCAGTCATGGAACGTTGAGCGCTGGACTGACACGAGTCACTTAAAAGGGTTTGCTCTAGAAAACGTGGACCTCTAAAAAAGAAACTACCCGAAGGTAGCTTCGATTAAGTCAACTCATTATTTTCTGATATGCGCATGTCGCGCTGCGTCTTGTGACATTCCATCGCCCTTTGGTTTTCCCTCGAGCAACTCCTTATGGGCAGTAATTTCTTTACGTCGCTCTTTGCAAGATCCTGCAATTTCTTGAAGGGCTTTACGAGCTCTAGCAGCAGAGGCCTTGATACCCTTATCTTGAAACTTTTCGTGCTCAGCTTTATAAGTTTCAAATGCTTCAATTAATTTGTCATGGTGTGTCATACACTTCCTTCTTCAGTCTGATTTAAATGGGCAATGCTCAATAGCATAACTTTACCCGACTTAGAATCATAAAAGATTACGGATTAACGCTTAGTCGAATATAAGCCACAAAGACTACGATATGCATGACGCCCTGTGCAAATGTAGCTTTTCCCATTGCAATCGTCATCATACTAAGGATAAAAGTAAGAATCAAAAATACAAGAGACTTTGCATCCAAACCCAGCGTGAGGGTGATGCCAAAAACAACTGAAATCACCGCCACCACAGGAATAGTTAAACCCACACTAGCTAAGCCTGAGCCTAGGGCTAAGTTAAAACAATTTTGCATCTTGCCGTCCAACGCCTGACGAATAGCCGTAAAAGATTCTGGCAATAAAACCAAACAGGCGACCAAAATTCCGACCACCGCACGAGGAGCACCAAGAGCATTAACGCCCTCCCAAATGACCGGAGCAAGTGTTTTGGCGATCAGAACTACCCCTATAAGTGAGGTCATCAATCCAATGGCGCTGAAGATTGTTTTTTTATTGCTTGGTTTAGGATGTGAGAGTAAGTCATCTTCTGCCTGATCAAAGTCGGGAGGTAAAAACATTGTTTTATGACGCACGGTTTGCGCATATACATATGTAAGGTACAACACGAAACATGCAATAGCAGCGCCTCTTAATTGCACAAACGTGTAGTTTGGGCCGGGTGAGCTGGTGGTATAGGTTGGCAAAACGAAAGCCAGAGTTGATGCGGTAATTAATAATCCCAGCGTGATATTTGCACCCTCCTCTTTGAATACGGTTTCACCACTCTTAATCGCGCCAACTAAAAGGCATGTGCCCACAATTCCATTGCAGACGATCATGATGGTTGCGAAGATAGAGTCCCTAACAATAGCCTCACTACCAGGCGTCCTAGACAGCAGAATGCTCGCTATGAGAGCCACCTCAATAACCGTTACTGCAACTGCCAGCAAGAGAGCTCCATAAGGTTGCCCAACTCGATTGGCAATAACCTCTGCAAAGTACACTGATGCAAAAACAGCCCCAATAAGGACTAGCGTAAGCATAAAGAACCCAATCATTTTTTAATCCATCTGGAATAAATTGCTTTGAGTTTTTCTGGGCCTAACTCCATTAAATACAAATTGAAATCATCGCGTAACTTTGAACCCTTTCTGAATGCAAACCCTAAATTATCAAAGCCCACAACCTCATAAGCACTGGTGACTGGCAAATGCATGGTCTGTTGATAGCTTGTCAACATAGCGGCGTCCGCAAATACCAAATCTATGGTGCCATTTTGAAGGGCCAACATAGTCTCAGCGTAGGACGGATATAGCTTGACCTGATCCAATGAATAATACCCCTTGGGTTGCAAGATGGTTTTGACATAGTCATCAAAAACCGTACCCGTAGGGTACGCGATCGTATATTTTTTAAGTTGAGATAAGTCAGTAATTTTAATATTCCGATTTTTTAATCCCACTAATTCCCATGTGCTAGTGAGGTAGGGATCTGAAAAATCCATTACTTCTTTACGTTTATTTGTGATGGAGATTCCAGAAAAAGCTACGTCTGCCTGCCCACTAGAAACAGCCCCAAGCATACCAAGCCAATCATATGCAACCATATTAAAAATGCAACCGCGCGATTTACAATAGCCCTCGAATATTTCCTGATCTATTCCAATATATTTGCCGTCTTTTTCAAAAAGCATGGGCGGTACGGTTGGGGATACTGCAACCTGAATAAGCTTAGATGGATCCTTCTCGGAGCATGAGATAAGAATAAAAGCAGTTGCTAAAAAAAATAGAGCGAGGCGAATAGTTTTCATACGTAACAATGACTCCCAGGAATGCTTGATTGATCTTAACAAGTATTGGGCTTGATGTGCCTCAGAAAATAAAAAACCACCCGAAGGTGGTTCTTGGTCTGATCAAAACTTTATGTTATGTGGCGCTAGACTCAACATCTTCAACTGCATCAAGCCCCAACTCTTCCTGCATAACCACCCCTTTACGGCTAACCAAGTATTTAACCCCTTTACCACCATAATTTTCTGAGTGAAGCTGCCCTGCTAGTAGCTCAAAACGGTCACCCGCAAGATAGGTGCCTTTAATTCCGCCAATGGTGATATCAATTTGACCCTCGGTTACCAAAGCTCGAACAGCGTAAGGGTGAGAATGTTGATCCAAAAAACCTGCCTTCTCTCTAATAATAAAGATGGGGCTTGGAAAATCATCCCTTTTTAAATCGTCTAAAAATACTTCCTGCTTTATTGATTTTGCCAGCACTAAATTACCTTCTTAATTTCTTTAATTGTATTTTTCTCACCCAGTAGAACTATCTTAGGAACATGTTGAGAAACTGCATCATTACTTACCTGCCCATAAGTGCAAATAATCAAATGATCGCCAATATGGGCTTTACGTGCGGCCGCCCCATTCAAAGAGATAATCCCAGATCCACGCTTGGCCTTGATAATATAAGTGGAAAAGCGTTCACCATTATTAATGTTGTATAGCTCAATTTTTTCGAACTCACGCATATCAGCTGCATCTAGCAAATCCTCATCAATCCCACATGAGCCCTCGTAATGCAAATCGGCCTCAGTAACTGATGCCCGATGAATTTTACCCAACAACATAATGCGATTCATACCAATCCCTTAAAAACCCAAAACACTCTTTGCCATAGATTATCAAGGACTATTGGTCTTTTTCAAACAACCTTTGAGCACATTAAGAAAAAACCCCGAATAAACGGGGTTTTCTATTCATTAAATACAACTAATTACTTGGTGCGACTTTTTGTTGTCTTGGCTGCCTGACCAAACTGGCCTTGGGCAGATTTCATTGCGGCATCAATGCTTTTCTCAAAATTTGCAAATGCATCCTGGGTTGAAGAACGAGCCTGGTCAAAGTTTTGCATGACCGTATTGAAGGTATTTGTAAATGCGCTAACATAGGCCTCGGAACCTGCGGGTGCCTTAGAAGTTGCTGCAGCCACGAAGCTTTTCATATCATCTTGTGACTGATCAATTGCGGCTTCAACAGCATCAACCAATTCTTGGTTACCGCGACGTAGCACAGCAGCTACTTTTTTCTGGTATTCAGCAACTTCCGCAACGGCTTCTTGCACTTCTGGGCTTTGCAAGAGGGCTAGGGCTGCTTTTGGATCTTTACCCTTCATTAATTCAGCTGCTTTTGCTTGTGCGCTGGCTACTGCTTGTTGAGCCGCTTGATAGCCAATTTCTGCTAATTCTTTTGCGTTCTCAAGGGCTGTCTGGCCCAATGCGCGCGCACTTTCAACGGATTTAGCTTGATTTTCTGCGAATTGATTTTTGAACATGATATTTCCTATAAGAGTGGTTAAATTGTTGCACTGCACCATATTAACCACTTATTTTAGGCAAAACAAGCAAAAATTGCTGCAAAGCAACATAAAGTTGTATTTTGGCTCACCATGCCTCAGCAGGGGGCCCTGAAGTAGGTGCGACATTATTTACAGGCAAGTTGGTACGTTTTATTTCTTTGTGACGCGTTTTCTGCCATCACCTCGAATCGCTCCCGTATGCTATTTTTAATGAAGTATTCAATAACTGCGTTTGGGACAATTGATCCCGGCTCAAAGATGCTCTCATACTTAAGGGTGCTTGAGTTCCCATTTGCCACTATGCGCCAGCTGCCTTTATAAAACTTAGCATCTCCACTAATTTGCTCAAAAAGCAGGCCTTGATTAGGCGTTTCTGTGTACTCGACTACAGAACGCATTTCAATTGGGATAAACAAAATACGATCCTCTATGAGCCTTTCCACTTTTACCTTGTTGCCGGATCTCCCAATAATTTTAGACTCAATAATTCCAGGAATATTTCTAGCCCCCTCGTAATCTGTGAGAAAAGTGTAGGCACTACATACACTTATCGGGGCAACATAACTAGCGCTGATCTGAAAACGCTCACCAGTGCGGTAAACGTTCACAGTTAACTCATATGGATTTGCTATTTCTTGGCCAGCGGCCAAAGAAGCGACCGCACTGAGAAGTAAAAATAGGGCCCATTTCATGACATGAGTTTAGGTGAATTTTGTTACTGTTGCATTAACTGAGGCAAGTAATTTTCTGCACCTCAAAATAAAATCCCGGCCAATAAAAAACCACCCAAAGGTGGCTTGGCAATACTCATTAATAGGACTTCAAAAAGCTGGCGGCATTAGCGACCACCCTGACAGTCTGGATTCATCTCCCACAAAGGTTTTTCTTGGCTGTAATCACAATTGACGCCTACTGGCGAGGAAGAGCTCGCAGCGCAAGCGCTCAGACCCAATAATATTGTGAGAATAAAAGCTGACAGTAATTTTTTATTCATTTAAAAGCTTCCCTATTATTTCTTGCACTTATTCTGCCATGCTGGTGTTAAGGTGTAAATGAAAAATGGTAATGGTTATTGTGCGAGCTACTTTTCTGACTTAAAAGAGCCGTCCAAGAACTCTTGCACGCCAGCAAACATTAACATTCTATTTTTTTCCATGATGATTGTGTGAGTACCTTCGCTAATTTGCAGCATAATCTTATACGGTGCATTTTCTAGTTTTGTGAAGTACTCATAGAGCATATAACTTGGAAGATCAGCATCCCATTCTGCATGAACTAGCATGACGGGCACTCGGATATCCCCGGGCTCATAAATAGGTTTGCCAGCCGTCCAATACTCACGCGCATCTTGCACTGTGCCATTTGGTGCCCGAAGCTTTTTAGGCGTCTGAGTTTTACCCCAAGGATCAGTCTCAAATGTAGCCTCAGCCCATTTTTCAAACCAACCCTCTGGAATTAAGCTGTCCTTAGCGGCTTCTGGCACACCAGTAAGCCAGCGACTTTTAGCATCAGTAATTGAGGCCACCCGATAGGCCCCCAATGCTCCACCTTTATCGGTTAACGGCGCCCCACCTTGGCGCAACCATTGTGGAGCATATAAAACCAATTTATTAACTTTATCGTTATGCTCTGTAGTGTATTTGCCCATGATAGTAGTTCCCCATGACCAACCCAGCAAATTCATCTTATGAATATTTCTCTTTTTTAAGATGTATTCGACTGCGCTTGAGACATCTCTTACGGCAACATCGGTTCGCACTAGAGGCGCATTTTGATCTGCAGGCTGATCCATCTCCGGTGGACGGGTAGATTTTCCATAACCGCGTAAGTCGACCAGCCAAACATCGTAACCCCGCCTTGCCATGTACTCCATCCACGAGGTTTCTCCGAGCGATAAATCAAAGGCCGTTTCCGATGGATAGGTGGAGCCGTGAACATAAAGCAATGTTTTCTCAGCAGTAAATTTTTTCATACCAGCAATATGCTTATTTCGTACATAAAGAGAAATAGTAGGCGTATCGCTCTGAATCAAATATTCGCCCATTTCAATCTTTTCGGCAGCATAGGCATTACCAAAAAGGAAACAAGAGATTAGTGTCCCCACCATAGCCATGAATTTCATTTTGTCTCCACCTGAGCTAATGCCCATTTATTTTTTGTATCCAAATATATTACTCTTAGCGGATCACGCTCACATGAACTGACCCCATAAGATAGTTTTGGTATTTCTTTAGATCCATGATGAGGATGATTAATCCTCTTTCATGCTTGCGCTCTTTACAACCGATCCAAGCCTTGTCTTTTCATCTGCTAAGAACTTAGAAAATGTAGCCCTACTGCCAGGGGATGGCTCAATCCCCTGGGGTACTAAGCGGCTCTGCACTGATGCTGCCTTCAACCCTGAATTAATCGCTTGGTTCATTCTTTCCAATATCAGATCGGGGGTGCCTTTTGGTGCAAAGACACCGGCCCAATGACCGATAAATACCTCTGGATACCCCTGCTCCTTAGTTGTTGGAACATTGGGTAGTGCAGTAATTCTTTTGTTCCAGGTTGATGCAATCGCTTTTAATTTGCCCCCTTGAATTTGGGGAATTACTACGGCACTGGATTCAGAGGTGGCATCAACTTGATTGGAGATGACCGCTACCATTCCTTCTGAACCGCTTTTATAGGGAATAATTTCATACTTTCCGCCCACCCTAACCTTGAGCATCTCTGCGACAAAATGAGGGGTGCTGCCAGTTCCTGCTGTTGAAAAATTTAAACCTCTGGGCTCTTTTGCCAGCGCCAATAAATCTTTCAAGTTATTGATTTTTGAATCCGCCGAGACCACAATTACCGAAGGACTAATTGCCAATAAACCTACTGGCACCAAGTCACCCTCCTTGTATGGCATGGACGACTTGATCATTGGATTGGTCACAATACCGCCAGCGCTTACAAAAAACGTGTAGCCATCTGGTGCGCTCTTTGCCACAAAATCAGCACCCAACATTGAGCCAGCACCGGGCTTGTTTTCGACAATAACGGCTTGATTTAGCTCCCTTGATACTGCCTCAGCAACGACTCTGGCAACCAAATCATTTGCACCACCAGGACCAAAGCCTACGATAAATTTAACTGGGTGATTCGGCCAAGGATCTGCCGCAAATGCTGAGCAGAATGCTCCGCCACAGATAAACACACAAACTATTTTTATAATCAATTTCATTTAAGCGCTCTATTAAAATAATCTAGGACTAGGGAATGTTAAATCTATTTAAAGGGGGATATCCAATAGATACCCCATAAGAAGAAATAATACATTTGTCACTTGCGCCGTCGCTTCAGCAAATGGTGCTGTAGTTCTGCTGAGAAATCTCAACCCTAGCAAATAGATGTCGCTAGCCATATAGCAGCACCAAGCCTATAGGAGAGCCCTCGCATCCACTGAGGGCGCTCGGGAGAAAGATTGATGTTAACTAGGGACAAGGTATCTAACTCTGTCTCTAAAGTTTTGGACTTGGATAAACTGTATGAGACAGGTATTCCCCCTTTTTATTCAGCCTGACTAAAACCATATCACCTTGACTGACATTTTTCCCTATAAAGGCTCGAATATTGACATGATGAGTCACTAAAATAATGGGGGCTTTATATTGCACATCTAGTTCGCTTTTGATAAATTTCTCTAACTCTTTTGTTTGCTTCTTCTCCAAACTCATATCGTCAAAGAAGGATCCTAGAGAGTGTTCTATTTTTACAGAACCCAAATTTATTAGCTGGGCTGTATCCAGGCATCTACACCAAGGACTACTGAAAATTTGAGCATTATTAATCCCTTGCTTGCTGAGCCAAGCTCCAATAGCTTTGGCTTGTTTTTGCCCATAATCGCCTAAGTTACGCTGAGTTGAGCACTGACCAATGACATATCCTGTTGGATCGCCATAACCAGGGGCATCTGCATGTCTCATTATTAAAATATGCTGGCCATCTTTTAGGTCATCCGCAAGGGTTGCTTTTGCATGTGGCGCAAATATTAAGCCGATAAAGGGAAAAATTATGACTAGGATTTTTTCATTCAACCGATTCATTTGAATTCAATTCTTTGTTTGATGTAAAAAGGAACTCCATCCTAATCTATAGCAATTAATCCTGCCGGGTCAGTTCAAAACGCCCTGCACGAAGCAGGGCATTGTTTGAGTTTGGTGCCCTAGGTCGGAATCAACCTGGGCCTGAGATGCCAACTTTATGGGCTTAATTGTGGTCTTCTTGAGCGGTCCCTTGGCCATACAGAACAAGTAATGCCGCTACAGCCGGAATGGTGGTGGTGAACATTGCTATTCCAGATCCCGAGAGATTAAGTGGCGTTGGATCCAGCAAAATTGGGCGCACCATTTGTGGCACTTCGAATATCAAATAAAGAAGAATCGGTGGCAAAAAGAAATTGGGCGTTTTAGATACTGATATTCGCTTCATGGCCTCAGCGCCATTAGCCATCAACCCAACGATGGATGTAAAGAAACCAGTCAGCACAAACCATCCAACAAAATTCTGGAGCGGCACTCCAAAGTAAGCACCTCCATTAGGCCATATCCACAATCCTCTCACGGTTGACTGGAAGGGGTCATTTGAAAAATCATGAGTGGTCATGGCAAGGGCGGCAAAAATGGCAACACCAATTAATCTGACTCCAACTACCTTGGTTGATAAGCCACCAACAACTGCTCTACCCATAATGAAACAGGTATAGCCAAGAGGAAAATAAATCAGCATAGCCATAGGCGGTACACCTAGAATTAGAGGTCCACTGAGGCCTTCTGGATAGTAATAGAGCCCATACAAAAATTGAAAGTTAACACCAAGCACTTCAGTAAAGTAGCCAGTCAACCAGGTAACCAGAAATATCTTAATACTGGCTGGCCATCCCGCCCACATACTGCAATGAATTAAACACAGCACTACCGCCATATTTGAAACGGCATAGGTAATTAAAGGGGAATGATTTGAAAACGGATAAAGGCCCGCAATTAAGCAAAGTAATAGCAAGATCCAGCATGTGATTAGCTTCATTTGAGGCTCCCCTTGGTTAACTATGTTTTTAGCACATCTATATTTCCTGAGGGCTTAAATAAAAAACCACCCGCGGATGGTTTGGATAGTTCCTGGTGGCCCGAGACGGAATAGACCGGGAACTAGGAGTTCTTATCCTATTTTAGGACTGCTTTTACTTTCTCTCTAAGCGAGGGCAAAACCTCCTCCTCAAACCAAGGATTCTTTTTTAGCCAAATATTGTTTCTTGGGCTTGGATGCGGTAAAGGAATGGCTTTGGGCCAATAACCCTTCCATGCCATGACTGTTTCAGTCAAGTTTGCTTTATTGCCTTTGTCTAAATGCCACGCTTGAGCATACTGACCAACAATAATGGTCAAGCTGATATTTGGTAGTTGCTCTAATAGTTTGACTCGCCATGTATCCGCACATTCTGGTCTAGGCGGCAGATCGCCTGATTTGCCTGTTCCTGGAAAACAAAAACCCATTGGAACAAGAGCAATCCTCTTTTCGTCATAAAAGACTTCTTTACCAATTCCCATCCACCCTCTCAAGCGATCTCCACTAGGATCATTAAATGGAATGCCAGTTTCATGAACTCGGCTACCAGGCGCCTGACCCACTATAAGGATCTTTGCTGAAGTACTAACTTGAATAATGGGTCTGGGACCCAATGGAAGATGTTTGGCACATAAAGTACAAGAGCGAATTTCTTTAACAAGCTTGGCGAGAGGTTGACTCATAAAATAAGAATACGCCAAAGGAAAAAATCACCCGAAGGTTGTTTTGGTGATCCTTGGTGGCCCGGGGCGGAATCGAACTAGGATCGAGGATGCTTGACCCTAAGCCCAGAAATCTTTAATTTTTAGCGCCTCTAATTTTGCGCGATCATATCCAGTTCGCAATGCGCCTTCGATCTGCTTTGGATCCAACAAATTTACGCCCAGAGGAGTGCCAGCGACAATCCACTTTACCTTTGTGCCAGTTGCTTCTACATCTTTAATGTTTTGAGCAATTGGGTGAGGAATTGTTGTGAGAATTGCTCCAGTAATGCCATTGGTTAATGTAATGATCAGCGCTCTTTTAGATCCCGCCACTAGATCCACGTGGGCTGGATTAGAGCAAATCCCCCCGTCCATAACATAGCGTTGGCCTAATAAAGTTGGTCCGGCAACGCCAGGCAATGAACTACTTGCGGCCGCACCATGCGCTAAGGCAATATTATTTTTTTTAGCGTTTTCCTGACCGACAACCAATCGCTCTCCTGTGTAGCAATCAATTCCTGTTGTAAACATTCTTTTTGGGGGCCAGCTTTTTTTGCTGTCGCCCGTTAATAAAGCCGCCAATTTTTCAATACGATCGCTGTTTAATTTATTGTCAGCGGCCAGTGCGGCGGTGCCAATGACTCTACGTGTTTCAATACTGCCGTCAGTAGCGCTCATATTGACCTTGTCGGCCCTCGTCTGACTGATATTGGGATTCGCCAAAGGCGCTATCTTAGAAAAAATTTCCGGGAACTTGCCAAAAAAATCAAACTCCGTTCGCAGACGATAAAACTCGCCCGAAAGCAGTGATGAGCCCATGTAAGAACCAGCAGAAGTACCAACAACCATTTCTGGCATATTGGCCATATCTAGACCAGCCTCATAAAGGCCATGAAAAAATCCACAATACCAGGCAATGTAATACTCGCCGCCACCGCCAAGCACCATAGTACGATCCAATCCTTTTGCTAAATTCGAAATGGTTGGTTTTGTTGCAATAGGAGTTGCTAGGCCATCA
This sequence comes from uncultured beta proteobacterium, assembly GCA_903846025.1. Lineage (GTDB taxonomy): Bacteria > Pseudomonadota > Gammaproteobacteria > Burkholderiales > Burkholderiaceae > Polynucleobacter. The sequence continues at coordinate 22,709 of CAIMZP010000132.1, read as the reverse complement.
TCAGCGAATAATTTTTTAGATATTTCATTTGCTTTAATTTGAATATCTGACTTTGGTGGCTCGGATTGAGCATTAGCAGAATCAATAATTGCTCCAGAGCCGCCGGTAAGCGCTATGGCGCCAACGGTAGAAGTTTTCAAAAAATCACGGCGTGATGATTGGGTCATATGCGCTCCATAGATAATTAATCAATTTATAACAGATCCCACCAAATGAAAAAACCACCCGAAGGTGGTTTTGGTGATTCTTGGTGGCCCGGGGCGGAATCGAACCACCGACACAAGGATTTTCAATCCTCTGCTCTACCGACTGAGCTACCAGGCCAAGACTTGGAATTATAAATGAAACTGTAAGTAAGCTCTCTAAATGTGGGTAACTGGGCTTACTCTGCTGGATTTTCTTATAAACCGCCACTTACTGGGCTCATATAGCAGAGTTGTAAAAATTAATAGTAATCTTCGCCTTTTCGACAGTCTTAGCCCAGTGACCTTGCTCGGATTTAATAAAGGCGCAAAGCGCAGATCCAGTAAACGCGGATAGTATCGCCAATATTAGACCCAATGTTAGCGGGCACAATTACTTCAAACGTGCATTGATTCCCTGCCTACAATCTAGTTATTGGTCGCCATCGTTTTGGTCCGAGCCGCGTGCAGTTTTCTATAGCTGTCGATTAAGCGGTGGTGCCTATCAAGCCCCTCCAGTTTTATGCTAGTTGGAGTTAATCCATAGAATCGCACGCTACCATCCACTGATCCTATTACGGCATCCATCCGCTCATCGCCAAACATCCGACGCAGATTAACTATGTAGTCGTCGAGCTCTAAGTCGTCATCCAGCTCAATCTCCAGAACCGCACTTAAGGCCTGATAAAACAATCTGCGCTCGACTGTATTGTCGTTATATTGAAGGAAGGCACCCACCAGCTCATTGGTCTCATCCAATTTCTTTAAGGCAAGCTGAATCAGCAGCTTCAATTCAAGAACGGTTAACTGACCCCAAGGCGTATTCTCATCAAACTCGATGCCGATCAATGTAGCGATGTCGCCATATTCATCTAGCTCGTTATTTTCTAGGCGCTCAAGCAACGCACCTAGGCTTGCATTATCTAGGGTGGCTAGATTCAAAATATCCGCGCGGAACAACAAGGCCTTATTGGTGTTATCCCAAATCAGATCTTCTATCGGATAAACCTCAGAATAGCCAGGCACCAAGATTCGGCATGCGATTGCACCTAGCTGGTCATACACTGCTACATAAGATTCTTTACCCATAGACTCCAGAATGCCGAATAAAGTTGCCGCCTCTTGTGCATTGGAGTTTTCTCCCTGGCCCGAGAAATCCCACTCAACAAAATCGTAATCTGATTTTTCGCTAAAAAAGCGCCACGACACAATGCCGCTGGAATCAATGAAATGCTCAACAAAGTTATTGGGCTCAGTCACCGCTTCACTTGCGAAAGTAGGCGGGGGCAAATCATTCAGACCCTCTAAGCTACGTCCCTGTAGTAGCTCTGTCAAACTACGCTCCAGCGCCACCTCTAGGCTGGGGTGTGCACCAAAGGAAGCAAAAACACCGCCTGTTCTTGGATTCATCAAGGTAACGCACATTACAGGATAGGCACCGCCCAGCGAAGCATCCTTCACCAATACCGGAAAGCCCTGCTCTTCTAGTCCTTGAATACCTTCCACAATGTCAGGGTATTTCGCGAGCACTTCCTGCGGTACATCCGGCAAAGCAATTTCACCTTCTAGAATTTCACGCTTGACTGCTCGCTCAAAAATCTCCGACAGGCATTGCACTTGTGCTTCGACCAAGGTATTGCCAGCGCTCATGCCATTGCTGACGTAAAGGTTTTCGATGAGGTTGGACGGGAAATAAACGAGCTCGCCATCCGACTGACGCACATACGGCAATGAACAAATACCACGTTGTGCATTACCCGAATTGGTATCAATCAAATGTGAGCCACGCAATTCGCCATCGGGATTAAAAATATTGAGGCAGTACTCATCCAGAATTTCTGTGGGTAGCGCATCTTTACTGCCCGGCTTGAACCAGCGCTCATTCGGGTAATGCACAAATGCTCCATTGGCGATGTCCTCACCCCAGAACACGCCGGCATAGAAATGGTTGTTACTAAGTCGCTCGATGTACTCGCCCAAGGCCGATGCCAATGCACTTTCCTTGGTCGATCCCTTCCCATTGGTAAAACACATCGGCGAGTGCGCATCGCGGACGTGTAAGGACCACACGTTAGGAATGATGTTGCGCCATGAAGCGATTTCAATCTTAATTCCTAGGTTCGCCAATACACCAGACATATTGGCAATGGTTTGCTCCAGCGGGAGATCTTTGCCCGCAATATAAGTAGTAGCGTCAGATGCCGACTTCAAGATCAACAAGGTCTGCGCATCTGCATCTAGGTTCTTTACTTCTTCAATGACAAACTCTGGTCCAGCTTGAACCACTTTTTTAACCGTACAACGCTCTATGGAGCGCAAAATCCCTTGGCGGTCATTGGCGGAAATTTCTTCAGGCAACTCAACTTGAATCTTGAAAATCTGCTGATAACGATTTCCTGGATCAACAATATTATTCTGTGAGAGGCGAATATTTTCAGTGGAAATATTGCGTGTATCGCAGTACAACTTTACAAAATAAGCCGCACATAAGGCTGATGAAGCCAGAAAGTAATCAAATGGGCCTGGAGCCGAGCCATCGCCCTTATATCGAATAGGCTGGTCAGCAATCACCGTGAAGTCGTCGAACTTGGCCTCAAGACGCAGCTTATTGAGAAAGTTAACCTTAATTTCCATGGGAATAATTCCGAAATGATGTGGCCGCTATTATCCGTCGCAACGCCGATGCCGTGTTCTGCATCAACGCCTTCAACAAACGCTCACGCAAATAATCAATTGCCGGTCACTTATGGCAAATTATTTGCTAATGGTCTTAGTGCTCAGTCTTATTACGTGAAGTATCAATTCCCAGCGCCTTTAGCTTGCGATAAAGATGCGTGCGCTCTAAGCCGGTGTATTCAGAAATCTTGGTCATGCTACCGCCCATAATAATCATTTGATGCTCAAAGTAAGCCTTTTCAAATAAGTCTCTAGCCTCACGTAAAGGCAAATCAAAATAGGTCTTAGCAATTCCGCTAATGTACTCATCTTGATCTTGAAATGATGCTTGCTCGGTAGAGGGGAGTTTGGCACCAGAGCCTGTCATGGCAATTATCTGGGGCCCTTTTTCTTCAGCAGGCTCTACATATTTAGGCGAGCTCTCTAGCGCTTTATTTACTGTTTTCAGTAACTTCTGAAGAGCAATCGGCTTTTCTAAGAAGTTCATGGCGCCAATTCGGGTAGCTTCTACAGCAGTATCAATGGTGGCATGACCAGACATCATGACAACTGGCATTGTTAGTTGCCCTGTTTTGGACCACTCTTTCAATAAAGTAATGCCATCAGTATCGGGCATCCAAATATCCAGTAGAACCAGGTCTGGGCGCATCTGTTCGCGAATGGTGCGTGCTTGAATGGCACTTTCTGCCGCATATACGGTATGACCTTCATCCGTCAGAATCTCATTAAGAAGCTCACGAATTCCCATCTCATCATCAACCACCAAAATACTAGCCATACTTAAACCACCTCATTAGCGAGATTCATAAATAAAATTGATACTCGTGCTCCAACTACTTTTTCTCCCTGCATGCGATTCCGTATTTCAATTTTGGCCCCGTGATCATCAATGATTTTTTTCACAACCGCTAAACCCAAACCGGTGCCCTTACTCTTTGTTGTGACATATGGTTCAAATGCTCTTGCCAATATCTTAGCTGGAAATCCAGATCCACTATCACTTATTGTGAGTCGCACTGCATTTTGTGCCATCCCGTTAAGCTCTTCGTAAGGAACCAGCTCCGTTTTCACTTCCACTGATGCGCTCTGATTCTCGCTCTCCAATGTTGCATCTTGTGCATTTTGTAAAAGGTTGTGTATGACCTGTCTTAGCTGAGTTGAGTCTCCCAATATATTGGGGCAACATTGATCTAATGTAGTTTGAATTGGGCTACCTTCATATAAACCCAATATCTCTGTAATCAAGGTATTAATAGAGACTGATTTTAATTGTGGCGTAGGCGTTTTTGCAAAGTCTCTAAAGTCGTTTACCATTTCTTTCATGGCTTGGACCTGGCCAATAATGGTTTCAGTACTCCGGTTCAGCATTTCCTCTTGCTCTGGGCTAAGCTTGCCGGCTAGCTTATGCTGCAACCTCTCCGCTGAAAGCTGTATGGGAGTCAAGGGGTTTTTAATTTCATGGGCAAGCCGTCTAGCTACCTCACTCCATGCAATTGATCGCTGGGCACTCACTACATCAGTAATATCGTCAAACACCACCATGCGCAGATCTGGAGTTAACCTGGTCCCGCGAACAAATAGGGTGACGCCAAGTTCATTTTCAAATTCGTTAGTAGCGTGCAACTGAATTTGCTTTTGCCATATGGGGGCAGAAGAATGGGCTCCTGACTGGGCGCCCTCCTCTACTACTGCCAGCTTCATCGTAGCGAAGCCCTCTTTAATAGCCTGCTCAAATTCAATCAGCGCTGGATCATCGCCCAACGGACGGCCATCAAGCCTTATCAAATCTTTACCAAAGATTCGGTCCGCTCCAGCATTACTCGAAACCACATTGAACTGCTTGTCAAAAATACAAACGCCAGCAGTAAGGCTGCCGAGGACCGTTTCCAAGAATGCCTTGGATTCTTGTAAAGAAGTACGGGTGTCTGCCAATTGTCTAGTCATCACATTAAACTGGCGCGTTAGCATGCCCAGCTCATCCCCGGTATCCAGCTCTGGCTTGGGGGACAAGTCACCCTGCGCGACTGCTTGAGTTCCCTTGAGCAGCATTAGCAAAGGCCTAGCCAATTGTCGACCGAGGATCAGCGCCAGAGTAACCGCAACGAATAGAGCAAAAAATAATGTCAGTGTTAATGTACCCACAAACATCTTACGCAAGCCCATTCGACCTAAAGACTTCTCCTGATAATCGCTGTAGGCAGCCTGGACTGCCAGAGTGTTTTTAGTAATGTCCTCCGGCACTGCTTTCACTAGCTGTAAGTACCAAAGTTCTTTTTGATTCTGGATACTAAAACCGAATCCGCGCCCACCTGGAGGGCTCTCCTTGATGAGCGGAATAACCGCACGCAATCGGTACGCCTGCGGGCCACCGGAATTTTGTGGCTCATCAATAAAACCAGCGCCCTTTAGGGCGGACGCTTGTTTCATCAGCTCTATACCAGGGGATGCTGATGGCTTTTGGATTTCACTAGATGATGCGGTTGCAATGAGCCCTTGCTGAGCATTAAAGATGGAAATTTCTTGTATGCCAAACTGGTCCCTTAAGCGCGAAAGCAATAAGGTGAGTTCTGCAGGGCTTGCATGATTGGGCATACTTTGGATTTGATTGGCAATAATCCTGCCCTCTTCTTGTAGCTCCTGGAGAGAGGTGCTAAGAGTAACGCGCCCGAGCTCTAGCCCCGCCTCAAGGGCAGACTCCACTTTGACATCAAACCAAGTTTCAATACTTCTTGAGACGAATTGCAAAGAAACGCCGTACAAAATTAAACCCGGCACTACGCCAACCAAGGCAAAAATCATGGCCAATTTAGCGATCAAGCGGGTGCCGAATCGCCCCTTATGCCAGCGTATGGCAATCACAATAACTAATATGAGGATTACGGTGATTAGACAAATGCCAACGACTACATTGGCCGCATAAAGCCAAATAAAATAGTTGTCAAAAAATTCCGTGTTGGAAGATGCGATAGATAATAAAACCAACAGCAACAAAGCAAATGTGCCAATTGCCGCCATTGCTATCGGCAGAGCGCGCCTCTTCCAAACATCTTTTTGAAAAAAACGTGCGCGGAGTGCAGCACTTGGGCTCTTCATCGTTTAATTAGATTCGGGCCGTTGGGAAGAAAGGGGAAATGCAGCCAATCGCTAGAAACATTCCAATCTCTATTATTTAAGGCGTTTACCTGAAATGGTTTTGGTAGCTTGCTTAGGTCAAGAGTCATTCTGAGTGCAGCAGAATAAGATTTCCCTGGATCAATTTGATTATTGTCAATTACTCGCCAACCACCAATGCTCCCTACTGCTTGCAAGGCCTCAGAAATAGTTCTTGCAGAAAATGAAAATCCCTCAGAGGAAATGCGATATTGCTGGGTTAAAGGCTGGTAAGAAAGACGTGTTTGACGTTGAGCAGCCGCGGGTTTTTCTTCAAACCAATACCAACGTGAACGCGTCAGCTCAAATTCAGTCTGAAAGTAAAGCACGACCCCTTTTTGAACGGCCTCTTCTAGGCCCGGGGTAAGCTCAATCTGAAATGCGGCATTTAATAGCCAATCGTTCTCTGCCCGCTCCAATTCAACGGATTTAATTTTGATTCCTTCGGCATTTGCAAGGCCCGAAAATATTCCGAGTAGCAGCAAACAAGCGAGGAAGAATTGCTTAATGCGTTGGCTCATGGCCCATTTTCTTAAACAAGGCATAGTAAAAACCGTCATTTGTCTCGGTTGGCAAAATCTGCCCAGGAGCAACTAATCGTAACGCATTGCTATGCTCTGCTGCAAACCAAATTGCCTGCTCCTCACCCTCCTCTGGAAATACAGAACAAGTCACATATAAAAGCAAGCCTTCTGGATTTAGCATCTTCCAGGCTTGCGTCAAGATGGCACGCTGCCTTACCTGCAAAGCTAATATATCTGTTTCCCGACGCAAAAATGGAATATCTGGGTGCCGAGTCACGATTCCCGAGGCGGAGCAGGGCGCATCGAGCAAAATTTTGTCAAATAGCTTTCCATCCCACCAGGTTGCTTTTGATGCATCACCTCTGACCACATTTACCAAACCAGAATGCAGGCGCAGACGATCCAAGTTGCCGCCAATTTTACCCAGACGCTCCCCATCCAACTCTAAGGCGACCATCTCGCAATCTGCTAATTCCAATAGATGGGCAGTCTTTCCGCCCGGTGCTGCGCAAGCATCAAGTACAAGCTCACCAGGTTGCGGATCCAGTAAAACTGCAGCCAATTGGGCGCCCGTATCTTGAACAGACACTGCTCCACTATAAAAACCAGGTAGCTCCGAAACGGGCACTGGGGTACTTAATAACAAAGCTGAATTTAGTTTGATACCGGCAAGCTCTTCAATGGCTTGAGAAGCAATGCCTTCCTGACTTAGTATCGATTGGTATTGTTCACGCGTGTATTGCCGAGCGTTTACTCGAAGGATGAATGGTGCGCGCTGGGCTTGCAAAATTAACATGTCCCGCCACGCCTTTGGATAATTTCTTTTTAAGCTGGCGCGCCACCATGGAGGAAAGAACATGGGTATAGGATCGGGTGGATAACGCTTCACGTCTTCTGGTGGTTGCACCGTAAGACTCACTTTACGCAATACCGCATTCACCATCCCCTTGGCATACATAGTCTGGTCATATTCATCGCACGCATGTACGGCTTGATCAACAATCGTATGAGCGGCATAGCCTTTTCCATCCGCATTACCCTGAAGAAATAAAGCAATGGCTACGCTTAGTAAATGATCAACCTCCGGTGGTGGCGCCTTAGGAACAAATTGCTTAATGAGCTCATGTGAACGGACCCACTTACGCAAAGCATCAAACGTGAGGCTCTGGACAATGGGCCGCTCATGGGCATCTAGCTGATCCAACACCTCCGTGAGAGATCGCCCTTCCATGACTTCGCTTATTGCTTGTGCGGAAATAGTAATTGCTTCCGAAAGCGGCAAGCTATGAGGCGTCTTTAGATCAGTCAAACTATACCTTTAAAAATCGTAATATTTTTTCTTGTAAATGGGCGGGCTGAAGACAGGCACTTGCGCTCGTCTTTTTACCGCCCGGCTTTTGCATTTCATCTACTTCAATGATGCCTTGACCACATTGAATATAGACATGATCCCCATCAAAGCCCAACACCTCTCCTGGAGCCCCTGTCTTATTTAAAAGCAAGCCTTTCGGTAGGGTTGATTTCCAAAACTTATAAACCTCTTTATTGAGGGTGCTCGTGGCCCCCGGGAAAGGATTAAAGGCTCGAATTCGTTGATCTATTTTCGCCGCACTCAATGACCAATCAATTTGCGCCTCAGTTTTTAATATTTTTTCTGCATAGGTAATGCCATTGACTGGCTGCGGCATTCTATTAAGCGTTTGATTTTGGTCTAAAAGGGTCAATACCTCTACCATTAGCTCCCCACCTAATACCGCAAGTCGGTCATGCAAGATGGCACTGGTTTCATCGGTGTCGATTGAGATCTCACCCACCAAAACCACATCCCCAGTATCCAAACCTGCGTCCATGCGCATAATGCTCACGCCCGTCTTGCTATCTCCGGATTCAATGGCGCGCGCAATGGGTGCCGCGCCGCGCCAACGCGGCAATAAAGAAGCATGGATATTAAAGCAGCCATGTCGCCCTTTACGTTCCGCAATATCCAATATGTCTTGTGGAAGAATTAAGCCATAAGCAACTACAACCATGGCATCAAAATTTAACTGGCTTAAACAATCATAAGCTTCGTTGGCTTGTGCTTTTTTTTGGGGATCTACGATGTTGCGTTTTAATGTTTCTGGCTGTAATACTGGAATGTTTTTTTCTAGGGCGGCTATTTTTACGGGGCTGGCTTGAATTTGCATGCCCCTGCCAGCGCGACGATCTGGCTGTGTGAGAACCAAAACAATCTCATGGCCAGCCATCTCTATTGCGTGCATTGCTTGGGCAGCAAAGACTGGAGTTCCAGCAAATACTATTTTCATCAGCTGCGCTTAGCGCTGACCCACCAATTCTTTTGCGCGTTTTTTCATTCTAAGAGAAATTCGATTACGTTTTAGCATAGAGAGGTACTCAACAAATACCTTGCCTTGAAGGTGATCCATTTCATGCTGAAGACAAACAGATAAAAGACCGTCGGCCTCCACTTCAAATTCTTTGCCATCAAGACCTACTGCTCTGACGCGAACAACAGCAGGTCTCTCTACCTCATCGTAATACTCCGGAACCGAAAGACAGCCTTCGCGCCACGCCTTTACTTCAGCACTAGCCCAAATCAGTTCGGGGTTAATGAATACCATTAACTCATCTTGGTTATCAGATACATCGATTACCAAGATGCGCTCATGAATATCGACCTGAGTCGCGGCTAACCCTACGCCAGGAGCCTCATACATTGTGTCTGCCATATCCGACACAATTTTTTTGATGCGCGCGTCCACTTTCGCCACCGGTTTGGCAACCTTGTGCAAGCGCGGGTCTGGATAGCAAAGTACGGGTAATAAAGCCATGTGGGAATTATCCAACAGAGTAATGAGCCTGTCCTATTTGTGTAAATTTATCTTCACTTTACAGCTTCCCCGTGGGCCCGCCCAATATCGCCAAGTTTCTAAATATTACATCCGATAGCCGCTGCTAAAAGGGTCTAAATGGCTTATTTAACCCATCCAAAACACTCTATGTGGCGGTGTCACTTGTAATTAAAGTGCCCCTAATTTCGATTGGGTCTGCCCGCCGATAGTATGAATAATCTCAAAAATGCTACTTGATTTACCTAAAGGCATGGGATAGGTCCCTGTGCCAGTCATTTCAGGATGCTGGGTGAGGCTGATAGCCTACCTATTGAAGGCCACCACCACCTCATTTAACAATGGACAGGGCCGGCTTTTCACTCAGAAAATATATTTGAGGGCTGCTGGTTTCCACAAAACCCTATTTAAAGGCCTCCAATCAAGGTTTTTAGTGGAAATAGATGTGATTTTGGACTTTTATCAATTTATCGGTTAATAATAAAAAAGGGATAAAGGCAAGACCAAATCCTGATTTGGTTTAAATTGTTCATCCTTATTCCCTATAAAAATTAATTTCAGGCTCTTCATTTAGGCAAACGCGTGGCTAAAGCATCTATTAAAAGCAGCTCCAAAACCTCAACGGTCGAACACCCGAAGACGCTCATCATCGCTGAAAAGCCCTCGGTCGCCAACGACATTGCAAAAGCGTTGGGTGGGTTTACGAAGCATGAGGATTACTTTGAAAGCGATGACTACGTACTTTCCTCTGCTGTTGGCCATTTATTAGAAATAGCGGCCCCTGAAGAATTTGACGTTAAACGCGGTAAATGGTCATTTGCCAATCTACCCGTCGTGCCCCCTTATTTTGATTTGCGCCCTATTGCTAAAACAGAGTCTCGCTTAAAAGTACTGCAAAAGCTGATTAAACGCAAAGATGTTACCCAGCTAGTTAACGCCTGTGACGCTGGGCGCGAAGGCGAACTGATTTTTCGTTTAATCGCTCAGCATGCTAAAGCGCCTCAAGGCATTAAGCGACTCTGGTTGCAATCGATGACGCCCAACGCTATTCGCGAGGGATTTGCATCCCTTCGTAGTGATAGCGAGATGCAACCCTTGGCAGATGCTGCGCGTTGCCGCTCAGAAGCGGATTGGTTGGTGGGCATTAATGGCACCCGTGCAATGACGGCCTTTAATAGTAAAAGTGGTGGATTTTTCTTAACGACCGTTGGTCGCGTGCAAACACCAACCCTATCGATCGTCGTTGAGCGAGAAGAACTCATTCGTAAATTTATCTCCAAAGATTACTGGGAAGTGAGGGCGGAATTTATTGCCTCTGCTGGCGTCTATGAGGGTCGCTGGTTTGATCCCAAATTTAAAAAAGATACCGCCGAACCTGATGCAAGAGAGAATCGTCTTTGGAGTGAGGCGGCGGCTCAGAGTATTGTGGCTGCGTGTCGCGACAAAAAAGCGACTGTTACAGAGGAAGCAAAACCGGCTACCCAGCTTGCGCCCCAACTGTTTGACTTAACCAGCTTACAACGCGAGGCAAATGCCCGCTTTGGCTTCTCTGCTAAAAACACTTTAGGTTTGGCGCAAGCACTTTATGAGCGCCATAAAGTGCTCACCTACCCAAGAACAGACACTAAAGCACTGCCTGAAGATTATCTAGATACTGTTAAGCAAACCATGGAGAACCTTGCAGAGCATTCTCAAGAATACCGTAGCTTCGCCAAGCAAATATTACAAGGGGATCCTAAGGATCCCAAAGCTAAAGCGGGCTATGGCTGGATCAAGCCGAATAAACGTATTTTTGACAACACAAAAATCTCCGATCACTTTGCGATCATTCCCACCTTAGAAGCACCAAAAACACTTAGTGAGCCTGAATTTAAGCTATATGACTTAGTGGTCCGTCGCTTCTTGGCCGTCTTCTATCCGGCAGCAGAATTTCGTGTCACCACAAGAATTACAGAGGCACTTGGGCATCACTTTAAAACTGAGGGTCGCGTACTCGTAAACCCAGGTTGGCTAACTGTTTACGGCAGAACTAACCAAGCAGATGACGAGCTCGTTCCAGTTCAAGAAGGTGAAACCGTTCAAACTGAAACCATTGCTGCAGTTCCTTTGGTAACCAAACCACCGGCACGATATACGGAAGCCACCTTGCTCTCTGCTATGGAGAACGCAGGCAAGCGAGTGGATGATGACGATATGCGTGAAGCAATGGCCGAAAAGGGCTTGGGCACTCCAGCAACTCGCGCTGCGATCATCGAGGGTTTATTAGCAGAACGATATATGGTTCGAGAGGCGCGCGAACTTATTCCAACTGCCAAAGCCTTTCAGTTGATGACTTTATTGCGTGGCTTAGATGTTGAAGAGCTCACGCGCCCAGACCTTACCGGAAATTGGGAGAATAAGTTATCGCTGATTGAACAAGGCAAGATGAATCGGGATACTTTCATGCAGGAAATTGCGCAAATGACGCAACGCATTGTGAAGCGCGCCAAAGAATATGACAGCGACACTATTCCGGGCGACTATGCCACGATGACTACCCCTTGTCCGCACTGCAAAGGTCCCGTTAAAGAAAACTATCGTCGTTTTGCTTGTGAAAATTGCGGCTTTACCATCAGTAAAACGCCCGGCGGTCGGGCATTTGAATATCCCGAGGTTGAAGAGCTCCTGCGGGAAAAAACTATAGGGCCCCTACAAGGTTTCCGCAGCAAAATAGGCCGCCCCTTTGCGGCCATCATTAAGCTTAGTGAAATTCCTGAGGATGATGCCGACTATCCAAACGCAGGTTTCAAACTAGAATTTGATTTTGGCAACTCTCAAGAGGAAGAAACTGAGGCAATTGACTTTACAGGCCGTCAATCTTTGGGCGTTTGTCCCAAGTGTTCTGGCGCCGTTTATGAAGATGGAATGCGCTATGTATGTGAGAACAACACTGGCCCCAATAAGTCTTGTGATTTCAAAACGGGCAAGGTTGTTTTACAACAAGAAATTACAAACGAGCAAGTGCAAAAACTATTAAAAGAGGGTAAAACAGATTTACTTACCAACTTCAAATCCAATCGGACTGGTCGCGGCTTCAAAGCTTATTTGGCTTTAGGCCCAGACGGCAAAATTGGTTTTGAATTCGAAGCGAAAGTACCCAAGGCGGGTGCTACCGCTAAAGCGCCTGCGAAGAAACGTGCTGGTGCAAGTGCTGCAACCAAGTCTGCAGCAAAACCAAAGCGTGCGAGTAAAGCAAAATCATCATCAAGTACTTGAGCGGAAATGAGCTTGGCTGCCAAGGCAGACCAAAGTGCGCCTCTTGACCCTAGGGCTGTTGCTAAAAAAATCCCTGGGCGTTGAGTGAGCGCACCAATAATTGGTAGGCGGTCTCCGGCTACACATCGAATACCAATAAAGTTACCGACTCTTTTTAGGGAATCGGAATTGCCTTCACCATAGTTAACCAACCCTTTTGCCTGTATCCGATTGAATTCATCGCTAGAATCTCTAGCTTGCAAATCATCCTCTCCTTCATCAAAACTAGAGCCCACTATCCATCGGTAGCTGCCGTCATTCAGGCGCTCCGCTGGTAAGCAATATCCATCACCAGTAATCGCAATTCTTGGCAACTTTTGAATCCAAGGATCATTAGCAGAAATTGAAAAAATGCTGAGCTGCCCACGCACCGGCCTTAGTGGCAGTCGCACATTTATGGTCCCCACTAGCGCCTTGCTTTCCATTGCTGCAGCAATGACGACTTTGCTTGCGCTGACAAGAGCTACATTCTCGCTATTAAAAAGCATCCAACCAAGATTACATTTTTCCAAGCGGGTGATGCGGGTGTCCCAATAACATCTTAAATTTGGGTGGGGCTTGAGCAGCTCCTGTGCAGCTTTTGATAAATCCAGGGAGGCACCTCTCGGAAGCCAGACACCACTGTGTTTTACTCCGCAAAGTGCTTCTGCTTCATTGCTGTTGAGAGCCATTGCAATACCGTCATCGAGATGTAGTTCGCACAATCTCCGGCTTACCTCTGCTTGATCGAATATTCTATCTTTTTTGCTTGGTTGGAATATCCCATGCTGGTTCCATGTCGCCCCCCATCGAGACTCGGCCAATAGAAATGCAATGCGCGTTAAGCGTAGCAATCGAGGTGACCCTTTGCCAATATGCGGGTGAGCAATTGCATGGGCATGATTGGAGCAGGCAGTAGCAGGAGAGGATGCTGCATCAATAATGCATACTGCTTGGCCACGCTCAAGCAGCTCGTTAGCAATTGTTGCGCCTGCGATTCCCGCCCCAATCACCACTACCGCATGGTGCTGGGGTTTGGTCATTGAATCAATAATAGATAAATAAACGCACTTTTATGATTTCAGGATTTAAGCGTTTAAACGCTTCTCAATTTTGGAGCGGGATTCCACTAACTCCTTGGGCAAACGCTCGCCAAGGCGCTCAAAAAGTTCAGCGTGAAGTTTTAGTTCATTTTTCCAGTCATCCACCCCAACAGTAATGGCTTCTTTAAATTTCTCTACTGAGTAATCAAGTCCATCCCAATGTATATCTGCATGTTCAGGGCAAATACCAAATACAGTTTCTACTCCTTTGGCCGTACCTTCTGCGCGGCCTAGGATCCAAGAAAGTACACGCATGTTTTCTCCAAAACCAGGCCATACAAATTTACCGTTTTCGTCTTTACGAAACCAATTCACGCAATAAATTTTTGGCAAGACAGCACCCTCATTAGCAAGCTTCTTGCCAATATTTAACCAATGCTGGAAGTAGTCGCTCATGTTGTAGCCTGCAAAAGCAATCATTGCAAATGGATCGCGACGAACTACGCCAACTTGACCCGTAATCGCTGCGGTGGTTTCGGAGCCCATGGTGGCCGCCATGTAAACACCCTCCTGCCAGTCACGAGCCTCGCTGACCAAAGGAACTGTATTGGAGCGACGACCCCCGAATAAAAATGCATCAATAGCAACGCCTTCTGGATCATCCCAGTTCGGATCAACTGCTGGGTTGTTGGTTGCAGCAACTGTGAAACGTGAATTGGGGTGAGCCGCTTTGCGTCCTGCAGCCCCATCTTCAGGAGTCCAATCTTTTCCCTGCCAATCAATTAAATGTGCTGGCGGCGTGTCGGTTAATCCCTCCCACCAAATATCACCGTCATCAGTCAAGCCAACATTCGTAAAAATTACATCTTGATTTAATGAATCAAGACAGTTTGGGTTGGTTTGGCGATTAGTGCCTGGAGCAACGCCAAAATAGCCTGACTCTGGGTTAATGGCAAATAAGCGTGTTTTACCAGTTATCACATCCTTGCGTGGTTTGATCCATGCAATGTCATCACCAACAGTGGTGACTTTCCAACCGTCAAACCCTTTTGGAGGAATCATCATGGAGAAATTGGTTTTTCCACATGCTGATGGAAAGGCTGCTGCAATATGATATTTCTTTCCTTGGGGTGACGTTACGCCCAAAATTAGCATGTGTTCAGCTAACCAACCTTGCTCTCGACCCATGTTGGAAGCAATGCGCAAAGCAAAACATTTTTTGCCTAACAAGGCGTTTCCACCATAACCAGATCCAAATGACCAGATTTCGCGAGTTTCGGGATAATGAACAATATATTTGGTTTTGTTATTAGGCCACGCCACATCCTTTTCACCAGCTACAAGAGGCTTGCCAACTGTATGAATACAAGGCACAAATTCTCCGCTTGCCCCCAGCTGATCAATAACAGCCTTGCCCATGCGGGTCATTAGCTTCATATTGATTGCAACATATGGGCTATCAGAAAGCTCAACGCCAATATGAGCAATTGGTGATCCAATGGGGCCCATTGAAAAAGGAACTACATACATGGTTCTTCCACGCATACAGCCATTAAACAGTGGGTTTAAAGTTGC
The DNA here is from genome assembly GCA_903846025.1 of uncultured beta proteobacterium. Classification (GTDB taxonomy): domain Bacteria; phylum Pseudomonadota; class Gammaproteobacteria; order Burkholderiales; family Burkholderiaceae; genus Polynucleobacter. The sequence goes on along the minus strand of CAIMZP010000132.1, from coordinate 7,437 downwards.
TCGCATTTGGCTTGGCTCAATCCAATTATTAGTTGGTCCTGCATCCTCTTCTTTTGCAGAGCAAATAAACGTGCGATCTTCAACGCGAGCCACATCGTCAGGATCCGAGAGTGCTAAAAAAGAGTTTTTCCTTTTGGCTGGATTAAGGCGCTTAAATACCCCCGCCTCAACCAAAAGCTCGCAAAGTTGATCGTACTCAGACTGAGAACCATCACACCAGTGAATTTTGTCTGGTTTAGTAAGCGCCGCCACCTCTTCAACCCATTTAATTAACTTTTGATTTTTTACATACTCTGGGGCGTTAATACCAACTTGATCATGGGTTGTTGTGGTCATGAGTTTCTCTATGATTTAGAAGTTCTAATGCGCCAATTTTAACATTTTGGACATATTTTTTATGCTCTACCCACCGAGAGAAAACCCTTTACTTGCCAATACAAAATTGGCTAAAAATCTTCCCCAAAAGATCGTCTGGTAAAACTTTCCCAGTAATTTGCCCAAGCTGATCTTGTACTAAACGTAGCTCTTCTGCAAATAACTCCAGCGAACTATTTCCATTTGCAGCGAATTCCTCTGATTTTTGTAAATGGCTGGCAGCTCGCTCTAGGCAGTCTAAGTGACGGCGTCGAGCCAAAATTAACCCCTCTTGAGTACCGCCCCACCCTGCTTTTTCGAGGATTTTAGATTTTAGCTCCCCTATCCCATAACCTGTTTTGGCTGAAATAAACAGCATATCTTTGTTTGGTTGGTTTTTTTGCTTATCCCCCATCAGATCTGATTTATTACCCACCTCCAATACCGGACATTTTGGCGGGATTGCGAGAAGAATTTTCTCCCTCAACTCATCCCCATTAACGCCTTCGGAATGAGCGTCTTGAAGAAAAATCACTAGATCAGCCAATCGAATCGCATCCCACGATCGCCCTATACCCTTAAGTTCAACTTCGTCACTGGTTTCTCTTAATCCAGCGGTATCAATAACGTGCATAGGCACCCCATCAATGATCACGCTTTCTTTTACCCGGTCACGGGTAGTTCCGGCAATGGGAGTAACAATTGCTACCTCTTCGCCGGCCAAGCGGTTGAGAAGCGAGCTTTTTCCTACGTTGGGGGCACCAGCTAAAACAAGCTGAATACCATCACGCAAAATTTTTCCTTGTTTGGCTCCCTGCCTTAGTGTGGTTAGTTTGCTACTTACTGACGCCAGACGTTTGTGTGCTTGTGCGTTTTCTAGAAACTCAATCTCTTCTTCTGGAAAATCTAAGGTCGACTCAACCAATATTCGTAATTGAGTAATTTCATCAATCAGACTATTAATATCATCGGAGAAGGCTCCCTGCAAAGAACGAGCGGCACCAAGCACAGCCGCTTCGCTTTGGGCATCAATTAGATCGGCAATAGCTTCTGCCTGGGCTAAATCAATCTTGTTGTTTAAGTAGGCCCGTAAAGTAAACTCGCCTGGCTCAGCAATGACTAACCCCTCATCTTTACCAAGCTCAAGGCAGCGCTTCATCACCAACTCTAAAAGTTGGGGGCCGCCATGACATTGCAACTCCAAAACATCTTCGCCGGTAAAGGACGCTGGGGCTGTGAAGTAGATTGCCAACACCTGATCAATGGCATCACCAGACGCGTCACGGAGTGTTAATACGCTTGCTTGGCGAGGTAGTAGGGACTTTTTAAATAAAGCCTGAATTATGCTTAAAAGCTTAGGCCCACTAATGCGGATTACACCGACCCCAGCCCTGCCTGGCGCGGTTGCCACAGCAATGATGGGTAGGCTTCTATTCATCATTGCGGGGCAGCCATATTTATCTACTTTCCAACCCAAATATTATTTGGTTGGTTTTTTTCCAAACATATTATTAATTTGCCATTGTTGGGCAATGGAAAGCAGGTTGTTGACAACCCAATACAACACTAAACCCGCCGGGAAGAAGAAAAACATTACTGAAAACAAGATTGGCATGTACATCATTACTTTTGCCTGAATTGGGTCAGGTGGAGTTGGGTTGAGTTTTGTTTGTACAAACATTGATACGGCCATGATCACTGGCAAGATGTAATAAGGATCAGGCACGGATAAATCCTGTATCCACAGAACCCAAGGTGCGCCACGCATCTCTACAGAGGAAAGCAAAACCCAGTACAAAGAAATAAACACAGGAATCTGGATCACAACAGGCAAACAACCGCCCAAAGGGTTAATTTTTTCTTTGCGATACATCTCCATCATTGCTTGGTTAAGCTTTTGAGGCTCACCCTTAAATTGCTCTTTCATACTGGCTAATCTTGGCTGCACTTCTTTCATGCGCGCCATAGACTTGTAGCTTGCCGCGGACAGAGGGAAGAAGGCCAACTTAATCAGAATGGTTAAAAGAATAATTGACCAACCCCAGTTGCCGACATAAGCATGAATTTTTTCTAGCAACCAAAAAATGGGTTTAGCCAAAATCGTGAGGTAACCATAATCTTTGAGCAACGCAAATCCAGGGGCGATTGTTTCTAAAACACGCTCTTCTTGTGGGCCGATAAATAATCTGGCTTTTTCTACAACCGTTGCCCCTTGGGCCACAACACCTAAGGGCGTTTGGATGCCAACACGATAGAGATTATTGTCAATTTTTCCAGCGTAGATATCGCGAGTTAATTTATCCCCGGGAATCCAAGCGCTTGCAAAATAATGCTGCACTAGCGCGACCCATGCTGAATCTCCAGCAGGGGCCAGAGTGGGGATAGAAATTTTATTTTTATCGATATCTGTAAATTGTAGTTTGTTGAATTTTTCTTTGTCCGTATAGACAGCGGGGCCAGTAAATGTGCTTGCAGAAAATGCGCCATTGAATGGTCCAATTTTTGCCTCCTGCATTGCATCGCGCACAATTTCGGTATAAAGAACAAGTGGTGTAGTAGCGGTGCCGATTTGAGTGACGCGGTGCTCCACTTCAACCACATAGCTACCCGGATTTAAAGTGAATGTCTTTTCGAGCTTAGCACCACCACGCTCGCTAAATAAAGTTATGAATGGCCTGCCAGAACCATCTTTACCCGACTGCTGCAACTTAAAGGCGCTGGTGTGGTTTGGTAAATCGGAATTGCCCAATGCAATTAATCCAGAACGAGCAAAATATTTATGGTTCTGGTTATATTGCAAAAGCTCTACTGGTTTTTTATCTACCGTCAGCTCTTTAAGCAACTTTGCATCGATTACGTTAGCACCGTTAGCGCTAATTTCTAAGGCTAGCACGTCATTTTGCAAAACAAATTTTTCTGAGGACTCGATTGACCCAGAATTTACGGTTGGGGTTTGAGCAATAACTGGGGCGCTAGAAAGTGTCGCAGCAACTGGAGCGTCTGTTTTAGCTTGTTTTGTTTGTTCCGAAGTTGTAGGGGCATTAATAGATGCGCCACCACCAAACAAAGATGGCCTACCTTCGCTTACCAGCCAATTGTTATAGAGCATTAGCCCTGATAAAGAAAACACTGCCCAAAGAATTGTTTTTTTAAAGTCCATTTGTATTCTCTTAATAATGAGGTGTTTGTTTTACAGCAGGGTCATGACCGCCTTGTGACCATGGATTACATCGCAAAATCCGCCACAACATAAGCCCAAAGCTTTTTAAAAATCCATAGTTTTTAAAGCAATCGCATGCATATTCTGAGCAACTTGGGGTGTACTTACAGTGCATCCCCATGTATGGGCTTAATAGCACCTGATACAACTTAAGCGCCTTAATGGCAACATTATTTCTTAGTCGCATTTAGATTAGCCCTTGTATCTGGGTGCGCAAAAAGTCTTTTTCTTTTTTTCTTAGCCTGCCGCGCGTCTCGCGACCAATAGGTTTTTTGAGTTTTACGACAACGTCATTGTTTAATGTTGTTGTTTGCGCTGTCCAAACTAACTCACGAATCATACGTTTTAGCTTGTTGCGATCGACCGCACGTTTAGCTAGTTTTTTTGCTACCGCAATACCTAAATCCGGTTTAGCGCTCGGCTCGGAAGATGCCAAATACATTCCCCAATACATACTTGTCTTGGGGCGTGTTTTTAGTAGCTCAGAAATCCTTGCGCTGTTCAAGGATTAAATTAAACAGCTAGGCGTTTACGACCTTTTGCGCGACGTGCATTTAAAACTGCACGCCCACTTTTGGTTTTCATGCGAATACGAAATCCGTGTGTGCGTTTGCGACGGGTTACTGAGGGTTGGTATGTTCTTTTCATGATTCATCCTGCAAAACCCAGTATTTTCCTTGTTGCCGAGCAAAAGGTCAACCTATGTGAAGAAATATATAAGTGTTTTTCCTTATTTTTCTGCCTGTTATTGCACAACCTATTATTTTATATAGTTTTTTTAGGTTTATTCACAAGTTATCCACAGATTTTCCACGAATTTCTAGCTTGTGGATAACTTTGCGTCCTAGCTACAATGGTTCCTCCAAAAAATATGAGCAACTTACAAATTCCCCCCATCTTGAATTCACCCAATCCACTAGGGTTTTGGGATGCTGCTATTGGCATCCTTTCCCGCGAGCTTTCGCCCCAACAATTTAAAACTTGGATTTTGCCGCTTACGTTGGTTTCTTTTGATGAAAGTGAACAATCACTTACTGTTGGAGCTCCAAATAGATTCAAGCTAGATTGGATAAAAAAAACTTTTGCTGACCGGTTTCAGGAGTTAGCCTCTCAACACTTTAGCCTTCCCATTACGATTAATTTCGTGCTTGATGTTGATGGGGGCGGGGTTGATGTGCCTAGCACGAGCGCCCTTGTTAAGCCACAAACCCTAGATCGGGCGCCAGAGACTGTAAAACTGCCTGAGCAGATCTCCATTGAGGAGCAGGCTTTTGAGATTGAGGATCACTCAAAATTAAACCCTAACCTCACTTTTGATACTTTTGTGACGGGTAAAGCAAACCAACTGGCTCGAGCGGCCTCTATTCAAGTTGCTCACAACCCGGGAACCTCTTATAACCCCATGTTTTTATATGGTGGAGTTGGCTTGGGGAAAACCCACCTTATTCATGCAATAGGTAACCACCTTTTAAAAGAGAAACCAAACGCCAGGATTCGATATATTCATGCCGAACAATACGTTTCTGATGTAGTGAGGGCTTACCAACAAAAGGCGTTTGACCGATTTAAGCGTTATTACCACTCTTTAGATCTCTTGTTAATTGATGACATACAGTTTTTTAGTGGTAAGTCGCGTACACAGGAGGAGTTCTTTTATGCTTTTGAGGCTCTTCTGGGCAACAAAGCGCAAGTTATTATTACAAGTGACACCTACCCAAAGGAGATGGCTGGGATAGATGACCGGTTGATCTCTAGGTTTGATTCTGGCTTAACAGTGGCAATTGAGCCTCCTGAGCTAGAGATGCGCGTTGCAATTCTAATGAAAAAAGCATTGAGTGAGGGCATTCCTATGAGTGAGGATGTGGCTTTTTTTGTGGCCAAACACCTTCGCTCTAACGTTAGAGAGTTGGAGGGGGCGTTACGAAAAATTCTAGCCTTTGTCCGCTTTCATGGTCGCGAAGTAACTATAGAAGTAGCTCGAATAGCCCTAAAAGATTTACTTTCTATCCAAAATCGACAAATCTCTGTGGAGAATATTCAAAAAGCAGTTGCAGATTTTTATAGCATTAAGGTTGCCGATATGTACTCCAAACGAAGACCGGCCAACATTGCTCGCCCGCGACAAATTGCAATGTTTATGGCTAAAGAGTTGACCCAAAAAAGCCTGCCAGAAATAGGTGAATTGTTTGGTGGAAGAGATCACACTACTGTTTTGCACGCAGTTCGGAAGATTGGTGAGGAGCGTTCCCATGATGGGCAACTTAACCATGAGATTCATGTGATCGAGCAAACTTTAAAGGCATAAATTTATCCTGTGGATAAGGTTGTGGATAGGTCAATGGATAAGTTTGAGAATTGTGTGTGGATAAATTGTGGAAAACTTCGGCTTCATGCAAAAATAGGGTCTTGAGGAAAAGTTATTCAGTTTTTATCCAGCGTTTATACAAAAGTTTTCCACAGGTTTTTATCGTTTTAAGTTACTGTTTTAATTGAGGTTTTTGACTTATCCACTAAAATATGAAGCCTTATTACTACTACTAATAAGATATATATAAGGATTTAAAAGCAATGCAACTTGTAAACACTTCGCGCGATAGTTTATTAAAACCACTTCAAGTTGTAAGTGGCATTGTTGAACGCCGGCACACGCTACCCATTTTGGCAAACCTTTTATTTAAGAAGCAAGGTGAGAAGGTTTCATTTATTTCTACTGATATTGAGATCCAAATTACAACTAATGCCAATTTTGGTGTTGGTTCTGAAGATGTCACCACTACGGTCGCGGCAAGGAAGTTATTAGATATTTTGCGGGCGCTTCCTGAGGGGCCGGTAGCGCTGAACTTAAAAGATAACCGCATGGTTATCCAAAGCGGTAAAAGTCGGTTTTCTCTTCAAACATTATCGGCGGCAGAGTTTCCAGTAATGCAAAGTGTTGGTGAACTTGCGGCAAGTTGGAAAATGACCCAAAAAAGTTTTCGCCAACTAGTTGGCCAGGTGCACTTCGCGATGGCGCAACAAGACATCCGTTATTACTTAAACGGCATGCTTTTAGTTGTTGAAGGAAAACAAGTGATTGCTGTAGCAACGGATGGTCACCGCCTTGCTTATTCACAAGTGGATTTGCTTGAAGCGCCGACGGGGTCTGGTCAGCGACAAGAGATAATTATTCCCCGTAAAACAATTTTAGAGTGCCAGCATCTACTTGAGGACTCTGAAGAAATTTTGGAAATTAGTTTAAGTGGAAATCAAGTAAAGTTTATTTTTGGTGATATTGAATTAATTTCTAAACTGGTTGAAGGTAAGTTTCCAGACTTCCAGCGCGTTATTCCTAAAGGCCATAAAAATTCTTTAATAGTTAATAGAGACCTTTTGCAGGCCGCACTTCAACGTGCCGCCATCTTAACTACAGACAAATTTAAAGGTGTCCGATTTTCGTTATCACCTGATCGCATTACAGTCCAATCAACTAATGCTGAACAAGAAGAGGCGCAAGAAGAAATTGAAACGGAATATACCGGCGATGCAGTGGAGATTGGTTTTAATGTAAGTTATTTACTAGATGTTTTATCAAACCTAAAGAACGAAAAAATTCAAATCAGTTTGGGCGATGCAAATAGTAGTGCGGTGATCACCCTCCCTGGTTCTGAAGATTTCAAGTATGTTGTGATGCCAATGCGTATTTAATTTAGAAAAAAATGACAGAAGAAAAAAAAGTAGTTGAGCAGTATGGCGCATCATCAATCCAAATCTTAGAAGGTCTCGAAGCGGTTCGTAAGCGACCAGGGATGTACATTGGTGATACGTCTGATGGAACTGGCTTGCATCATTTAGTTTTTGAGGTTCTCGATAACGCAATCGATGAG
>CAIMZP010000131.1 GCA_903846025.1 uncultured beta proteobacterium | reverse complement strand
TCCAGTGATCGCAATACTCACCGGTAAAGGGCCGTTCGGTAGCCGCTTCGCGAGTGACGCGGTATTGAATCTCGCTTAACTCTTGCTTGTATTCTTGATCAGTTTTTTTCATATGTCGTTTATAGAAATAATTTAGGATTAAGTTAGGATGAGCAGCTTACTGCAACAGCCTCTATCCCATCAGGGGGTGGCTCAGCATAGGCATTAAATTGCATTTGCTCATCATAAGGGTGGCTGAGAATCTGAAGTAGAGTAGCTATCTCGGAAAAATCATCTAGCTGCGCCTTGTCAATAGCAGCTTGGGCTAAGTGATTTCTGAGGATGAATTTAGGATTAATCAAATTCATTCCAATTGATCTGGCCTCATCATTGGGTAATTCAGATTGAAGTCTTAATAAGTAATCGCTGAACCAATGATCAATCTGCACGCGATCGATAAATCGATCTCTGAATGGGATCTCATGAACTTGAGAATTTTTCTTGATGGCACTCAGGCTGCGGAAAAAGTTACTGTAATCTACGCGCGAGTCATGCATAGCTTGTAATAGCTTTTCGATTAGTTGTACATCGCCATCTTGAGGGGACTGCAATCCTAATTTAGCTCTAAATAATTTTTGCCACTCGCTGGTGTAAGAAACTGGAAATGTTTCCAATGCAGTACGTAAAAGTGTTTGGCTCTCGTCTACTGAATGATCGAGCTCCAATAAAGGCAGCATTGCACTGGCAAGACAGGCCATATTCCAATGCATTATTTGAGGCTGTCGATGATATGCGTAACGTCCCGCATGGTCGCTATGATTACAAATATGGTCGATCTGAAATTGATCTAAAAATCCAAATGGACCATAGTCCATTGTTATTCCAAGAGCGCTAATATTATCGCTATTGAGGACGCCATGGCAAAAACCGACTGATTGCCACTGAGCAACCAATTTAGCATTTCGAATACAGATTTTTTTAAATAAGTCCAGATAAGGTTCTTGACTATCCAAGCACTCTGGGTAGTGATCTGCAATTAATAAATCGGCTAATTCTTTCAGTCTGACCACATTTTGAAGTGAGGCAAAGTGTTCAAAATGGCCAATTCGAATAAAGCTAGGGGCAAGGCGTGAGCATACCGCGGCCGTTTCTAATGTTTCTCGTCTAACGGATTGCCTTGAACCGACAACTGAGAGAGCACGACTAGTTGGTATGCCCAAAGAATGCATCGCTTCACTACAAAGGAATTCTCGTATGGAGGATCGTAAGACGGCTCTACCATCTCCCATGCGTGAGTAATGCGTTATGCCTGCACCTTTTAACTGAAGTTCTTGACTATTGACATCACCCAAAAGAATAGCTCGACCGTCGCCCAATTGACCAGCCCAAACTCCAAACTGATGTCCGCTATAGGCTGTTGAAATGGGTTCGGAAAATTGCCTATCTTGAACATCCAATGTATTGCCAGCCAATAACTCTAGCCATCTCTGATCATTGGGGAGGTCATTTGGGGAAAGAGGAAGTTCAATTAACTGTGCTGCGGAAGACGAAAAAGCCACCCAATAGGGATTGGATATCGGGGTTGGTGTGGTTCGCTGACAAACGTCGTCTCCGCGCAGAGTAAATGCCATAGTCCGTCCATTTTATGAGGAATTCACAACTGTCACAGAAGCCTTTAAAATGACCCTTATGACAAATCCAGTTCAACTAAATGCTGCAACCCAGCTGGCCAATCTTGGCGAAGAGTTAAATGTCCCCTTTTTGAAACTCTTAGGAGTTCGATTCCTGAGCGCTGATTTGGGTAAAGGAGAAATTCTTCTGGCAATAAAACCTGAGCACACTAATACTTGGAATGTGGCTCATGGAGGAGTCTTGTTAACCTTAATGGATGTAGCGATGGCCGTAGCAGCGAGATCTGGTGATCCGGGCGATCGCAGTGTAGTCACTATTGAAAT
>CAIMZP010000130.1 GCA_903846025.1 uncultured beta proteobacterium | reverse complement strand
TTGCAATCCAGCCTGAAATATTCCAGCATCTTTACCAGGCGCAAAGTAACTAAACACGCTATAGGCTAGGCCACGATTCTCACGTACCTCAGACATCAGTCGCGATACAAATCCACCGCCGCCCAAAATATAATTTCCAACCATGAGGGGGAAGTAATCGGGATTGCTACGAGTAACAGCGGTCATCCCCATCGCAATATGAGCCTGCTGAGAATCAAAGGGAATTTGTATCTCGCGCTGACTTAACGGCTCCACTGGTGAACGCTGAAACTCCGGAAGCTTTGGAATGTTTGATGCAACACGAGGAATATTCTGCAATAAATTTTTAACGATATCTGCAGCCTCAGACCGACTAACATCACCAACGATACTGACAATCATGCGATCTCCACAATAAAACCGCTGATGAAATTGCTGTAAGTCAGAAACACTGACATTGGCAACCGTTTGAACTGAAGGTGAGTAAGCCAAAGGATAGCTACCATAAACTGATTTTCTAAAGCTCCGCTCTAATACGGACTCTGGTTTGGTTTCAGCCTCCAACAAGGCCGTAGTCATTCTTTGTTTCTCACGTACCAATACTTTGGCATCATAAGTAGGCGCACTTAACAACGCTGATGCCAACTGAACTGCGCGGTCACGCAGATCTTGTCTACTCAGACTGCGAATTCTCATAACAGCGCGCTCACCGCTCACGGAGAAGTCAATATAGGCACCCAAGTCAGCGATCTCATCAGCAATTTGTGCTTCGCTTAATAACGCCTGATTCGAACGCGCCCCATAACTCATAAGCCCTGCCGTCATTGTTGCCAACCCGATTTTAGCTTCTGGGTCATATCGATCACCTGCATCAATACTCACTTCAATATCAACCATTGGCAATGCTCTGGTCTGCACTAAATAGGCTTGCGCACCATTAAAAGAATCTAGCTTTTCAATCGGCAAAATTGCATGGGCAGAACCGATCACACCAAGAATCAACAAAGTAATGAGAGAAATCCGTTTTAAAATACTCATCACTGGACCTCTCCCTTCTCAACCCCAAAAGTCTTGCGTGCCTGCGGATTTAATACGGCAATAGTCAACCCTTCATTCACTAGATATTTTTTAGCTACCGCTTGAACTTGGGCGGGAGTAATAGCTTGAACCCTCTCTAAAATTAAATCAATCTCTCGCCATGAAAATCCAGCCATCTCAGTGCTTCCAATTTCCATTGCCTGACCAAAGATTGAATCCCGTTTATAAATTTGTTCCGAAAGAATGCGCACTTTAATACGCTTTAATTCAGAATCTAAGATGCCTTTGTCACAAATTTCCTTTAGGGCTTTACGTATGCTGGATTCTGCCTGCGCTACTGTTTTTCCTTTGGCCATACTGGCGCTAATAATAAAAAGCCCTGGTCCACGAGAGGTCATGTCATATCCAACTCCGACATCATTAACCACCCGCTCTTGTTTAACCATGATGCGATTTAAGCGTGCGTTGTCGTAGCCATCCAATACCGAAGCCAAAATCTCGAGCGCGTACGGTTCATCATCATCTAAGTTATTAGGTTGCAGTTTGGGCACTTTCCACGCCATTGCTAATTGCGCGCTATCTGCCGGCGCCATCACTTGTACTTGCTTGACGCCCTTTTGAGGCGGCTCTAATTGAGGCTTTCGTACTGGTAGCTCATGGGCGGGCAGCACGCCATAATATTTCTCTACACTTCGAAGAACTTGCTCAGAATCCACATCGCCGCTGACTACTACGGTTGCGTTATTTGGCGAATACCAACGGCGATACCACTCACGCGCATCATCGGCCTTCATGTTTTCTAAATCATTCATCCAGCCAACCACGGGATGGCGATAAGGGGAGCTCATATAGGCAGTTGCCATCAGCGCTTCATTTAATAAGCTACTGGGATTATCCTCAGTACGAAGGCGCCGCTCCTCCATCACCACTTGAATTTCTTTTAAAAATTCAGCATCATCAAAGCTAAGATTGGCCATACGATCAGCCTCAAGCTGGATAACATCATCTAATTTAGACTTTTCTACCTGCTGAAAATAAGCAGTGTAATCACGTGATGTAAAGGCATTTTCCCGACCACCTACTGCAGCTACTAATCGTGAAAACTCTCCCGCTTTCACTTTTACAGTTCCCTTGAACATCATGTGCTCAAGAACATGGGCCAGACCAGTACCGCCATTGAACTCATCCATAGATCCTGCTCGATACCAAACCATATGAGCCACAGTCGGTGCACGATGATCCTCGCGCACAATCAATTTGAGCCCATTAGATAGTTGGTATTCATAGGTATCAGGCGCAGAAGCTGGCGTCGCCCATGCCATCTGACAACAAAAGAAGAAAAAGAAGAAAATTCGTAAAAAATTTGAAGACATCTGTAAGATCACCGTATCCCAAGAATTAAATTGATAAGATGCAAGGATTAAATTGTATCGATTATGTTCGGCCTACGTAAAACCCTCGGATCCCTTTTCAAATCTAACCAGACTGATGAAGCCTGGTTTGAAGCCCTAGAAGAATCTCTCATTCTCAGTGATGTGGGTCTACCCACGACCCAACAACTCATAATCAAATTGCGTAAGGCTGCAAAATCAGAAAAGGCTTCTAACCCCGAAGCACTGCAAGCGCTTTTAATTGATGAAGTAGCTACCCTGCTTTCCCCCTTAGAGCCTAAGCCTAACCCGCTATATATTCATGCTGATATGAACGTCCCAGAAGTATGGCTAATCATTGGGGTTAACGGCGCTGGTAAAACCACCACTATTGGAAAATTATGTCGCCTCTTTCAATCTCAGGGCAAGTCGGTGTTATTAGCCGCTGGTGATACTTTTCGTGCTGCAGCCCGCAATCAACTGCAAGAATGGGGTGGTCGTAATCAGGTAGATGTCATAACCCAAGAAGGCGGGGATGCTGCCGCTGTAGCCCATGATGCTATTCATTCGGCCATCTCTCGCAAGAGCAATATCCTCATTATCGATACCGCTGGCCGCCTAGCAACTCAAGATCATTTAATGGAAGAGCTTAAGAAGGTGAAGCGGGTGATTGGCAAGGCCCTTCCTGGCGCCCCTCACCAGACTTTACTGATTCTAGATGGCAATACAGGTCAAAATGGTTTAAGTCAGGTAAAGGCCTTTCATGCAGCCCTAGGGCTGACTGGATTAGTAGTGACAAAATTGGACGGTACGGCCAAGGGAGGGGTTATCTGCGCTTTAGCCCATACTTTTCAAAATGGTCCTAAGCCAGCAGTTTTAGCCCTAGGCAAGGGGGAGGGAATTGATGACTTAACCCCCTTCACGGCAAGGCAATATTCAAATGAATTATTCAATTAAATCAATGGGTTATATAGGAATAAAACGATTAGCACTCACTTAATAAGAGTGCTAAAATGAGAACCTACTAACCATTCAAGTCGATCATCAAAAATGATTCAAAAGAAAGTTTACAAACCAGCAATGCAAAGAAGGCGAACCTTGCCGGTAGCGCAGACTGCTGCATCTTCGCTTGCGTTCCCAATGCTTCCCTCCCTTGGGGTGGGCACTCTTGATTCTTATATTTCTTACGTTAATCGCGTACCAATGCTTACTGCTGCACAAGAGTTGCAGCTTGCACAAGAGTTCCGTCAAAGTGAAAATGTCGACGCTGCAAAAACATTAGTACTGTCACATCTCCGATTGGTAGTATCGGTTGCACGCCAATATCTTGGCTACGGAATTCCACATGCTGACTTAATTCAAGAGGGCAACATTGGCCTTATGAAAGCTGTAAAACGGTATGATCCTGATCAAGGTGCTCGTCTCGTCTCCTATGCTATCCATTGGATCAAAGCAGAAATTCATGAGTACATCTTGAAAAACTGGCGCTTAGTAAAAGTGGCCACTACCAAAGCACAGCGTAAATTATTCTTTAATTTACGAAGCAATAAACCTACTTTGAGTGCTCTAACGCCTAAAGAAGTTGAGGCCTTAGCCAAGGCGCTTGACGTCAAGGGTTCCGATGTTAAGGAAATGGAAATGCGCCTGGCTGGTGGCGACGTTGCTTTAGAAGGTGACGATCGCGACGACGAGTCTGCTTATGCTCCCATTCAATGGCTGGCAGATAGTACCCAAGAGCCTACCGAGAAGATGGCTGTTGCCGAGACAAATGCGTTACAAGGACCCAGATTGGATCAAGCGCTAATGGCCTTAGATGAGCGTAGCCGTAATATTGTTCAATCGCGGTGGCTGGCCATGGACGCCGATGGTCATGGTACAAAAACGCTACATGATCTTGCTGGTGAATATGGCATATCAGCAGAGCGCATACGCCAAATTGAGACATCTGCTCTCAAGAAAATGCGTAACCTCCTACAAGCAGTTTAACTTTATTTCAGCAACTCCTTGAGGTCTTGCGCCAAGGTCTCAGGACCTTGGGCATGCTTAATATAAAGTCGTAAATGCCCCTCTGGGTCAAATGCATAGCTTCCTGCTGTATGGTCAATCGTATATGAGCCAGGACTAATTCCAGGAACCTTCTTGTAGTAAATCTTAAAATCTTTTGTCACTTTGTCTAAGGCTGCTTGGTCTGCTGGACGTAGCCCCAAGAAGCGATGGTCAAAGGCAGGTACATACTGTTTCAAAATTTCAGCAGTATCTCGCTCAGGATCTACCGTTACGAATAACACTTGCACCTTATCGGCCTGAGGGCCCATCAAATTCATCACCTGCTGCATTTCAGCTAAGGTCGTTGGGCAGACATCTGGGCACTGTGTATAACCAAAGAACATCACCACTACTTTGCCCTTGAAATCTCCCAAGGTTCTAGTTTTGCCACCTGGATCAAGCAAACTAAAGTCTTTTCCAAATGCAGTGCTGCTCGTAATATCAATGTTCTTAAAGCTCTGTTTTGGACTACAAGCAGCTAAGACCATCACTAATGTAAAAAGGGTAAGGAGCCGAGCCATTACTTGCAATAGTTTTTGAAGGTACATAGCGAACTCAAATGATGAAATAGTGATCTAGAAGCAATGCTGCGAAAAGCAGCGACAAGTAAGTAATAGAGAATCGAAAAGTTTTCTTAGCCAAGGCATCGCTATACGAAATAAATAAGGCAATCGCATACGCCAAAAATACAAAACCAAGAATCAGCGCTGAAACTAAATAGACTAAGCCACTCATTCCATAAATATATGGCAATAGCGTAGCTGCAATCAAGATAAGCGTATAAAGCAAAATATTGAGGAGTGTGAAGCGTTCACCATGGGTCACCGGTAGCATTGGCAAGCCAGACTGGGCATAGTCATCACGACGATATAAAGCAAGCGCCCAAAAGTGCGGAGGTGTCCATACAAAAATAATGAGGACCAATAGCCATGCTTCTGCAGAAAGGGTATTAGTCACAGCAGCCCAACCTAAGGCTGGAGGCATCGCGCCAGAGAGCCCGCCAATCACAATATTTTGTGGCGTAGCAGGTTTTAGAAACCAGGTATAGATCACTGCATAACCAACAAAGGTGGCAAGCGTAAGCCACATTGTTAATGGATTACAAAAATTCCACAGAATGATCATCCCCAAGCCACCTAGGACGATTGAAAAAATCACAATATGGGGGGAAGTGACTTCGCCTGTAGCAGAGGGTCGCCATGCAGTCCTTTTCATTTTGGCATCGACTGCTTGCTCAATTAAACAATTCATCGCAAATGCAGCGCCAGCCAATAGCCAGATGCCCACGATGCCCCCAATGAGAATAGAGTATGGGACCATGCCTGGTGTAGCTAAAAACATGCCAATCACTGCACAGAACACGGCAAGTTGAGTTACCCGTGGTTTAGTCAACACCCAAAATTGTCGCCAGCGAGGCATTGCTACGGAAGGGGATTTTTCTAGGCTGCTCATAATGGCTTTGCAATTGAAATGGGAAACCATGGCTTCCAGGAAGCCCAATAACTTAGCCTGACCAAACAGAATACTAAAGTCGCGGAACCTGCAGTGTGCATTAATGCTGCCACTAAAGGCCATTGAAATACTACGTTAGAAATACCAGTAAGCATTTGGAGAATTAGTATGGCAAACATGAAACAAGAATATCTTCTCAAAGCAGTTGAAGCGTTAGTCGATACTTGAAAACCATGCCAAGCTATGACGCTAAGCGTAGTAAAGGCAAGTATCGAAAATACTCGATGAGTCCAATGAACAGTTTGCAAGGCTACTGGGGAAATAAATTCACCATGAGAATTAAGTCCTAATTGACGCCATAGAGTAAATCCTTCTTGCCAAGCAGTCTCTGGCCAAATCGCACCCATACATGTCGGAAAATCAGGACAAGCCAAAACGGCATAGTTAGTACTAACCCAGGCACCTAAAAATATCTGCATCGTTAATACAGTAAATGCAATTACCAGCAAGCTCGCCGACAGCGGTCTACTGCGTAACTGCATATTAGAAGGAGTTTTCTTACCCCAGATTTGTTGAGCATACGCCGTTAAGCATGCGAACAAAGCTAAAGCCAGCATTAAATGAACGCTGACAATAATAGGCTGCAATTTTAAGGTCACCGTCCAAGCACCAAAGGCTCCCTGAACGCACACTAAAAGCAACAGACCAAAACTTGCAAGCACCGGCTTAGCACCCAAGACCCTTACTTTTGACCATGCTAAACCCAGTTGTACCAAAATTAAAGTACCCACCGTCATTGCCAAATAGCGGTGAATCATTTCTATCCAAGCTTTAATAACAGTCACTGGGCCAGTAGGCATCATCGTTTGCGCTAGCTCAATGTCTCCAATAGCATGCCATGGATTAGAGGTTCCATAGCACCCAGGCCAATCAGGACAACCAAGCCCAGAATCCGTTAGGCGCGTAAATGCTCCAAACACAATTAAGTCAAAAGTCATAAAGACCAAAACCCAATTGAGTTTTTGGAAGAAGTTATAGCCGGACTTCTTCCAAAGGTAGGTTAGGGGCAAACCAGCAAAGAGGATTGCTATTGCACCAAGCTCTCCGAATAAAGTGAAGCTACTCATTGTAGGTTTTCACCTTTTCGGTTCAGGCGTAGGAGTTTTTCAACATCTTTTTTGATGCTACCGAATTCTTTAGGTGAATTAGTTACTGGAAAATACATCATCTTTGCTTGGCTTGGATCAATCAACTGTATTTTTTGCCCTGCACCCTCATGGTCTAACCATGCTTCAAATTGAGCCCTCAAAATAGGATCGGATGGCAAAGATACAATCTGAAAACCTGCCTTTTTTTCATCATAAGCAAGCAACACCTCAGGGTCTACAGACCTGCCGTCGGTATTGATCCACACCAACTGAACACGATCGCTATCTTTTCCCAAGCCAATACGTAGCTGTCGCATTAAAAATAAAGCCTCTAAGCATTGGTTTTTTTGAACAGTGCACTCACCAGCCGGGCGAGCAATTAGTAAGGTCCATTTCCCTTTAAAGGGAATAGAAAACCAAGCTGGATTCATTTCTTGGGCTGGTTGCACTAAGGTGCCAAAGTTGGTTTTACCGCCCTCGGGCTTAAAGACATAATAGGATAAATATGATGCAATAACTGGAGCTGCACAAGCCAACAATAGAAGCAACATTTGCATGCGACCGCGACGAGTCTGAGCATTAATCGCAGATGTGTCTGCTTGCGATGACGGAATTAACAACTCTGGATTACTCACTTTGATCTCCGCTATTACTTTATTCGTGACGTTTGCGTCGATATTCTTTTAGGCCAGTAATGAACCAAAACAAAAATCCGCACAAGGCCAAGGCAAACCACTGAAAGGCATAAGCATAATGGCGATCCACTCCATTTGTTGGAGGAGCCCAATTTCTTACTAAGCCATCATTGATATCGGAGGTGGATTCACGCAAAATAAAGGGGAATTGAAGCCATCCATGTCTTTTAGCTTCCTCATCTAAATCAAAATTTTGCTCGATGCGTGGCTGAATTAAGGAAACTTCAGATTTACCCAATGAATAGACCTTGCCCGGATGGCCAAAAACCACTCCCTCAATCGATATTGATCGATCTGGCGTATTTACAGGGGGTAACTGAGTACGACTTTCATTGTTACGGGGCGCCCAACCTCGGTTAACCCATATAACCTTATCTTTTCCCTCTAACTTTAGGGGCATCATCACATAAAAGCCTGATTGAGCCACATTTGCAGCATCCCCCTCTGGAATTGGGCGTGGGCGGTTATCCAACCAAATCGCTTCTTCTGGCAGGTAACGACCACGAACTTTCATGCGGCGTTGATTGGCCTGATCAAAATTCAGATCCTGAGTATTGGCATCTAGGACTGGTAACTGTTGTTTTGCTTCTAAAGCGCTTCCCAGGCGAATCTTTTGATTTGCACGATCTAGTTGCCACACGCCCGCCCCACAGCCAAGAACAACTACTATAAGGGCTGATAAAGTAGCAGCTATACGTGAGATAAAAAAGTGAGAAAAAATATTCAAGTGAGGACTTTGATATGAAATGGGTTATTCCAATTTTGCTAATAATGATTGTAGGGAGTTTGGGTTCAGCCCTCTACTTCATGATGAAGGATAAGGGGGGCAGCTCTAGAATGGTTCATTCTTTAATGTTGCGAATTGGCCTTTCAATTACCTTATTCCTGGGGATATGGATTGCCCACTATTTTGGCCTGATTGAGGCAACCGGCATTCGAGTGGGAACTAGCTAAGTAAAAATAAGACCAGTAAGAGATTAGATAAATCGGGGCATTAAGCCCCGATTTATCTATTTAACTTACATCCAATAAACAGCGATGTAGAGGCCAAGCCAGACAACGTCAACAAAGTGCCAATACCAAGCCGCACCCTCAAACGCAAAGTGATTCTCAGCCGTAAAGTCACCCCTAATCATCCGACGCAAAACAATTGCCAACATCAATCCACCAAGAAATACGTGAAAGCCATGAAAGCCAGTCAACATAAAAAAGGTTGAGCCATAAATACCAGATGTTAATTTCAGATTGAGCTCATGGTAAGCATGGTAGTACTCAAAAGCCTGGAAACATAAAAATACAAAGCCAAGACAAACAGTAGCAGCCAAACCCAATATGGCTTTCTTCATATGATTTTCACGAAGAGCATGGTGTGCATAGGTAACCGTAACACCCGAGCTTAAAAGCAAGAAGGTGTTAAGAGTGGGAATAGGCCAAGGACCCATAGTGGTAAATTTCTCAACCAAGCCAGCAGGACCATCGTTTGGCCAAACGGCAGTGAAATTAGGCCAAATTAATTTACTCTCCACATCTCCCATCCAAGGCATTGCAATATTGCGTGCATAAAACAATGCAGCAAAAAATGCAAAAAAGAACATGATTTCTGAAAAAATAAACCAGGCCATTGCCCAGCGATAAGATACGTCAACGTTTGCGCCATAGCTTCCAGCATTTGATTCGGCAATCGTATCGCCAAACCAGTTATAGAGTACATATAAAACCCAAATGACTCCAGCGGTAGCTAATGGACCGCCCCAAGCGGCATGGTTTACCCAGCCAGTCATGCCGTAGCCGAAAGCAATCAAGCCAAGGGCTGCCATTGCAGGATGTCTAGATAAGGCGGGTACAAAATAGTAGGGGGTTGAATTGGATGACATCTTATTCTCTCTATTCAATCAAAAAATAATCAATGGGACACAACTGCTTTTACTATCAACAGAAGAATGCTCATAAAAATCAAGGCACCAATCACAGCTGCGATAACAATATGTACAAAACTTAATGAATTTACATCTTCCTGTAAACCAGATTTTTTGCGAACACCTAAAAAGGCCCACAACACTGCCACGATGGATTGCATAAACGTACTTTTCTTTTTCATTACACGCCCTTCGATTTTGGTGTAGTAGAACCAGCGGGCTGTTGACCAACGCCTAGCTCAAAGAATGTGTACGACAAAGTAATGGTTTTCACATCCTGAGGTAATCCCGCATCAATCACGAAAACCACAGGCATCTTCCTCACTTCATGCGCAGTCAAAGTTTGCTGCTGAAAACAAAAACACTCTAATTTAGTAAAATACTCTGTAGCACTCTTAGGTGCATAACTTGGAATAGCCTGAGCTTGAACTGGCCGATCTAAATTATTCGAGACTTCATAAACAATTTCTGTCATCTCGCCTGGATGGACTTCTAAAAAATTCTTAACTGGGCGAAAAGTAAAAGGACCGCGACTATTGGAATCAAACTCAATAGTAATGACGCGGGAATAATCAATTTGAGTATTGCCCACTTTGTTAGCACTGAATGCGCGGATACCATAATCGTTCTTGCTGGTAATCACATTAATACCTGTAGCTTCACACAAGGCCTTATACATAGGAACTAAGGCATAGCCAAAACCAAACATCATTACTGAAGCAATCAGTAGCTTCAGTAAAATTTGACGGTTGAGCGATTGAATGGGAAGCATTAAAAATGTATGTGAGGAGCTAACTCAGCAAGCTACGCTTAATGAGAATGCCGATAAAAAAAACTGCGGCAACACTTAGAAGAATAAAACCCAATCTGCGGTTATTTGCAGAGAGGGTTTCCTTGGATCTTGAGTTAAATTCCTGCGGCATGTAGCTCCTCAGCATCAGGAGGAGTTTCGAATGTGTGGTGTGGCGCTGGTGAAGGCACAGTCCACTCTAAACCTTTGGCGCCATCCCATGGCTTCATGGGTGCCTTTTCTCCCTGACCACGGTAAGCAGGAATCACGACGAAGAGCAAGAAAAATACTTGGGACAAACCAAAACCAAGCGCCCCAATAGAGGCCACCATATTAAAATCAGCAAACTGAGTAGGGTAATCAGCATAACGACGTGGCATGCCAGCCAAGCCCAGGAAGTGCATTGGGAAGAAAGTTACATTGAAGAAAATCATGGAGGTCCAGAAATGGATCTTGCCCCGAGTTTCATTAGCCATGTAGCCTGTCCACTTTGGACACCAGTAATAGAAACCAGCAAACATGGCAAATAAGGATCCAGCTACCAGCACATAGTGGAAGTGCGCAACTACGTAGTAAGTATCTTGTACGCCAATATCAATTGGCGCCAAAGCCAAAATCAGACCTGTAAAACCGCCCAAGGTAAATACGAAAATAAATCCAACCGCCCACAGCATTGGGGTTTCAAAGGTCATTGACCCTTTCCACATTGTTGCAACCCAGTTAAAAATCTTTACACCAGTTGGGACTGCTATCAACATGGTCGCGTACATGAAGAAGAGCTGACCAGTTACAGGCATACCTGTAGCAAACATATGGTGAGCCCAAACAATGAACGATAAGATTGCAATCGATGCTGTTGCGTAAACCATAGAGCTATAGCCAAACAGCGTTTTCCTGGAAAAGGTAGGGATGATCTCGCTAATAATTCCGAAGGCTGGAAGAATCATGATGTATACCTCTGGATGACCGAAGAACCAGAAGATATGTTGGAACATGATTGGGTCGCCACCACCTACTGCGGAGAAAAATGAAGTGCCGAAGTGACGATCGGTCAAAACCATGGTGATGGCACCAGCCAATACTGGCATTACGGCAATCAATAGATAAGCAGTAATCAACCAGGTCCAGCAGAACATAGGCATCTTCATCAGCGTCAAGCCTGGAGCGCGCATATTCAAAATAGTCACAATAATGTTAATCGAGCCCATGATGGAAGAGGCGCCTAGGAGATGAAGGGCAAAAATACCCATATCTAAACCAGGGCCCATTTGTGAGGTCAATGGCGCGTATAGAGTCCAACCACCAGCAGGCGCACCGCCAGGAGCAAAGAATGAACCAAATAATAAAAGGGCAGCAACAGGAAGAATCCAGAAGCTAAAGTTGTTCATGCGAGCAAAGGCCATATCGGAAGCGCCAATTTGCAATGGCACCATCCAATTTGCAAAACCAACGAATGCCGGCATGATCGCACCAAACACCATTACCAGACCGTGCATGGTAGTGAGCTGATTAAAGAATTCTGGGCGGAAATATTGCAGCCCCGGCTGGAATAATTCCAGCCGAATTCCTAAAGCCATCACGCCACCAGCCAATAGACTAATAAATGAGAAGATCAAATACATCGTACCGATATCTTTGTGATTGGTCGCAAACAACCAGCGGCGCCAACCATGTGGGGTGTGATCATCATGCGCATGATCGTGCGACTGGTCAATGGTGGTAGAGACTGTGCTCATGGATTACTCCGGTTTCGTTTTATCTGTATTGATGAATGTGAATTACTTGCCACCGCGTGCAGTAATAATCTCTTGGGTCTGAATTACTTCACCCGTCTTATTACCCCATGAATTACGGGTATAGGTAATCACGGCAGCAATGTCGCCATCAGACAGTACGCCGCCCCACTTTGGCATGGCATTTTTCCCGTTAAGCAAAATATTGAACTGACCCTCTTTGGGTCCGTTAACTACTTTGCTACCATCTAGCGCTGGGAAAGCGCCTGCGCCCTTTCCATTTGGCTGATGGCAAGCGGCACAGTTAGCCGCATACACTTTAGCGCCTCGTTCTTTTTGCTCTTCTAAGGAATAGACCTTAGAAGGATCCTCTGATGCGGCAGCCATTTCTTTTTTCTTCTGCTCTACCCACTGGCTGTAATCCTCTTGTGAAACTACCCTCACAACGATTGGCATAAATGCATGCTCTGCGCCGCATAGTTCAGAACATTGACCGCGGTAGGTGCCAATATTTTCAGCACGGAACCATGTATCGCGAACAAAGCCAGGTATCGCATCTTGCTTCACACCAAAGGCTGGAATAGTCCAGGAGTGAATCACATCATTAGCTGTAGTAATGAGACGAATTTTTTTACCGACAGGCACGACCATTTCATTATCAACTTCCATCAAATAAGTATTTGATTTTGGCGCTAAGTTGTTGATAGCTTCACGTGATGTAGACAAGGTAGACAAAAAGCTAATGCCTTCACCCTCACCTTTGATGTAGTCGTAACCCCATTTCCACTGATACCCGGTAGTCTTGATAGTGATATCAGAGTTAGTTGTGTCCTTCATAGCCACAACAGTTTTAGTTGCTGGTAAGGCCATGCCGATCACGATAAGCAAAGGAATGACCGTCCAGATAATCTCAACTGTTGTACTTTCATGGAAAGAGGCTGATTTAGCACCCAATGACTTACGGTGTCTAAGAATGGAATAAAACATTACTCCAAAAACACCAACAAAAATCACAGCGCAAATAATCAGCATCATCCAGTGGAGCCAGTGAATTTCTTGCATTATTTTGGTTGCAGGGGCAGTGAAATTCATCTGCATTACAGCTGGACCACCCGGCATATTCTCGGCCGCATGTACAAAAGCAGCGCCAAAGACTGCTGTGAAATAGAGCGTAGCCCTAGTGACTTTTCCAAATAAATTCATCTTATTCTCTGTTTATTGTCCTGAACCTCAAGAGCAATAAAGCCCTAGATAGTCCAAAAAGCGGTATCAAGCCAATACATCTAGCGGTGATTATAGGGTTAATTAAGCTCAACAACAAACGGGGTAAACCATGCCTAGTCAATCTTGATAAAGGTTTAAAAGAAAGTAATCACTTACACTTAATTAGCATCATTCCTAGTCTTGCGTTGGATTTGATTTGGATCAATATAAGCAAGCTGATCTTGTGCTCTAGCCAGGTGCTTGCCCATTGCCCAAGCATGCCCATAGATAACTTCGAGTGTCAATTTTTTTGGCAGATGAGCCAAAACAAGAGAATCCTTATTTACAGGCTCTATTAAATTTAAGGAGCCCGCATCCGCCAATAAAACTGAGTCAGACTCATAGTCCAAATTAAGAAACTCCATATCCATCACGGGGTCTGAGAATCCTTTCCCAAGCAAAGCATCGCCCATATCGTGCATATCCCATGGGCTAGCTAATGTTTTTAATGAGAGGGCTGATATTTCCATGGCCCGCAGCTCTTTTCCAGTGTCGGGACCTAAATAGCTCAAACTCAACAAACCCCCTTCTTTAAGTACTCGCCAACACTCTCCAAGAAAATGTTTTGGGTCAGGGAGGTCCTGAATCAATAAGTTACTGAACACCAAATCGACAGAATTGTCATTTAGACCAATCCGTCCTGTTTTTCGGTATTCGTCCAAGGAAATATTGGCACAACTTTTAAATTTGGAACTCCATAAAAGCGAGGCTTTGAACCGTAGCAAGTTAAAGCCTGACAGGCTTGATTCTGGTGCACTATAAAAGCGTAGCCCAGAAAAACGCTTTGCAAGAAAATTGGCATGCGCCCCGAGAAAATCAGGAAATACTAATACGCTCTTGACCACAAGTTTAATGATGTCCAATTTCTGAAGCATCCGCGCTGCAATTTCATCCTGAAGCCATTTAATAGATTGGGTCATTCGCTGAGTATACTCAGCGCCCAATGTACCTGTCAGAGTATATTTTTGCTTGAATTTTGCTTAAATCTTATATTGATTTTGAATTTTTTAGTCGCACACTCTTTGACTGATCTAATAGAATTTATTAGCCGTAAGGAGCTACTTTATTATAAGTGGTGCTAACAACGTGGAATTGCTCTGCAATTTCATAAACTTCACAAGCAACAGTGCAAAGACTTTAAAAATAACTTTTTTGATTAAATCTACCTGCAGGACGGCATAAAGGAAGGTAATAAAAAGTTCTACTGAGACCTGAATATCAAAACGCCTCTAAACCTTAAATGAAGATTGGGGTGACCTTAAATCAAATCAACCGCACATTCTCCAGGACAATAGAGCGCCAAATGTCCTTAATTGGGCCATACTCAGGATCGCCCGCCCAGAAAAACTTAGAGCCCAGCATGTTTAATATCGTTTTGTTTGAACCTGAAATTCCACCCAACACGGGAAATATTATTCGACTATGCGCGAATACTGGAGCAAAACTCCATTTGATAGAGCCTTTAGGGTTTCCAATGGAGGATGCAAAGTTACGCAGAGCAGGCTTGGATTATCACGAGTTTGCTAGAGTCAAAGTGCATGCGAACTGGGCTCAATTTTTAGCAGATGAACAGCCGCAGCGAGAACGTATTTTTGCCTTGACTACGAAGGGATCAGGAAAATTTCATGGGGGTTGTTATGTGCCAGAAGATTATTTTATTTTTGGCTCAGAAACAAAAGGAATTAGCGAAGAAGTCAGAGGTGGGATTCCCCCACAAAATCAGATGCGCTTAGCGATGCAAGATAGCAGCCGCAGTCTTAATCTTTCTAATACAGTTGCAATTGTTGTCTATGAGGCCTGGCGTCAGAATGGCTTAACTGGCGGTAATTAATTCTTAAGTTTCTACTGTTGGATCTCTGCCCATCAGTTTTTTAACGGCATCGTGAGGCGTCAAAGCGCCTGACAGCACTTCACTCATCATAGTTGTAATCGGCATTTCGACTTCCAATCTACTTGCTAGACTGCCCACTGCTGATGCACATAAGACGCCTTCTGCAACATGGCCTAAATTACTTAAAATTTCAGGCAATGATTTTCCTTCTGCAAGGCATAGACCTACCCGACGGTTGCGTGATAAATCGCCAGTAGCCGTTAAGATCAAATCGCCAACACCAGTTAAACCCATACAAGTTTCTGGCCTGCCTCCAGCGGCCTTTACTAAGCGCATCATCTCAGCTAAGCCTCTAGTTAAAACTGCTGCACGCGCATTTAAGCCAAGATCAAGACCATCACCAATGCCAGCCGCAATTGCTAGTACGTTTTTTATAGCCCCACCCAGCTCTACGCCAACTAAATCATCGCTGGCATAAATTCGCATATTGCCATGATGAAAGGCCGTCTGAACAATTTTGCATAAGTAGGGTGATTTACTGGCCACCGTTAATGCGCAGGGCATTCCATTACCAACTTCCTGAGCAAAACTAGGCCCGGAAAGTGCGCCATAAGAATGTTTCAAGCCATGACTATGCAATTGGTCTTCACGCTCAACCACCTGATGCGGCAATAGCGCAGTATCCGGCTCAAGTCCTTTGCATAACCAGACAATATTCAATGGATGCTTGGCCAGGTGCAGTACTTTAGCCATGGTCTCTGATAAACCTGACATGGGCGTTGCAATCACTAAAAGATCTTCTTGAGTCAGTCGTAAAACTGCATTCTCAAAGCTATCCTCTAGCTGCAGACCATGCGGCAAATGAATGCCCGGTAAGTAGGCAGAATTCTCACCTGCTTTTTTTATTAACTCTATTTGCTCAGCACTTCGAGACCACAGACACACATCTCCGGGTTGTAGGTGGCGCGAAGCCTGTGCAGCCATGGCAGTGCCCCAAGCACCAGCGCCCAGCAGCGTCACCTTCATAATCTGTGGGTTTTTAAAGAGGCTTAGTGAGGAAGAATGATTTTGCTTTCATCAGCATAACCACTCTCTTTGACAGCAGACTCTTGCGCCTGCATGATGCGATGTTCATACATTCCATGGAAATTGACTTCATTTAAATGAATTGGCTGAAATCCTGCGCGACTAATAGTATCGGCAATATTTGATCGTAAATAAGGATACAAAATAGTAGGGCATGCAATACCTAACATGGGGTCTATTTGTTCTGGTGGAATATTGCTAAACTCAAAAATGCCTGCTTGTTTTGCTTCAACCAAGAATAAAACTTTGCTCTCGACTTTAGCAGTTACCGTAGCAATTAAAGCTACTTCAAAAATTTCATCGCTTAGGCGAGTAACTGCAACATCTACTTCTACCTCTACTTGAGGTTCAGAGGCAACCAATAAAATTTGTGGTGCATTTGGCTGCTCTAAAGACAGATCCTTCAAATAAATTCTCTGAATACGAAATCCAGGTTCATTTAGGTTCTCAGTTGCACCTTGAGCCGGAGTAGTTTGTTCAGTCATTGCGAACTTTCTTTTGGAGTTTTTTTTGTAAAAAGTTAGGCTAATAAAGCGTCAAGTTGACCGGCGCGATCTAATGCAACGAGATCGTCATAACCTCCAACGTGTGTATCGCCAATATAAATTTGGGGGACGGTTCGACGACCAGTTCTCGTCATCATAATTTCACGTTGCGCTGGGTCTCGATCAATCAGAATCTTTTCCAGATGCACTACACCTTTTTTTTGCAAGAACTTTTCCGCCATTACGCAGTAAGGACAAATTTGAGTGCTGTACATTGTGACTGAAGACATAAATTTCTCTTATATTTTTTGGGTTTCTTACTTCACCAATGGAAGTGCGGCGGCCTGCCATGCCTGAACGCCACCATCAAGGGATGCCACTTCACTAAATCCCAATTTTTGAACTTCAGCGATTGCTTTGCGTGACCGATCGCCGGTCTCACACACTAAAATTACTGGGTTCTTCCGATCCAGCTTCATCTTATCTAATCCAGCCTCAAAATGGGCGGGTGTTGCGTGTTTTGCACCAGGCAAATGCCCCAACTTAAATTCCTCTTCTGGTCGAAGATCTAGGACATAAGCTTTCCGACGATTGATCCAAATGGTTGCCTCAGTCGGAGACAAGCCTTTTCCGCTAATAAGCGTAGATAATGTGGGTAGGAAAAGCGCTAGGCCTGATACAAGCAAAAGGGCTATAAGCGCTAAATTATCGATTTGAGTAAGAAAGTTCATCACTAGATTATAGAATGGCTCTATGAAACAACTTGTCCTTATTCGTCATGGCGAATCTGCTTGGAACCTTGAAAACCGCTTTACTGGCTGGGCGGATGTTGACTTAACGGCCAAAGGGACTGAACAAGCCTTACTAGCGGGTGAAAACCTTAGAAAAGCTGGGTATGAGTTCGATATTGCCTATACATCTGTTTTAAGACGAGCGATTCGAACCCTTTGGCATGTGCAAGACACGATGGATCTCATGTGGCTACCTGTAGTACACAGCTGGAGACTAAACGAGCGCCATTATGGCGCCCTGACCGGTCTAAATAAAGCCGAGACCGCCGCACAGTATGGCGCTGAGCAAGTGCATATCTGGCGCCGCTCCTACGATGTACGCCCACCCCTTCTCGACATGGAAGATGAACGCAACCCTAAAAATGATCGTCGCTACGAAAAACTCGGCGCTTCAGAGATTCCATTGGGTGAATGCCTTAAAGACAATGTGGATCGCGTCCTACCGCTATGGAATGAATCGATTGCCCCCGCACTTAAAGCAAACAAACGGGTGTTGCTGGTTGCACACGGCAACAGTATTCGCTCCCTAATTAAGTACTTAGATCAGGTTTCTGACCAAGACATTATGGAAATTAATGTTCCCAATGGCATTCCGCTCATTTATGAGCTAGATGACAATCTGAAACCCATTCAACATTTTTACTTGGATTAAGGTAAAACAGACACATGCGCCAATTTTTTAAGAACTTCGCCCTTGTCACCGTCGGCCTTATCGCTGGGGTGGCTGCCACCATACAACTATCCGCGACAGCTCAACAAGGCGCCACTTTGCCCTTAGATGAGTTACGAACATTATCAAACGTATTTGCACAAATTAAACGGGAGTATGTTGAGCCCATTGAAGACAAGCAGTTACTAACGGATGCAGTTAAAGGCATGGTTAGCAGCCTAGATCCCCACTCCACATTTTTAGATAAAAAAGATTTCGAAGAGATGCAGGAGCAAACAACTGGAAAGTTTGCTGGCCTTGGCATCGAGATTACTTCAGAAGATGGCGTAGTCAAGGTGCTGAATCCAATTGAGGACAGTCCTGCCGCACGCGCCGGTTTACAGGCCGGCGATTTAATTACCCGCTTAGATGACAAACCTGTTCGTGGTATGTCCCTAGATAAAGCAGTTCGTACCATGCGTGGCACGCCTGGTACCAAGATCACCCTGACCATCTATCGCAAAAGTGAAGAGCGCAGTTTTCCAGTTACCATTACCCGCGCTGAAATTAAGGTGCAGTCCGTTAAAACCAAATTGCTTGATAACGATATCGCATGGGTACGAGTGAATAGCTTTCAAGAGCGAACTGTTCCTGATTTGGCCAAGAAGTTAACGGACCTTGCAAATCAAGATCCCAAACTTAAAGGCATCATTCTTGATCTGAGAAATAATGGCGGCGGTTTATTGCAAGGCGCGGTAGGAGTTGCTGCTGCATTCTTACCTCCCGATGCCGTCATTGTTTCAACTAAAGGCCAAACCGCAGAATCTAAGCAAGTTTTTAATGCCACTCCGGCGATGTATCGCCTGAATGAGCCCGGGGATCCTTTGGCTGGTGTACCGGCTATGTTTAAAAAACTGCCTATGGTGGTACTAGTCAACGCTTACTCAGCATCCGCTTCCGAAATCGTGGCCGGTGCATTGCAAGACTATAAGCGCGCAACCATCATTGGTAAAACTACCTTTGGCAAGGGTTCAGTCCAAACTG
Organism: uncultured beta proteobacterium; assembly: GCA_903846025.1. Lineage (GTDB taxonomy): Bacteria > Pseudomonadota > Gammaproteobacteria > Burkholderiales > Burkholderiaceae > Polynucleobacter. The sequence goes on along the minus strand of CAIMZP010000130.1, from coordinate 9,214 downwards.
TCCGCCCTCTGACCAATGACTCTGCCTTAAAAATCACTACAGCCTATTACTACACGCCTAGTGGTAAATCGATTCAGGCCTATGGCATTAAACCCGATATTGCCGTTGACCAAAATAAAGACGGTGACCCCGATGATGTATTAATTACGCGTGAAATTGATAGCGAGAAACATCTACGCAATAAGCAATCCTCTGAAGATAAGCTGATTGCCGATCGCGAGAAACGTCGCATTGATGAAATGCAGCGCATTGAAGAAAAAAATGCCAAAAAAACTCCTGAAGAAAAAGAAAAAGAAAAGTCTAAAAAACCAGTTGAGCTCGGCAGCGCAGATGACTTTATGCTTACTCAAGCCGTTGCCTTTATTAATGGAGAGACTGTCAAGCGCTCCTCATCCAAACTCGAATAATTTAGCAATCCAATTCGAGTCTGCATATGAATGATGAGCAGTTACTGCGTTACTCAAGGCACTTACTCCTCGAAGAAATTGATGTGCTTGGCCAAGAAAAAATCTTGGCCTCACATGTACTCATCATTGGCGCGGGGGGCTTAGGTTGTGGGGCCGCACCCTACTTAGCAGCAGCTGGAGTGGGTCAGATTACCTTGGTGGACCACGACAAGGTTGAACTGACTAATCTACAACGCCAAATTATGCACACAATGCACAGCATCGGCAAAAGCAAAGTTGAGTCTGGTAAACAATTTTTACAACAAGTAAATCCTACTATTCAGATCAACCCTATTGAAACTAAAGTGAGCGTAGCTTTACTAGACAAACTCTTGCAAGGGGTTGATGTCGTACTGGACTGTACCGATAGTTTCTCTACTCGTCACCTCATCAATGCGAGCTGCGTAAAACACAAGATACCATTGGTCTCTGGATCAGCACTTCGCTTTGATGGTCAGCTTAGCGTCTTTGATACACGCAATTTGGCATCGCCTTGTTATGCGTGCATCTTTTCGCCTGATGAGAAGTTTGAAGAAGTGAGTTGTGCCAGTATGGGCATATTTTCACCACTGGTTGGTATCATTGGTGCCATGCAAGCTGCGCAAGCATTGCAACTGTTGATTGGCTTTGGGGAACCCTTGGTTGGCAGAATGCTGCTATGGAACGCTCTAAATACTCAGATTGATCAAATCCGAGTAACGCGTAATTCAGATTGCCCAGTCTGTGGCAATACTTAACCTATGCAAGTAAATTCTCAAGTGCCTGAGCTTGCTCTTCGGGCTCAATTGCCTGCAATAGATCTGGAATTCGCGATTTAAGCAACCCAACATCAGCCTTTAAAATTTCACGCTTAACGAGTAATAGCTGGCTAAAGTGCATAGAAAAATCTGTCAACCCTAATCCCAATAGCAGCTTAGTTAAGCTTGGATCGCCCGCCATTTCGCCGCATACCGCAACCGGAATATTAGCCCGCTTGGCCTGGCTAATAATGCTGTAAAGCAAATTCAGAATAGCGGGATGCAATGGATCATATAAATGCGCCACCGCATGATCAGAGCGATCAATAGCAAGGGTGTACTGGATTAAGTCATTCGTACCAATCGATAAAAAATCGAAGCGGTTAATAAATAACGGCAAGACTAAAGCTGCGGCGGGAATTTCAATCATCGCGCCAACTTGAATATTTGGGTTAAAAGCTTGACCTCTCTGGTGCAGTTGCTGTTTTGCTTTTTCAATCAGACGCAAAGTTTCATCAATTTCTTTTACGTGAGCCAACATCGGAATCATGATCCGCGCCTGACCATGTGCAGATGCTCGCAAAATCGCCCTTAATTGTGTCAAGAAAATCTCTGGCTCCGTTAATGACCAGCGAATAGCACGTAAACCTAACGGGGAGGTGCCCGTCTGAGATAAGTCTGAGCCTGCACCAAGGGCTTTGTCTGCCCCGACGTCAATTGTCCGAATATTTACCGGCAGGCCGTGCATTAAATCCACAACGCGGCGATATTCTCGGTACTGCATCTCTTCGTCAGGAAGTGCTTGATTGCGGTCCATAAAAAGGAATTCTGATCGAAACAGACCCACACCTACGGCACCAAGTTCAACTGCCTGAGTAGCATCATCTGGTGATTCAATATTGGCCAGTAACTCAATTGCTACATTGTCTGCCGTAGCCGTTCTAGAATGCTTTAAAAGTTGCAGTTTGCGAGTTTCTTCAGTTGCTTTGGTCTGCAGTGCTCGATATTCTGATAGCAGCTGATCATCTGGGGCAACTACTACTATCCCATGCTTGCCATCAATCACTAGCCAATCGCCGTGGCGAATCATTTCACTGGCATGACGAACACCCACTACAGCAGGGATCTCCATGCTCCGCGCTACGATGGCAGTGTGTGAGGTTTTACCACCCAAATCAGTTACAAAACCAGTAAATGCATGCTCTTTGAAGCGTAGCATGTCATGTGGAGCAATATCGTGCGCCACAATAATTGCATCGACCCCAAGCTCACTTGGAGAGGCTAGCTCTGGTTTACTTAAAGAATCTTTCTGTTGCGCATTTAGCGCCTTCAAAACACGCTCAGCAACTTGACGAATATCATTAGCGCGCTCTTTGAGGTAAGAATCCTCAATCTCAGAAAATTGCTCCAGAAGATCATTTAATTCTGAAGTTAAAGCCCATGCTGCATTTAAACGTTGAGTATGAATGAGCTTTAGTGGCTTTTCAGTGAGCGCGGGATCCGCAAGAATCATGCCGTGTACATCTAAAAAAGCAGCCATTTCTGGAGGGGCCTCTTTGGGCAAACTTTGCCGTAATTGAGCCAACTCCAGACGAACTTGCTCAAAAGCATCTAACAGCTTTTGAGCTTCAATTTCTTCTTTGCCAACTTCAACTAAATAATGACTCACCTCTAATGCCGCATGTGAAATTAGTACCGCCTTGCCAATGGCAATGCCTTTAGATACTGGAATGCCATGCAAAGCAAAAGTCATTTTTACTCACCCTCACCAAAGCGATTGTTAATTAACTCAGTCAATGCCAACATAGCCTCATCAGCCTGGTCTCCAATAGTTTCTAGAGTTACCGTACTACCGATGCCAGCAGCTAGCATCATCACACCCATAATGCTCTTGGCGTTAATTTGACGTCCATTGCGTGACAACAATATTTCACAAGGAAATTCCGCGGCTAACTTTGATAGCTTGGCAGAGGCTCTTGCATGCAAACCAAGTCTGTTAATAATTTCAATTTCAGCTACAGGCATGAACCATCCTATCTCTCTTTAGTTTCTTGGTAAGCATGTGAACCAAGACGCAAAATACCATTTTGCCCACCCTGAAGTGCTTTGCTAGCCAATTCATCCAAATTCTCCCCCCGATGAGAAATGCAACGCATGAGCATTGGAAGATTTAACCCAGCTAGCACGATGACAGGAGAATTTAATCCAGATAAAGGACCAAGTGCCTCTAACTTTGAGGCGACGTTGGCGGGAGTTGCTCCCATCACGTCTGTCAAAATCAAAATGCCATTGCCTGTATTGACACCATAAGCAGCCTTCATCACACGATCAAAACTGGCCTTGGTGTCTTCATAGGGCGGAATATCTACCGCCCTAACTCGCTCAGGCAACACTCCAAAGGTATGCTCAGCAAAACCCAACATGGCGCTAGCGAGGGGGGTATGGGCAACGATGATAATTCCAACCATGTCTATAACAGCGCCTTTTCAACCGACCTCAACCAAAACTGTGGGACATCAAACCCACTTTGTTCTGTGATCTCAATAAAGCATGTTGGGCTAGTCACGTTAATTTCTGTGACATAGCCACCGATCAGATCCAACCCTACCAAGAATAATCCGCGCTGATTCAAAACAGGCGCTAATTGCTCGGCCACTTTCAGCTCGAAATCACTTAAAGGCATAGCAACACCTTTGCCACCAGCCGCTAGATTGCCACGAATTTCACTGCCTTGAGGTATCCGCGCTAATGCAAATGGCACTACCTCACCACCGATCAGAAGCACACGCTTGTCACCCTGAGCGATCTCTGGCAAAAAACGCTGCACCATTAATGTTCGGGAACCATTCTCGCCCAAAGTCTCAACGATGCTCGCCAAATTCAAGCCATCAGGTCCCACGCGAAATACGCCCATACCACCCATACCATCTAAGGGCTTAATCACAATATCGGAGTACTCTTGATGAAAGACTTGAACCGCACTCAGTTCACGAGTTACGAGTGTTGGTGGAATAAGTTCAGGAAATTCTGTAATTGATAATTTTTCAGAATGATCACGAATAGCAGCAGGATTATTAAATACCTTTGCGCCTTGACGAACTGCAGCGGATAAAAGCCAAGTGGTATTGAGGTATTCGATATCGAATGGTGGATCAGTGCGCATGAAAACCGCAGAAAAATGGTAGAGGGGTCGCGCCTCTATAGCGCCTAATTCAAACCAAGAGGTTCCGCTAGGTACGAGTGCCAAAGATTGGCAGTCTGCTACTACTAAATTACTTCTCCAAAGCACATTACGCGCCTCACAAAACCAGAGGCGATGCCCCGCCTCCTGCGCCACACGCATCATTGCAAACGTTGAATCTTTGCTAATCTTAAAAGATTCTAGAGGGTCGGCAATGAATAGGAAATCCATATTAACTAATTAGAGAAAGAAGTTAGGCCGCTTCAGCATCGGGATCTGTGCGCTCAAGCTCTAATGAGGCCGCCAGTAAAGCTAAGCGAGCAACAACACCATAAAGATAAAAGCGATTAGGTGCTGCACTACCAGGCTTGGCAGACAAATCTGGCATAGAATTTTGCTCAAATGCCAATGGTACAAAGTGCATGCCAGGCGCATTGAGATTTTCATCGGGACCCCGATCCGTGTGCACGCGATAGAAACCACCAATCACATAGCGATCAATCATGTACACCACCGGCTCGGCAACAGCCTCATTTACTTTCTCAAAGGTATAAACACCTTCCTGAATAAGAACATCACTTACCTCTAAGCCCTCTTTGACCACACTCATCTTTTTGCGGTCTTTGCTGTTTAAGCCTTTTAGTTGCGCAGGGTCGTTTACCACCATGACACCCATACCATAGGTTCCAGCGTCTGCTTTTACAACCACATAAGGTTTTTCTTTAATTCCATACTCACGGTATTTTTTCGCCGTTTTCTTAAGGATCTTCTCAACAGCTGCTTGGAGCTCATCTTCGCCCCTGCGCTCATGGAAGTTAACATCCGAGCAGCTCGCAAAATAAGGGTTGATCATCCATGGGTCGATATCGACTACCTTGGCAAACTTTTTAGCCACTTCATCATATGCAGCAAAATGATTTGATTTGCGACGAACATGCCAACCAGCATGCAATCCTGGCAACAAATATTGCTCGTGAATATTTTCTAAAATCGGCGGGATGCCTGCGGATAAGTCGTTATTAAGCAGAATAGAGCAAGGATCAAAATCTTTTAAACCTAGACGCTGATTCTTTAAGCCTAGCCGAGATAGAGGCTCCATCAATAAGCGATTGCCATCTGGTAATTCGATCCAGGTAGGTTTTTTAATTTCCTCAGAAAAAGTACCTAAGCGAACATTTAATCCAGCTTGCCGCAAGATGGAAGACAGCCGCGCAATGTTTTGCAAATAGAACGTATTGCGAGTGTGGCGCTCGGGAATAAGCAACAAATTTTTAGCTTCAGGGCAAATCTTCTCTATGGCTGCCATTGCTGCCTGTACCGCTAAAGGCAGCATCTGGGTAGCTAAGTTATTAAATCCACCAGGAAATAGATTGGTATCTACTGGAGCAAGCTTAAAACCAGAATTACGCAAATCTACTGAGCAATAAAAAGGGGGTGTATGTTCTTGCCATTCCATCCTAAACCAACGCTCAATAGTTGGAGTAGCTTCTAAAACCTTCGACTCGAGCTCGAGGAGGGGACCAGTAAGGGCGGTGATTAGATGTGGGACCATATCACCATTGTAAGTTTATTAAAAGAAAGACGCGGAATCCAAGGATTCCGCGCTTAAAAATCAGGCAACTAACCAAAGCCGCCTGATAAGGGGTAAATCTACAGATTAAGACTCGTAAGCGGACTCACCATGGGAGCTGATATCCAAGCCTTCGCGCTCTTCATCTTCCTTAACGCGCAAACCAATCACGATATCGATCAACTTGAAGGCAATGAAGGAAACCACGCCATACCAGATAATGGTGGTGATCACGACTTGGCTTTGGATCCATAATTGGCTAGCAATAGAGTAGTCAGGAGCCGCAGCATTAGCTACATAATCCCAAATACCTGTTCCACCCAAAGCTGGATCAGCAAAAACGCCGGTCAATAAGGCGCCCAAAATACCACCTACTCCATGCACGCCAAATACGTCCAAGCTGTCGTCTGAGCCCAAGATTTTCTTCAGGCCAGTAACACCCCATAAGCACACTACACCAGCAGCTGCACCGATGACGAGTGAGCCCATTGGGCCAACAAAACCAGCAGCAGGTGTAATAGCAACTAAACCAGCCACGCAACCAGAGGCAGCACCCAATACAGAAGGCTTACCTTTAGTTACCCACTCAGCACATGACCAAGCCAATACAGCAGCTGCAGTTGCCAAATAAGTGTTTACAAAAGCTAATGCTGCACTACCGTTTGCTTCGAGTGCTGAACCAGCATTAAAACCAAACCAACCGAACCACAAGAGTGCAGCACCAGTCATTACATAAACTAAGTTATGTGGCTTCATTGCTTCTTTGCCATAACCAACACGCTTACCGATGACAAAGGAACCAACCAAACCAGCAATCGCAGCATTGATGTGAACAACAGTACCACCAGCAAAATCAAGAACACCTTTCTGCCACAACCAACCAGCACGAGCAGTAATTGCATCGAGTGAAGCTGCATCTTTGATGTCATCAGGACCAGGCCAGAACCAAACCATGTGAGCGATTGGCAAATAGCTGAATGTAAACCAAATGATCATGAATACTAAGATTGCAGAGAACTTAGCGCGCTCAGCAAATGAACCAATGATCAAACAACAAGTAATGGTGGCAAATACTGCTTGGAACGCCATGAATACATACTCAGGGATCACAACACCCTTACTAAAGGTAGCTGCAACTGAGTCTGGAGTCATACCAGCCAAGAACAATCGATCTAAACCACCAATAAACGCCCCGCCTTCTGTGAACGCAAAGCTGTAGCCATAAAGCGCCCACAACACAGTTATCACAGAAAAGATGACCATACATTGCATGCAGATCGACAGAATGTTTTTACTACGCGTTAAGCCACCGTAAAACAAGGCCAAACCAGGAAGCGTCATTAACAGCACTAAAGCTGTAGAAATTAACATCCAAGCGGTATCGCCCTTGTTAGGCACCAGAGCAGGGGCTACAGGGGCTGCAGCTGCAGTAGCGGCTGCGGGAGCTGTTACTGCAGGTTTTTTTGCTTCATCAGCATGCGCTGGCGAAGTCACTATCACACCAGTTGCGCCAATAGCCAAAGCCATAGCACTTCCAGCAACGAGTCGTTTCATCCAAGTTAACATTTTGAACCTCTCTTTAAAGTGCTGACGCGCCGGTTTCACCGGTGCGAATGCGAATGACGTGTTCAACTGGTGAGACAAAAATCTTGCCATCGCCAATTTTGCCGGTACGAGCAGCTTTTTCAATTGCTTCAATTGCTCGCTCCAAAATGCCATCTTCAACAGCAGCTTCAATTTTTACCTTAGGCAAAAAATCCACTACATACTCAGCACCGCGATACAACTCGGTGTGACCTTTTTGACGACCAAAGCCTTTGACTTCAGTAACGGTAATGCCCGAAACTCCCACTTCAGAGAGAGCTTCGCGCACTTCGTCAAGCTTGAAGGGCTTGATGATTGCGGTGATTAATTTCATACGTTTCTCCGTTCAGGGAAAGAATTAGAAAGTTTTTGTAAGGGCTACTACAGCGTTACCACGTCCTGCGTTACCGCCATTAGGTGTAGCGTAAACATAGGTGCTACCCACTTTTTGAGCGCTTGTACCTGTGTAATAAGCGGTGCCTGACAAGCCACCACCAAAGTCCTTAGTCAACCCAAGCTTCCAATCTGCATAGCTTGAATTCCAGGTACCAGCTAATGCAGCGTTACCTCCAGCAGTGGCTTGAGCTACAGAGGTAACTACATTATTTGGAACATATTGATAGCCAGCATGTGCATTTAATGTAATCCCATAAAAGCCAGTGTCATAGTTAGCTGTCAAGTCAGGATAGTAAGCGCCTGAAGAATTCTTAATGCCGAATAGGTTGGTTACAGCATATGAAAACTTTACAAACCCAGTAACCGGCCCTGCAGTAAAGTTTTGAGCTGCATACAATTCTGTTGTGCTTGGGTTCACACCCGCAGCTTGGCGGCTACTTGGAATGTTATTCACGGTTGTACTAGACTGAACCCCAGGAAGACCGGCTGTTGAATAGTAATACTGTAGAACACCAAAGTCACTCGCAAAACCTTCGGCAATTAATTCCTTTTTAAAACCAGCGTAGAAGTCCATTTCAATCGGAGCAGACACTCCAGTACCAGTAGTTTTTGCATTTGATGATGAAGCATAACCGTCGCTAATCCAGCTAATATTTGAGTTCCAGTTACCTACATACAAACCGCTTTCATGGGCGTAGTCAAAACCGCCTTGAATGGCTGGCTTATTGTTGGTTTGCGTCAAACCACGATAGATATAGTTGCTAGCCACTGTTACGTTTGCTGTAATTGGGCTTACTTCTGGGGCTTCTGCTGCGGCCGCAGCTTCATCCGCGAATGCTGATGCGCACGCCAAGCTGCTCAACAATGCAACTGCAGCTGCAGACATTGCTGTCTTATGTAAAGTCTTCATCTGTAACTCCTTACTGGTTTAAATAAAAAAATGGGTTAAATGCCTTATTGCATGGAGTGATCATGAATGTTTGGGCTTTCACCCCTTTGTCACAAATCCCTTTAATAATGCAAATGCACCTATTTAGTGCTTGTTTATGCACCAATATCGATTATTTTGGTGCATCCTCACTGATTTAAGGCATTTCAGGCAGATATTGGTACCTCAACTTAAAATATAGACTGTATCTTTTTCGCAACTCTTTAATGGAATGAAAATATCAATCATGCAAAAACCAGGCGAAATACTTGAACAAATTCAGCGCATAGCGACCGAGATTCAAAGCAAGGTGGGGGATGCGATTCGCAATTCACCAGCACAAGAGATTGAAAAGAATGTGCGCGCCATGAT
>CAIMZP010000129.1 GCA_903846025.1 uncultured beta proteobacterium | reverse complement strand
CTACACGACGCTCTTCCGATCTTGGAAATTATTTTTGACTTCAACTCCAATCTGTGAACAAAACCCCGGCAGTTAAAACAATGCTTTGGAAAACATCGTTTTAAAAACTATGTTTAAATGTTTGCTCATGTAAGGGATATTTGCAATTGCTTATGGTTCTATCAAAAATTTTCCCTATTTTACGTATGCACTGGTTTCTGCTGATTTGTGGAGGACTACTTTCGGCATGTGCTGTTGGGCCTGACTTCAAACAACCTGATGCACCCAAGACTTCTACTTATACTGAAGATGCCCTCTCTAATAAGTTGGCCACTGCCCCTGGGGTACCAGGCGGTACAGATCAAGAGTTTGTTGAGGGCGCGGATATTGAGGCACAGTGGTGGGAGCTCTACAAGTCTCCTGAGCTTGATGCACTAATCAAGAAAGCGCTAGAACAAAATCCTAATTTAGGCGCTGCTGATGCAGCTCTACGTGCCGCTCAAGAAAATGTGAGCGCACAAATTGGCGCACAGTATTTCCCTACAATTGGCTTGAATGGAAATGCTGGACGCGAAAAGCTACCAGCTGCTGCATATGGAACTAATGGGCCTTCTGCCATTTACAATCTCTACAACACCTCAGTTAACGTCTCTTACAAGCTGGATGTTTTTGGCGGCGCCCGCAGAGCAGTTGAGAGCGCTAAGGCGCAAGCAGAGTATCAAAAATTTAAATTAGAGGGTGCATACCTCACATTAACCGCCAACATTGTGACGGGCGCTATACATGAGGCTGCTCTGCGCGCACAAATGCAAGCTACTGCAGAAATTATGAAAGCCCAGCAGAGTCTCGCCGATGTGACCGAAAAGCAATTAAAAATCGGCACTGCAAATAGGGTAGACCTCACATCTCAACAAACTTTGGTAGCAAACTCTCAGGTTGATCTATACAACTATGAGCGTAACCTAGCGTTTGCTCGCAATCAATTGGCCGTCTACACTGGGGAGTTGCCGAGCAATGCTCGAATTACCAAGTTTGACTTAAGTACGCTGCACTTACCAGAGAAGCTTCCTCTCACCGTGCCATCCAGTTTGGTGCGCCAGCGCCCCGATGTGCGTGCTGCTGAAGCCCAACTTAAATCTACCAATGCCCTTGTTGGTGTTGCTACCGCAAACCTTCTTCCCCAATTTAATATCACGGGCGCCATTGGATCCGAAGCCTTGACTACGGCAGCCTTATTTGGCCCCAATGCAGCACTTTGGAGTATTGCTGGTGGTATTTTTCAGCCACTATTTCAAGGGGGGCAGCTATTGGCTCAGCGTCGTGGTGCAATGGCGAACTACGAACAGGCAGTTTATCAATATCAAGCAACGGTATTGGGTGCATTTCAGGAGGTTGCCGATGCCTTGCGCGCATTGGAGACCGGCGCACAAGCCTTAAAGGCGGCATCAGATGCAGAGCGTTATTCCTATGAAACACTCGATCTAGTTCAGCAACAATATAAATTAGGTACCGCAAGTTATCTGGCAGTCCTCTATTACCAAAACCTCTATCAGCAAGCCAAAGTTAAATCTGTTGCCGCACAAGCCATTCGCTTTTCTGATACAGCAGCTTTATTTGCAGCTTTGGGCGGCGGTTGGTGGAATCGAGCAGGTCCTGCATTTCAACCAAAAGAAATAGCCAACAAAGATCAAAATGAAACTCCTCGCGACAATTAAAACTAAGGCGACTGCTAAAGCATTGGAGCTAAAGTCTTGGGCTTCAAAAAAAGCTCAAGAATGGAGGCTTTGCGAAAGGATGACCCCTCTTTGGGGAAAAGTAAAGGCGCTATGGGTTCGTATTGGACAGAAATTACGTCCACGCGAGCGTTTTAAACAAACAAAGGCCTACACAAAACTACAGTCAATGACTCCTTTTCGTCGTCGAATGACGATCATGTTGTGTGGAGTTTTTTTGTTGCTAGGTTTGATTTTTGGTTTTAATCAATTAAAGAATTTAATGATTAAGCATTTCATTGCAGGCAAGGGCGCTCCTCCAGCGGCCGTTTCTACTATGGTGTTGGCTACATCTGAATGGCAGCCCCAGTTATCTAGTGTCGGTAACATTAGGGCGTTTAGAGGTGTAGAGCTAAGCACGGAAATTGGTGGCTTAGTTCAAGCTGTTCCAATTAAGTCAGGTATGGATGTAAACGAGGGAAACTTATTAATTAAACTCAACGATGCTTCTGATGTTGCCCAACTGAACTCCCTCAAGGCCATGTCAGATTTGGCAAAGATTATTAATGAGCGCGATAGACAGCAGCTGGCTATTCAGGCAATCAGCAAGAATGTATTTGATACTAGTAAAGCTGATGCCAAATCTAAACAGGCACAAGTTGATCAGCAGATCGCCTTGGTGGCCAAGAAGAATCTTAAGGCACCATTTAGTGGGCGTGTCGGCATTGTGATGATTAATCCAGGTCAGTATGTTAATCCTGGAGATAAGTTAGTTACCCTGCAAACCTTAGACCCTATCTTTGTAGATTTCAATTTGCCTCAAAGCAACGCAGAGCAAATTCAAGTTGGTCAAGAAATCACGGTCACTACAGATGCATTTAAAGATGTAATTTTTGCTGGAAAAATTACTGCAGTTAGTCCAAAAGTTGATATCAATACGCGCAATATTCAAATTGAAGCGCAGCTAGCAAACCCTGATAAGAAAATCCTACCTGGCATGTTCGCCAACGTGAATGTCAAATTAGGTGGCCCAGTGCAATTGCTGACCCTGCCACAAACTGCGGTGACCTATAACCCCTACGGCTCAACAGTATTTATTGCCAAGCCAACTGGTAAGAAAGATAAGCAGGGCAATCTTACCCTCGAGGCTCAACAAGTATTTGTTACTACAGGCTCAACCCGTGGAGATCAAGTGGCCATCTTAAAAGGTGTGGATGAAGGTGTAACGGTAGTTACTAGCGGCCAGCTTAAGCTCAAAAATGGCACCCCTCTAATTGTGAATAATAAAGTGCAGCCAGCTAATTCACCCGATCCAAAACCACAGGAGTAGGTCTTAGATGAATTGGACTGATATATTCATCCGAAGACCAGTGTTATCACTGGTGGTGAGTGCACTCGTGTTGATCTTTGGTTTAAAGGCTGTCGCCTCCCTCCCAGTAAATCAGTATCCGAAAACACAAAATGCAGTTGTGACAATTACAACTGCTTACTACGGCGCCGATCCAGAAACCATTGCAGGCTTTATCACGCAACCTCTAGAGGCAGCCATTTCACAGTCGCAGGGAATTGATTATTTGTCTTCCTTGAGCGTAAGTGGTGTTTCAACAATTACAGCTACCTTGAAGCTGAACTATGACTCTAATGCAGCCTTAACTCAAATTCAGACGCAAATTAGCTCAGTCAAAAATCAACTGCCACCACAGGCTATGGAGCCTGTATTAACAGTGCAGGTTGGCCAGCAGACCGCTGCGATGTATATAGGTTTTCAAAGCAGTGAAATTGCTAACAATGCCGTTACAGATTACTTGTTGCGCGTAGTAAAGCCAAAACTCGATTCAGTAGATGGCGTACAAAATGCTGAAATTACCGGCGGTAGAAAATTTGCATTACGTGCCTGGCTAGATCGCGAAAAAATGGCTGGCTTGGGAGTTGGTGCTGATGATGTTTTTGCCGCAATGTCAGCCAATAACTATTTATCTGCGCTGGGCAGCACCAAAGGCGATATGGTTTCTGTAGATTTGGTTGCTGGGACTGATTTGCACTCTTTGGACGATTTTCGTAAGTTGGTTGTTAAAAAGGATGGTACTAATTTAGTTTATTTAGATCAAATTGCCACTGTAAGCATGGGCTCTGAGGATTACAACACCAATGTAGCCTTTGGTGGCAAGACGTCGGTGTTCGTTGGCATTAAGGTAGCTCCTCAAGCGAACTTATTAGAAGTTGCTCAGCGTGTGCGCGATGTTTTTCCGAGCATTCAAGACCAGTTGCCGATAGGAATGACTGGAAAAATTGTCTATGACTCCACTAAGTTTATTACCAGCTCCATTAATGAGGTGATAAGTACCCTGATAGAGGCGCTACTCATTGTTACGGTAGTTATTTATCTCTTTTTAGGAAGTGTGCGCGCAGTAGCGGTTCCGGTAATAGCGATGCCTCTCTCATTAATCGGCACATTCTTTCTCATGCAAGTGCTAGGTTACTCTATTAATTTACTGACACTTCTAGCCTTAGTTCTTGCTATCGGATTGGTGGTGGATGATGCAATTATTGTGGTGGAAAATGTAGACCGCCATATGAAAGAGGGAAAGTCCCCATTAGAGGCTTCATTAGTTGCTGCTCGTGAGCTTGGCGGCCCGATCTTGGCAATGACCATTGTATTGATAGCAGTTTTTATTCCGATTGGTTTTCAGGGTGGTCTAACTGGGGCACTCTTTACTGAATTTGCATTTACTTTAGCAAGCTCAGTAGCGGTTTCGGGCCTAATTGCCTTGACGCTTTCACCAATGATGTGTTCTCGCATATTTACTGAAGAGCAAGAAGCCTCCCCTTTCGTTCAAAAGATTGATCACATCTTTGAAAAGGTACGCCATAGCTATCAAAGCACATTACGTGAATTGCTCACCACTTGGCAGGTCATCATTGTGATGGGAGTAATCCTTTTGGGAGGTGTCGCTTATTTATATGCTACTGCTCGCTCTGAACTTGCGCCTACAGAAGATCAGGGAATTGTATTAATGCAGGCTACGGCACCCGCTAACAGCACAGTTAACCAAATGCAGACTTATGCCGATCAGATTTACCAGATTGCCAGTGCAGAGCCTGAGTATGAGCAAGCCTTCCAAATTACTAGTGCTACTACTAGCTTCGGCGGTATTCTCTTAAAAGATTGGGATCAGCGGAGTCGCAATTCCACAAAGTTTCAAGAGGATATTCAAAACAAATGGAATGGGATCGCTGGCGCCCGTATAGCTGCCTTTCAATTCCCCGCTTTACCAGGCGCGCAAGGCTTGCCAGTACAAGTAGTTATTAATACAACTGAATCGTATGAACAGCTAAATGAAGTTTCTCAAGCGGTTCTTGAGAAAGCTCGTAGTAGCGGCAATTTCTTTTTTGTAGATTCGGATTTAAAAATTGATAAACCGCAAGACGTATTGGTAATTGATCGTGAAAAAGTTGCCGCATTGGGGATGACACAGCAACAAGTTGGTGCTGCACTATCCGCAGCGCTTGGTGGCGGTTACGTCAATTACTTTTCGGTAGCTGGGCGATCCTATCGTGTGATTCCACAGGTAAAGCAGGTTGATCGCCTAAACCCTGATCAAGTTTTGGATTACTACATTCGCACCCCTAGTGGACAAATGATCCAGGCACGCACAATTGCAAGCATTAAACAAAAGGTAGTACCTCAATCAATTAATCATTTTCAGCAACTAAACTCCGCAACAATTTCTGGAGTGGGCACGTCATTTATCTCACAAGCGGGCTTATTAGAGTTCATGCGCCAGACTTTAAAAGAAGTGGCGCCCAGTGGCTACTCCATGGATTACTCAGGGCCCTCCCGTCAATTCATGAATGAGTCAGGTGGATTTTTAGGCACCATGTTCTTTGCAATTCTTATCGTATTTTTAGTGCTAGCTGCTCAGTTTGAGAGTTTCCGAGATCCTATTGTGATTTTGGTATCTGTACCGCTTGCTCTATTTGGAGCATTGATCTTTATTAACTTAGGCTTTACAACCTTGAATATCTATACTCAGGTTGGATTAGTAACCCTTATGGGATTGATTAGCAAGCACGGTATTTTAATTGTGGAGTTTGCTAATGAATTGCAGGTTTCGGGAAGAAGCAAGGTCGATGCGATTGTTGAGGCCTGTAGCGTTCGTCTTCGCCCGATCTTGATGACAACTGCCGCGATGGTATTAGGCGTGGTTCCGCTAGTCATAGCCTCAGGTGCCGGAGCAGCGGGCCGAAAATCTATGGGGATTGTAATTCTTACGGGACTCTCTATTGGCACGCTCTTTACGTTGTTTGTGGTACCAGCGATGTATCTTTTCATTGGCGAAGATCACCACGTTAAGAAATTTAAAGAGCAATAAATAGCCCGTAGTAAAACTAAAGAAAAAGGGTGAACTAAATTCACCCTTTTTTATCTATAACTGGCGCTGTAGGCCTGACGATTCCTACTTCAATATGTTCAGCTCTTTTTCAGCAACAACGCTATATTTCGTTTCGGTTTCTACGCGGTTCATCCAAGCATCTATATTTTTTAAAGGTAAGCGGGGGCCAGTTTTTTCAGGAAAGTGGACATTTAATAAGATCCAACGACTAACGCAGAGCGCTACTGCTATGTCACAGATTTGAAATTGACTTCCTGCACAGTAGGTTCGAGTCGCCAAGTTTTGATCTAACAAAGCAAGCAATTGATTGGTGTCTTGGTAAGATTTTTTGATCACCGCATAGTTTCGTTGATCTTCAGGTGTTCTAGTTAAGCCTACAAATGCAACACGCAAAGTAGGCCACATGCTTCCAAGTTGCCAGTCGAGCCACTGCTCTGAATATTGACGAGTTTCTAGGTCAGCAGAGAACCTTTGAGCCTTGTCATACTGTTGAGTTAAGTAACGCATGATTGTATTGGATTCCCAAAGAACGAATTTATCATCCTCTAAAGTAGGAACTAAGCCATTAGGATTGAGCTTTAAAAATTCAGTGGTACGGTTTTTGCCAAAATGTAACCCTGCATCAATCCGCTCAAAATCCCTTCCTTCAACAAGGTTCAACTCGGCAAGACACCACAATACTTTTTGAACATTGATAGAACTTTTTCTTCCCCATAAACGCATCATCATAATTCCCCCTTGAGAATTGGTTAAGAGGTTTTTATTTCGCGTAAATCTAAACCAACAAATTTACTATGGGCAAAGATCAGGGGCTGCTTTTCGGAGTGATTTTTGAGCTGTAGCACCTTGGCAACGATGATGTTGTGGTCGCCACCAGTGTGTACTGAGAGAGTCTCGCATTCATAGTAAGCAACACAGTCATTAATTTGAGTGAGACCACTTGCTAAAATTTTGTGCGGAATATTGACGAATTGATTTTCTTTAACCGTAGCAAAATGCATTGCCATAGACTCTTGTGATCGCTCGAGCACATGAATCAGTTGCCTGTGGCCTACCTCAAAGTACGGCATTAACCGAGAATGTTTTTTAAGGCTCCATAAAATTAATGGCGGCTCCAAAGAAACTGTATTAAATGAGCTAATCGTGATCCCATGCGGACTTTTTTCGGCATCAATACAGGTAATAACAGTAACCCCAGTCGCAAAAGAAGAAAATCCTTTGCGCAGCTCTTGAGGGGTAAATGGGGTCATCTAATTTGGATTACTTGTTAACTTGCAGGGTATCTACGGGAATATTTGTTCCTGGAATGGGGGTTAAGATTTCATTCTCCTCAGCTTTTACGCACTTAAAGCGGTACTCTTTGCCTGCCTTTGACAAAAAGCTAGCGCCTTGGTAGAAGTCGCTCTTACAGATCTTGGAGGCAAAATCCATCACATCTTGGGGATCTGCGCTAGAAGTAATCAAGCGCATATTACCCATGGACATGTTGAGCTGACTTGAAGAGCAGCCAAGGAGTGTCAAGCCAGAAATCGCGGTTAATAGTAGAATTTTTTTCATGGAAACCTCCATAATTAGCAATGCTCGTTAGGATAAACCTATTAAGCAATTGCTGTGAGGAATTGCCCTATTTAAAAAAGGAAGAGACATGTTTAAGGCTATTTTGATTAATAAGGATGAGCATGGCTACCGGGCCGAGCTTACGCAGATTGATGAAGCAAGCTTGCCCGAAGGTGAGGTCAGGGTAAAGGTTCTGTATTCCACGCTCAATTATAAAGATGGCCTAGCTATTACAGGCAAAGGCCCGGTAGTTCGCAGTTTTCCCATGGTTCCTGGTATTGACTTTGCTGGCGAGGTTTTAGAGAGCAGCAGCCTAGACTTTAAGGTGGGTGACATGGTGCTTCTTAATGGATGGGGGGTGGGCGAAGGGCATTGGGGCGGCCTAGCCCAACAAGCTCGCGTCAAGGCTGATTGGCTTATTCCGTTACCCAAAGGCTTCACCGCAAAGCAGGCATTAGCAATTGGTACTGCCGGCTATACCGCGATGTTGTGTGTAATGGCCTTGCAAAAACATGATCTTCAGCCTAGTGATGGTGATGTTTTAGTGACTGGTGCTGCAGGGGGTGTTGGCAGTTTTGCAATTACCCTTTTAAGCAAGCTGGGCTTTAAAGTGACAGCTAGCACTGGTCGCATGGCAGAGGCCGAATATTTAAAAAAATTAGGCGCCACCGAAGTTATCGATCGGACGGCTTTATCGGCACCAGGTAAACCACTTGCAAAAGAGCGTTGGGCCGCCGTGGTTGATAGCGTTGGCAGTCATACATTAGCCAATGCCTGTGCGCAAACCAAGAGCGACGGGGCGGTTGCCGCTTGTGGTTTAGCTCAAGGCATGGACTTTCCTTCCACGGTTGCACCATTTATTTTGCGTGGCATTACTTTGTATGGCATTAATAGCGTGACCGTACCTCGTGCAAAACGCATTGCTGCTTACGAGCAACTCAGTCAGCTAGTTGACCTCAATACCTTAGCCGAAATTTCACATGAGATTAGTTTGGGGGAGTCGATTAAGTATGCTGCAGAATTGATGGCGGGAAATGTGCGCGGTCGCTTAGTTGTTAACGTAAATAAGTAACCATAAAAACTATGGAGATGTATTAATCTGCCGAGGATTTTCGTACATTTAGCTGTACGCAAACCTCGAGTTTTTCTGTGTTGGAAAGTTTTGGCCAAGAGGCAATTTCTGTAAGGGTGCGAAAGCAGCCGTGACAATAACCGCTTTCAGGGTTAATGTCGCACCAATTGATGCAAGGCGAAGGAACAATTGTCAAAGTAAACCTAATAATATGAATACACCAAACCAATCAAGTACTGCTAACTCAATCCATTATCCCTTAGGTGATGCATTGCCTGAGCCTGGTAGCACGATTGAAATTGCGCCTGGTATCCGCTGGGTGAGGATGCGCCTACCATTTGCCTTAGACCATATTAATCTCTGGCTTTTGCGTGACACGATTGAAGGCGTAGAGGGTTGGACAATTGTGGATTGCGGAATTGCCAATGACGAGACCAGAACCTCTTGGGAGCAGGTATTCGTAACTCAGCTAGATGGTCTGCCTGTATTGCGTTTGATCGTGACACATATGCACCCTGATCACATTGGCCTTTCGCAATGGTTATGTGAAAAGTGGCAAGTGCCATTATGGATTTCAATGACAGATTATTTAACTGCGCAATGGTTGAGTCATAAAGAAGGGGGCGCTACCATTGGCTCACGTGCAGGCAGCGGTGGTTCTGCGGACCACTTTCAAAAGCATGGCTTAATTACTCCGGAAGATTTAGAAAAAATCAGAGCCCGCTCTAATTACTATAGCAATATGGTTCCCGGAATTCCTCGTCAATATCGACGCATCATGGACGGAGAGGTAATTTTGATTGGTGGTCATAAATGGCAAACCATCATGGGATATGGACATGCACCTGAACATGCCTGTTTATATTGTCAAGAATTAGGAGTATTGATATCAGGTGACATGGTGCTACCTCGCATCTCTACGAATGTTAGCGTTTACGACGCTGATCCCGATGCCGATCCTTTGGGTTTGTATTTAGATTCTTTAGAAAAGCTAGATTGCCTGCCTGCTGAAACCTTTGTTCTACCATCTCATGGAAAACCATTTACTGGAATAAGACTAAGAATTGCACAGTTAAAAGCACACCATGATGAACGCTTAGCCGAAACAATAGCCGCATGTAAAAAACCGGCACATGCTCGAGAGATTGTGCCGGTTCTGTTTAGGCGGGAATTAGATATTCACCAAATGACTTTTGCTATGGGGGAGGCTATTGCTCATCTGAATTACCTACTTCGTCGAGGAAAGTTGAGCCGCCAGCTTTGCGACGACGGGGTGTTGAGGTTTTGCGCGCTTTAGCTCTGGATTTGGAGCTCGATTCTTCTGCTGAACCAGTTGCCGCTGCCCCGGCTGCAGAAACTGCATCGCCAAATGACTTAAGTGCCATCATAGTGGCGTGCTGGACTTCTAGGCCCTGAATGGTGGACTTGAGGATGTTGAGGTTTAAGTTAAGCCAGCTCTCAACGCTTTTAAGATCTTTAATCCGTTTTTCAAGCTCGTCTACATCTAAGCCTGGAAAAGCGGACCCAAAGCCACCGCCAGCCTTGGTGGCATCAGTGGTAAAGGGAAATTGCCCCGGCATTTGCCCGGCTGCATTTTGACCCCACATGGTTTTAAACATTTCAAGGCTTTGATTGAATTCTGGAATGGTTCCAAACATATGAGCTCCGGGTTAGATGGAAAGTCGCTTTTACCAATAGAATAAGGGATTCTAGAGATTAATCCCGGCTAAGTAATGCAATTTAATGGTTTATCCCAATCCTACACCCGCGGTCAGGCACTTCCTGGGCTTTTGAAGCAGCGCATCCTTATTTTAGATGGCGCCATGGGCACCATGATTCAGCAGTACAAATTGTCAGAGGCTGACTATCGCGGTCTTCCAGGTAGCACTCGATTTGAAGAACATTCTGACGACATCAAGGGAAATAATGAGCTCCTGGTTTTAACGCAGCCTCAAATTATTAGCAAGATTCATGAGCAGTACCTAGACGCTGGTGCTGACATTATTGAAACCAATACCTTTGGCGCCACTTCAGTTGCCCAAGAAGATTACAAAATGGCGCACTTGGCACGGGAGATGAATGAAGTTTCAGCGCGTTTAGCGCGTGCAGCTTGTGATAAGTACAGCACTCCCAGTAAACCCCGTTTTGCTGCGGGTGCCATTGGCCCCACGCCTAAAACAGCAAGTATTTCACCTGAAGTCAATGATCCAGGTGCACGTAATGTGACCTTTGATGTATTACGCGCATCTTATCGCGAGCAGATTGAGGGACTCTTTTCTGGCGGCGTGGATTTATTTTTAGTTGAGACGATTTTTGATACGCTAAATGCCAAGGCTGCATTATTTGCGCTCGATGAATTTTTTGAGGAGACGGGCGAACGTTTACCCGTGATGATTTCTGGCACTGTGACCGATGCCTCTGGACGTATTCTATCTGGGCAGACTGTTGAGGCGTTCTGGAATAGTTTGCGCCATATAAAACCGCTGACTTTTGGTTTGAATTGCGCCTTGGGCGCTGCACTTATGCGCCCCTATATTGCAGAGCTTGCCCGTATTTGTGATGCAGCAGTTTCTTGTTATCCCAATGCCGGACTGCCCAACCCTATGAGTGATACCGGCTTTGATGAGACGCCAGAAATTACTTCAAGCTTAGTGGATGGCTTTGCCAAGGATGGGCTGGTTAATTTAGTTGGTGGTTGTTGTGGAACTACGCCGGATCATATTCGGGCGATTGCTAATGCTGTTGCGAAACGTAAACCTCGCGTCTTCTATCGTGATGATGCGGAGGCTTCAGCATGAATAAGAAAGTAATGCCAGCCATGAAGCTTTCAGGTTTAGAGCCGTTCAATGTAACTGCAGATGTAGGCTTTGTAAATATTGGTGAGCGTACTAACGTTACTGGTTCAAAAGCATTTTCACGCATGATATTAAATAATCAATTTGATGAAGCTTTAGTAGTTGCTCGCCAGCAGGTTGAAAATGGTGCTCAAGTGATTGACATCAACATGGATGAAGCCATGTTGGATTCTGAGGCAGCGATGACCCGTTTTTTAAATCTCATTGCTTCAGAGCCAGACATTGCACGTGTTCCCATTATGATTGACTCCTCAAAGTGGAGCGTCATTGAAGCTGGTTTGAAGTGTGTTCAAGGCAAGCCTATCGTTAATTCAATTTCATTAAAAGAGGGTGAAGAACCTTTCAGAAAACAGGCACGCTTGATTCGTCGTTATGGCGCTGCGAGCGTGATAATGGCTTTTGATGAAGCGGGTCAAGCAGATACTTTCAAGCGCAAGACAGAAATTTCTCAGCGATGCTACGAAATTCTAGTAAATGAAATTGGCTTCCCAGCTGAAGATATTATTTTTGATCCGAATATTTTTGCGATTGCCACTGGCATTGAAGAGCATGATAACTATGCGGTTGATTTTATTAATGCCACTCGTTGGATTAAAGAAAATCTCCCTGGTGCGAAGGTAAGCGGGGGCGTATCAAATGTGAGTTTTTCATTTCGCGGAAATGATCGCGTACGTGAAGCAATTCATACTGTATTTCTGTATCACGCCGTTCAAGCTGGCATGGATATGGGTATTGTCAATGCTGGTCAGTTGGGCGTATATGCTGATTTAGATCCTGAGTTGCGTGAGCGCGTTGAAGATGTAGTGCTGAATCGTTTTAAAGAGAAAGAGGGCAAAACCCCTACTGAGCGCTTGCTTGATATTGCCGATCAATTTAAGGGCGGTGGCGCTAAACAAGTAGAAAATTTAGTTTGGCGTGAGGCTTCAGTACGCGAACGCTTAACTCATGCATTAGTGCATGGCATTACGACATTCATCGAGGAGGATACTGAAGAGTTACGCGCACACATTATGGGTGATGGCGGAAGGCCAATTGAGGTTATCGAAGGTCCGCTGATGGACGGCATGAATGTCGTTGGGGATTTATTTGGCGCTGGCAAGATGTTCCTACCTCAAGTGGTCAAGAGTGCACGCGTTATGAAGCAAGCGGTAGCAATATTAATTCCGTATATTGAGGAAGAAAAACGTTTACATATTGCCGGAGGCGGTGAAGCAAAAGCCAAGGGAAAGATTGTAATAGCGACCGTTAAAGGCGACGTGCATGACATTGGTAAGAATATTGTCACCGTGGTCTTACAGTGTAATAACTTTGAAGTGGCCAATATGGGTGTCATGGTGCCTTGCGCAGAAATCCTCAAAAGAGCCAAGGAAGAAAAAGCAGATATCGTTGGACTCTCTGGCCTCATTACCCCATCGCTTGAAGAGATGACTTATGTAGCTCAAGAAATGCAGCGTGATGACTATTTCCGTGAACGCCAGATTCCATTAATGATTGGCGGTGCGACCACTTCACGTGTTCATACTGCCGTGAAGATAGCGCCTCACTATGACGGTCCAGTGGTATATGTGCCTGATGCCTCACGCTCAGTTTCTGTAGCATCAAGCCTGCTTTCGGATGTGAGTTCTAAGAAATTTATTCAAGACCTACGTGATGACTATGTACGTATTCGGGAGCAGCATGCCAATAAGAAAGCAGCGCCAACGATTTCATTGGCGGCTGCACGTAAGAATCGTGAGTTGATTGACTGGTCAACTTACATACCAGAGAAACCTAAATTCATCGGTCGCCGCATCTTTAAGAACTTTGCTTTGAGCGATATAGCTAAGTACATTGATTGGACGCCCTTCTTTCAGACCTGGGATTTGGCTGGAAAATTTCCCGCCATCCTTGATGATGAAGTAGTTGGGGTTGAGGCTCGCAAAGTATTTGAAGATGCAAAAGCATTGTTGGATAAATTGATTAAAGGTCAGTGGTTACAGGCTGACGCCGTAGTAGCTTTTTATCCAGCCAATACTATAGGTGACGATATCGTTCTCTATAGCGATGAAAAACGTGAACACCCTCTCTTTGTCTGGCATAACTTACGCCAACAAGCAGAGCGTCCCGTGGTAGATGGCGTGCGCCGTCCCAATCGCTGCTTGGCAGATTATGTTGCACCAAAAGATTCCGGAGTTGCTGATTACTTGGGTTGCTTTGCGGTAACAACTGGGCATGGTGTTGAAAAGAAGGTAGCTGAGTTTCAGGCTAAGCATGATGACTACAGCGCAATTATGTTGAAGGCTTTAGCGGATCGCTTGGCAGAAGCTTTTGCTGAGCTCATGCACCATCGAGTTCGTACCGATCTCTGGGGTTATGCGGCGGATGAGATCCTAACCAATGAACAAATGGTAAATGAAGAATACCGGGGTATTCGCCCAGCACCCGGCTATCCCGCATGCCCTGCCCATGAGGTGAAGGAAGACTTGTTGCGCGTAATTGGGTCGGAAGATATTGGCATGACCTTGACGGAATCCATGGCCATGAATCCTGCATCGAGTGTGAGCGGTTTTTACCTAGCCCACCCAGATGCACGCTACTTTAATGTAGGCAAAGTATCGGTCGATCAGGTGGAGGACTTAGCTAAACGACGCGGACAATCGGTTGATGACATCCGTCGTCAACTAGCTAGTTCAATTGACTAGGTGCCCATTACCGTTTATAGGATGAGCTTAAACGCCCCATAGCACAGGCTCATCCTTAGCTTTAGCCTGTTTCATTAATTCTAAGAAGGGGTAGGCTCTTTGCCCAAGCCGATCGGCTAATTTAGGCGAGTCCATGGCTTTATCACCCGATTCTTTGGTTTGAGCACGCTCATCTAAGTCTTTCAGAATGGCGGTCTCCAGGGTGGTAATCAGGCTTGGCAGCTGCTCTTTGGTGAGAATGCCTCTACGCTCTAAGGGGCGATCAAGAATATCAAATATCCGTTTAGTCAGATCAGCCAGCATAATGACATCTGGACCGGCTTTTGAACGAAATTGATAGATCATTCTCATAGCTTACCACCTGATAAACTCACTTATCTATGTTGTTAACTAATAAAAATCGTTTAATTGAAATGCTGAGTGATGCACTCCATGAGATTGCACAGGAACGAGGCCTAGGGGAGACCCCACAGCCCCGCCTAGAGCGCCCAAAGGCGTTTGATCATGGTGATGTGGCTTGCAATATTGCTCTTCAGCTTGCTAAGGCATGGAAGCTCAGCCCCAGAGATTTGGCACAAGCTCTGGTTGATCATTTGGAGCAACAGATAGGTTTTCGTAATCTGATTGCTTCCTGTGAAATTGCTGGCCCGGGATTTATTAATTTCCGGCTGAGTAATGCCGCTAAGACAACAGTTATTCAAGAGATACTTTCCGAGGGCGCTCACTTTGGCCAACTCACCCCAGGTACGGGCCCGGTAGCAACTGCCATGATTGAGTTTGTTTCTGCCAATCCAACTGGGCCGTTGCATGTGGGTCATGGTCGTCAAGCCGCTCTTGGCGATGCACTAGCTAATTTGTTGGCTACCCAGGGCATTAAAGTCCATCGTGAGTTTTATTACAACGATGCTGGTGTGCAGATCGCCAACCTTGCTTTGTCTGTTCAAGCCCGTCTAAATGAGTCAAAACCAGGCGATGCTACTTGGCCAGAGAATGCATATAACGGCGAATACATTGCGGAAATTGCAGAGGCATATAAAGCTTCTTCCCAGTATCGCAATGATTTAATGCCACCTGAAAAGATCGAAGCCATTCGTCAGTTTGCCGTGGCCTATTTACGCAACGAACAAGACATTGATTTAAAAACTTTTGGCGTTCAATTCGATTGTTATTACCTAGAATCCTCTTTATATAGCGATGGCAGTGTTGCCAAAATAGTTGAAGATTTAGAGAGTATCGGTAAAACCTATGAAGGTGATGGGGCATTGTGGCTAAAGACGACAGATGACGGTGATGATAAAGACCGTGTCATGCGTAAGTCTGATGGTAGTTTTACTTACTTTGTGCCTGATGTGGCCTATCACGCCAGCAAATGGCAGCGTGGCTTTGAGAAAGTCATTAATGTGCAGGGTAGTGATCACCACGGCACTATTGCGCGTGTCCGCTCAGGTCTGCAGGGCGTTGCTAAAAAGCGTGGCTGGGATATTCCTAAAACCTATCCCGAATATGTTTTGCACAAGATGGTCACTGTGATGCACCGTGGTGAGGAGGTAAAAATCTCCAAACGAGCAGGATCTTATGTCACGGTGCGCGACTTGGTTGAATGGTCCGGCGGGGTCACTCCAGATATGACGGCGGGAGAACGCGAGCTTTCATTGCAGCGTGGCCGTGACGCTGTTCGATTCTTTTT
This sequence comes from uncultured beta proteobacterium, assembly GCA_903846025.1. GTDB lineage: Bacteria > Pseudomonadota > Gammaproteobacteria > Burkholderiales > Burkholderiaceae > Polynucleobacter. The sequence continues at coordinate 13,721 of CAIMZP010000129.1, read as the reverse complement.
GATTTCTCGCAAGGCTGATACTGAGTTCGTATTTGATATTGACTTAGCTCTACAGCAAAATGATGAGAACCCTGTGTTCTATGTTCAATACGCTCATGCGCGAATTTGCTCCATCTTGACCCACTGGGGCGGAGAGCTTGCCGACCTAAAGTTAGCGGACCTCACGTTATTGCAAAGCAAAGCTTCTGATCATTTGTTGCGTCGTCTTGCTGAATACCCAGAAGTCTTGACTACTGCGGCTGCAGAGTTGGCCCCCCATGCTTTGGCGTTTTACTTGCGAGATTTAGCGGGCGACTTCCATGCCTTCTATAACGCTGATCGCGTGTTGGTTGATGATCTTGGGTTGAAATTAGCGCGCTTAGCTTTGCTCTCTGCTACTCGCCAAGTACTTGAAAATGGTTTAAAAGTGTTGGGTGTATCCGCACCCGCTAAGATGTAATGTGCGGTGCTGCAGTAAAACAAAAAAAGTGAACATGCGGGATGGGGATAAGATGAAAAAAATGAATCAAGAAACCAGCTTTATTCAGAATTCAGACACATCAAGTCCTGAGTATGGCGGCACAATTCTCGGTTTTATATTGGGTTTAGGCGTTGGTTTAGGCGTCGCTTTTCTGATTGCTTTTTACCTGTCAAAAAATACTCCTCAAGAGCGTCCTGGGGTAAGGGCATCTAATCTGCCATTAACCATTAAGTCTGCCCCAGCACAAGGCGAGCTAACGGCTCCATCAGAGTCTGTCGATTTGAACAAACCACTGCAAAGTAAGTTGCCTGCCTCCGCAGCGACTATAGCGGATCCCATCGGAGATGTGGCTAATGGCAAGAAACCTGCCGAGATGGCTTCGGCGCCAGCAGTCACGGTTAAATCTGACGCAATCTATTTTTTGCAAGTTGGTGCATTTGTTAAGCGACCTGATGCGGACGCACAGAAAGCCAGCCTAGCAATTCAAGGGATTCAGTCGCAGTTAAGTGAAGTAACAACCGATGGCAATACACTTTGGCGTGTTCGGGTAGGGCCATTCAACAGTATTGATGAAGGCAATTCTGTGCGGGACAAGCTAAATGGTATGGGCATTAAACCAACTGTAATTAAATCGAGCAAATCATGATTCCATTATCTAAAAAAGTTTTAACCTTTATTGCAATGCTGTTGCTTGCATTTTCATTCGCTGGAGTTACGGCCGCTCAGAGCTCGAAGATTGAAGAGGGCTTTGATTACCGAGTTCTTCCCGTGCCGCAGCCAGTAGAGGCTAAAGGAAAAGTAGAAGTCATTGAATTCTTTTGGTATGGCTGCCCACATTGCTATGACTTTGAGCCTGAGCTAAGTGCTTGGGTTAAGCGACAGCCTAAAGATGTAGTGTTTCGAAGGGTTCCAGTTGCATTTCGCGATGAATTCTTGCCTCATAGCCAGCTCTTCTATGCGCTGGAAGCTATGGGAAAAGGTGATTCGCTGAATGAAAAGGTGATGTATGCCATACATAAAGAGAATAAACACTTGATGACCGAGAGCGAGATCGCCGATTGGGTTGCTTCCCAGGGCATTGATCGAAATACTTTCTTGGCGACCTATCGCTCTTTTGCCGTAGTATCCAAGACAAGAGCTGCAAGACAGCTGGCTGATGCCTATCGTATTGATGGAGTTCCAACCATTGTGATGCAGGGTCGTTATGTCACATCCCCCTCAATCGCAGGCACTAAGGCCAAGACGCTTCTGGTGATGGATTATTTAGAGCAAAAGATCCGTAAAGATAAATATCAGTAGGTCTCAAGCCTTATTTAAATCCTGACGAAGCGGCGCACAATCCAAAAATAAAGCGGATAAGGTAGGATTCTGAGAAATTTCATAAATCTTGTAAATCGTTTGGGGAAGTGAATATCAAATTCCCCTTTTTGGATCCCGCTTAATATTTCATGGGCTGCTTGCTCTGAAGTAATTAATGCGGGCATCTCAAAATCATTCTGCGCTGTAGCTTCTGTAGCCACAAAGCCTGGTGAAATTAAGTGAACGCTAATACCCTTGGGTAGCAAATCGTAATATAGAGTTTCGCAAAAATTAATAATCGCCGCCTTGCTGGGGCCATAGGCCAAGGCTTTAGGAAGACCGCTGTAACCTGCGACACTACCGACAATCGCTATATGCCCCGAATGATTTTGGAGCATTTGAGGCAGGACTATGGCTACTGCTCGCATGGGTCCTAGGAGGTTAGCATCAATAGTTTTCTCAGCAATGCTGATTTCAAATTCATCCGCACGTATGGGGACATACATGCCGGAGACAAAAAGCAATACATCAAGGCAGCCCCAATTCTTAATAATTTCTTGATAAGCACTTTGCATTTGCTCTGCATGGGTGACATCAGCGGAGAGAACTAAGGTCTGGTTTGCTGGGGCTGTGCTAGCTAATTGAGTAAGCGGAGCAATGCGCCGACTAGATAGAGCCACTTGTGCACCAGCAGCTAGCAATGCTTTGCTACAAGCCTCCCCTATACCGCTAGATGCTCCAATGACCCAGACGCGCTTACCTGACCAGCTCCCTATGCCTAACTGATTCATGCTGCTAATGTACTGCGCAAGGGGGACTCTGGTTTATGGCTAAGAGTGAACTGAACAACATCGATATTCTTTTCTGCAAATCCTGCAGCGCAATACATGAGATAGAAATTCCAAAGTCGAACGAAGGCCTCATCAAAGCCTAGATTTGAAATTTCTTGGAGTTTGCTATTAAAGTTATCCCTCCAGAGGCATAGTGTTTTGGCATAGTCGGATCCAAAAGCAAATTCATCATCGACTTGCAGTCCAGCGCTTGCAGCTAAGGCTGCAAAACCTTTTCTTGAAGGTAGCATCCCCCCTGGAAATACATACTGCTGAATGAAATCCGTATTGTGTCGATACCGATCAAACAGCTCTTCTGCAATCACAATCGTCTGAATGCATGCCTTGCCTCCCGCCCTTAAGCAGTTAGCAATCATTTGAAAATATTCTGGCCAATGCTTTTCACCAACTGCTTCAAACATTTCAATGGAGGCAATACCATCAAACTGATGTTTACAATCGCGATAATCTTGCAGACGCACTTCAAATGCCTGAGGAGGTGATGCGGCAGCTTTTACATTCTGCAGTCGATTTTGGGTAAATGTCTGTTGTTCAGTAGACAAAGTAAGGCCGGTTACCTTGACACCACTAAGTAGAGCTTCTTCCATGAAACCGCCCCAGCCACAACCAATTTCCAGTAGGGAGTCATTCGGTTTTACCTGAATTGAATTGAGAATGCGGGTGATTTTGGCTCTTTGCGCATCTGCTAGGGATTGGTCTTCTCCTGCATTAAACCAGGCACTCGAATAACTCATGGTGGGATCGAGCCAGAGAGTGTAAAAAGCATTCCCAAGATCATAGTGGGCATGGATGTTTTTTTTGCTACCAGATTTAGAGTTGTCTCTCAGCCAATGCTTCAGGCGATAGATGAGGGACCCATACCAACTTCCATAAATAACCTTCTCTAGAATCGTACGATTGCGAATAGCTAATTCTAGGATATTTTTGAGATCGTTAGTATTCCATTCTCCTCGAATATAGCTTTCAGCAAAACCAATATCTCCATGTGATAGAACTTGTTTGAATACCGACCAATCTAATACCTGAATATCAGCGCGCAATGGATCGGTAGCCTTGCCAAATTCCTGAACCGTTCCATTTGGAAGGGTAATTTTTAAGTGGCCACTGCTTAATTTGGATAACAGGCCCAATATGGTTTCGGTTGCAATCCTGTGGGGCTGCGACTGAGACTCTTTTTTTCGAGAATGAGAAAAGTTAAGGCGAGACAGCAGTGATTGACCGGGGCGATTCATCGACTAACTTCAAATTTAGGTGGTGTTGGTTTTGTATGAAATGGTACACCCTTTAGCCAGAGTCTTAATGCCTGCCAGTGGATGCGCCCGATAACGCCTAGACTCATTAGGGGGTAACGCAAGAAGGCTAAGTACAGAGCCCTTTTAGTCAGGGGCTCACTCATCCCGCTAATGCTGGTATTAATCAGTGGCAGCCCATCCTCATGCAACTCAATGCGACACACGGTGTTTTTGCGCGATTGACTATCTTGGGGAAATAAAAAGCGAAAATGGTACTCACCACTTACATCGCAAAATGGCGAAACGTGAAACACTTTTTTACTTTTGAGAGTTTCACCGGAGCGCAAAACTTCACCGGAATCTTTATGAAGTAAATAGCAGTGACGTTCACCAAAGGTATTGTTTACTTCAGCCAGTACTGCTTGCACGCCACCATCGAGATTCGTGCAAATCCAAAAGCTTACGGGATTAAATACATAACCAAAAACCCTGGGAAAGGTTTGAAGCCAAATTTCCCCATTGATAGAATTAATACCATTCTCTGCTAATACTTGTTCAATCCACGCCAAGCTATCTGAATTACCAATGCCGTGATCTTTATCAAAGAATGAAAATAAACTGAATTGGTTGTCTCCAAGCCCATTTTTCTTGAGTAGTTTTGAATGCTTTTTTCGAGAGCGCATTGGTATGGATAGGGTGAAGACTCCATAACCAAAGATATTTTTCGCCGGACGAAAACGGCGATGTTTTACTACTCCGAAATTGATCGTCGCCTGATTCATTTATTGAGAGTCTTCAATCAAATCTAATTTCATTGGAGGGCGAATGTGCTCTAACAAGTCTTTAGCGGCTAATTCACCAGAACGCAGGCCATCTTCGTGAAATCCAAAACCTGTCCATGCACCGCAGTACCAGATGGAAGCATTCCCTTGAATAAGCGACAGTTCTTTTTGGGCTTGGATGGCCCGCATATCAAACACTGGGTGTGAGTAATGAATCTCTTGATGAACCAGTGCTGGATCTGGATCGGTTAAAGGGTTGAGGCTCAAAATAATCGGTATCTGTTTTAGTCCGTCTGGTAATGGCTGTAGTTGGTTAATGAAATAGTTAACGCTGACGTGTTGTTTCGCGGTAGGAGTATCACCAGATTTCGCAGTGTAATTCCAAGCTGCCCAGCAACGTTTCGTCTCTGGTAGAAAGCGCTTATCAGTATGCAAAATAGCGCGATTCTTTTGATACGGGATAGCGGCCAGAATATTTCGAGCATCTTGATTGATACCATGAACTAGATTTAGAGATTGATCGCTATGACAGGCCATTACTACTTCATCAAACCAACTCGAATCTGTAGCGCTAATCACTTCTACAGGAGACTTTCCATCAGAGCTTGCATTCACCCTAATGATGGCATTACGCGCTATTTTTACGTTGGCACTTTCTAGTTCGGCAACTAGGCGCTTGACATACTCACGTGAGCCACCGGTAACGGTAAGCCATTGAGGGCGATTCTTAATTTGCAATAAACCATGGTTATGGCAAAAGCGAACCATGGTTTGAATGGGAAATTCCACCATTTGCTCAATTGAGCAGGACCAGATTGCGCCGATCATAGGTAGGAAATAATTTTCTCTAAAGCTTTTGCTAAAACGATTGCGATTTAGAAAATCAGCAATACATTCATCTGGCTCTGCGTAGTCATGACCCGCTTGAATCTGGTCTTCCGCTAATTGGGTGGCAAGTCGATTAAAGCGCAGGATGTCGTAGGACATTCTCCAAAAGGAGGGGGATAGTAAGTTGGATCTTTGGCCAAAAAAAGAATTTAGATTATTACCAGCCCACTCAATTTTCTGATGACGCCTAGCTTTTTCACTAGCATCAATAGAAACTGAGAATGACATTTCTGATGGAGAGATCGGCACCTTTAATTCTTCAAAGAGGCGAACTAGGCGAGGATAGGTCTTTCGATTAAATACTAAAAAACCAGTATCTACCCCATGCGTTATGAGGCCCCGCTTAGTTTCCATAGTGAAATCAACGGTATTGCTATGCCCGCCAATGTGGCTACCAGCCTCAAAAACAGTGATCTCCAGATCTGGATCGTGTCTCAGGGCATAGGCACAGCCTAAGCCGGAAATTCCTGCGCCAATAATGGCCACTTTTTTCTTGATCACTGAATTTTTTCTCCTAAGAGCTTGTCGATCTCAGAAGTGACACTACTACTGGTGGGCTTGGTCATGCTGCCAAAAGAATCCACTACATTACCGTGCCGATCAATTAGATATTTGTAGAAATTCCACTTGGGGGTGGTGTTAGTCTTGGCAATCAGCATTTTAAATAATGGGTTTGGATTATTCCCGCTCACAATGCTTTTGGCGAACATCGGAAATTTCACGTCATAAGTATTTTTGCAAAAGTCTGCGATTTCTTTATTGCTACCAGGCTCCTGTTGTCCAAAATCATTGGATGGAAAACCCAAGACAACAAAACCTTGATCTTTATATGTAGCGTATAGCTTCTCTAGACCTTCATACTGACTAGTGAATCCACAAAAACTAGCGGTATTAACGACCAGAATCACCTTTCCTTGGTACTGGCAAAGATTCTGTGGGGCCTCATCTTGCAGGCGGGCAAAGGTGTGGGAAAGGAGGGGGCTACAGCTAGTTGGACTTGTTACGGCAGCTAGGGTGATTTGAATAGTAAAGCCCAACAAAATCAAGGCTAACAGCCACTTAGTCAAAACACGAAACATATTGCACCTTTTAATAGGGGGTTGGGCAGAATTACCCAAGTCTAAGACATTCTGACGATTCTCGTCGACCGCCATGTAATGCTATTAATATTGAGCCATGACTTCCTTGCCATTACCCTCATTTGAATCTAAAGTTTGCTCGCCAACTGAATTAATCACTCGGATCGCTAAGCTCCCTAGACCCTTAGTCTTTACTAACGGCGTCTTTGATATCCTCCATCGCGGCCATGCCAGCTATCTTGCCCAAGCTAGAGAGCTGGGTGCAAGTCTAGTGGTTGGCGTGAACTCTGATGCATCAGTCAGGATGCTGGGAAAAGGAGATGATCGACCCATTAATATTGAGGCAGACCGTCAAGCTTTATTGGCCGCCTTAAGTAGCGTAGATCTAGTGGTGCTGTTTACTGAGAAAACTCCTGTCAATCTAATTGGGCAAATTCATCCAGATATCTATGTCAAGGGCGGTGATTATGAAATCGACACTTTAGAAGAGGCTCGTTTAGTTAAAACTTGGGGCGGTAAAGCAATTGCCATCCCATTTTTATATGAACGTTCGACTACGACTTTATTGGGAAAGATTCGCTCTTAAAGGTTTTGCAATAGCCAGGCCCAAAGACCACGCAATACCAGACCCTCAATAGGTTCTACTGGCAGTGTCTGTAGCAATACAAGTCGATTCAGTTCGCTCGCCAGAATTTTTGAATTGCCACCGTCAAGCCAAATTCGCTCGATGGGATGATGCAGATCTTTTGCCAGATGTACTGCACGTAATATTGCTCCAATCTGGGCTGCATCGCACCCACCAATAATTGCATCATTGGTATTGACACCAAAGCCTGCCTGACTGGTTGGCATAGCTTCTCGTACCGCTAATGGTAGTTGGGCTGTATGACTTTGTAGGGTTTCTTGCATCATGCCTAAACCAGGCAAAATCCAGCCGCCATAATGTAGGCCATTACTACCCAGCATATCAATCGTAGTCGCTGTACCCGCATTCACAATGAGAGTATTGGTATTTGATAGTGCTCTGGCGCCAATGATTGCAGCCCAGCGATCAGCACCTAAGCTGTTGGTACTTTGATATAGCGTACTAACACCGTTATAAGGGCTATTCCCGCTAAGTTGCCCCCAGGACACATCTTGCCATTGGGGAAAAAGTGTTTTCAGGTGCACCACGGCACTATCACCAGCTACACAACAAAAAGCAATTGCATCGGGTTTGGGCAGAGTTTTTGCAATGTAATCGGAAAGCTCTGCGCGTAGCTCGCAAGATTTCAGCGCCGAACTATTAATCGACCCAGAATAGGCCCATAACTTTTTATTTCGATCGGAGGGGTTTTGCGTTGATTCAACAGCGGCCCACTTCAGACGGGTGTTGCCTACATCAAATAATAAATAGAGACTCATGATTGAGTCCGTAAAGAAACATCGCCTGCATGTACTGTAATCATTTTTTCATCTTGCCTGATTATTAATGCTCCGCTTTGATCTACGCCTTCTGAAATACCAAAAATCGATTCCTTGCCACCGCCAGAGACGCAGACAAGTTGTCCCTGAAAAGCATCCCAGCGTTCCCAGGAATGCTGGAAGTGGCTAAAACCGTGGAGAGCAAAGTCTGTTAAGTGCTTTTTAAAAGACTCAATCAGTTCAAGCCATACACAATCAATATCTGGCAGCGCTGTCTGATCGGAAATTAGTTGATCTAATGCGCTTACTTTGAGGTTGACTTCATGATTTAGACTTTTCTCAATGGCTTGGGGGTTCTGTAGATTAATTCCCACACCAATGATCATCCAGGTAGGCGTACTGGAGTTTGCTTGCCCCCCTTCAATGAGGATTCCACCAAGCTTGGCATTGTTGAGTAAGAGATCATTAGGCCATTTTAAACGCAGACCTTGTGCGTATAAATCCGCTTCGCTGAGATTGAGGGCCGTGGCTAACCCGGCGATGACTGCCAAGCCAATGACTAAACTAAGCCCACTTAATTCAGCGGGTCGTTGCTTGAAAGGGTATGCCAAAGAGAAGCAGATTGTATCTTTGGGGTTGGCAAGCCAGACTCTTCCAGCCCTGCCTTTGCCAGCAGTTTGCTTGTATGCAATTCTGGCAACAGGCTCTATTAACGCACCAACGCGCCAACGCGCCAACAAATCATCATTTGTTGATCTCGTTTCAGCTACTCGCTCAAGTATGCAATTCCAGCTCATTTCGACATTGTAGAAAGGTCTGACCTAGAATTGGGGGATGCATCAGGAAGATCAGCGCCCTCGGAAGTTTATTTGGCCTCTCCAAGCCATGCCTTTGGCTCGGGCCATCAGTCTTAGCTATGCGCTACTTATTATTTATGTGAGCCTGAACCCTTTTGATTTTGATCTTCAGAATGGCATTTCTCCTTGGGCTTGGTTAAATGCTCCCTTACCCCGTTTTTTTACCTTATTTGATGTTTTGGTCAATATCCTGGCGTATATTCCCCTGGGCTTTTTGATTGTGTTTGCTTCTTATCCCCGTTGGCGTAATTTCTTAGCCCTAGCCATTGCTCTAGGCCTTAGTGCCATGCTGGCTTTTAGCGTGGAGTCCTTGCAGAGCTGGCTTCCTACGCGTATTCCCAGTCAGATGGATTGGTGGGCCAATATCTTGGGTGGTTTATTAGGCGCCTTATTGGCTATTCCTTTGGGGCCCCAATGGCTATCAGGAAGCGCTATTCGTCGTCGCTTTGATCAGTGGTTTGGTTTGAACTGGGCCGCATGCGCATTATTTTTATTGTTTCCGTGGTCTCAAATCTATCCACAGAGCTCTTGGTTGGGAACTGGGGTTTGGGGAAACTCGATTTTTGGCCCTATAGATTGGGGTACTACGGTCGTTAATCACCTTGCTCAAGAAACGGTTATTACCGCACTATGTTGGCTTGGTACCGCCCTTTTGCTGTCTTTAGGCATGCGTGCCAAAGCACCGCAATGGAAGGTATTAAATGGTTTGCTTTGTAGCACGGTCCTCATCAAAATGATCTTTACGGCACTTCAATTTGGAGGTGAGTTTAGTTTCCTTTGGCTTACTGCTGGGGCAATTTGGGGCATGCTTTTGGGAAGCATTTTATTGCGATGGGCACTGCGTTTATCTGGAAGAGTTAAATTTTGCTTGGCGCTCGGGTGTCTTATTGGCGCTACTATAGCCATTAATCTATTGCCCGATAATCCCTATTTTGTCTTGACTATGCGCCATTGGTATCAGGGGCGTTTGGTGCACTTTAATGAACTCATGCAATGGGTTTCAGTAGTATGGTTGCCATTGGCCCTAGTTTGGATCGTTCGCGATACTTTCACTTTTAAACTAAAACCCTGACTGTTAGATCTATGAGCTTTAAATACCATGTATTTTTTTGTCTGAATGAACGCAGCAACGGAGAAAACTGCTGCCATCAACACAATGCATTTGCAATGTTTGAATATGCAAAAAGTCGTGTAAAAGAATTGGGTCTTGCGGGGCCAGGAAAAATTCGAATCAACAAGGCAGGCTGTTTAGATCGCTGTGCCGATGGCCCTGTTCTAGTGATTTACCCAGAAGGTATTTGGTATACATTTATTGATATCGAAGATATTGAAGAAATTATTCAATCTCATTTAATTCAAGGGCGTTCAGTATCGCGTCTGCAGTTGACTTAATCTGATTTTAGAAAGTGCACCCCATGAATAGCGGTACAAAATTAATGAATATTAATGGCATTGTCGGTCAGATTGAAATGTCCATAGATCTTCCTGATGAATTAAAAAATAATCCTGATTTTGTCGTTCGAGGCCTGGCTCTAGTTGCTCATCCGCATCCTTTAAAGGGAGGCACGAAGGATAACAAGGTGGTGCAAACCATAGCGCGAGCATTTAACCATTTGGGGTATGTCAGCGTACGGCCTAACTTTCGTGGAGTGGGTGCAACCGAAGGCACTCATAACGATGGTGTTGGTGAAATGGAAGATTTACTGCTGGTGACCGACTGGATGCGGGCACCTTCCAGTTGGATGCATTTTGAGGGAACGAAACATCAATCTTGGATTGGCTCTGCGAATGCATTGCCATTGGTAGTTTCAGGATTTTCATTTGGTAGTTTTGTTGGTACTCACTTAGTTCAACGTTTGGCTGATTTAGGTCGACCTGCAGAGCGCTTAGTGATGGTGGGTAGCGCGGCAGGCAAGTGGGCGTTGGCACCAGTGCCTGCAGATACCATTTTGATACACGGTGAGGTCGATGAGACCATCCCTCTCATTGATGTTTTAGATTGGGCACGGCCACAAGAGTTAACGGTTCAAGTTGTGCCGGGCGCAGAGCACTTTTTTCATCGAAAACTCCATTGCATCCGAAGCATTATTGCTGGTGCTTGGTTGGGTATGCCGGATCATCGTCAGCATTAAAGAAGCATTAATAAAAAAGATGAGCAAAAAACAAAAGGAAAATATTTAAATGATGGCCGAAAAAAAATCTCTGATTGAATACCCGTCTGAATTTCCCATTAAGGTGATGGGAAAATCTAATCCAGAGTATTTGCCCGCAATCTTGCATATTGCTCATCAATTTGATCCTACATTTGATGAGAGTAAGGTTGAGCAAAGACCTTCTAAGGACGGAAATTACTTGGGCATCACATTGCCGATTACCGCAACTAGTCGCGAGCAATTGGATGAGCTCTATCGAACTCTATCTACGCATCCATTGGTAAGTGTTGTCCTGTAATCCCAATTAATGACAATTTTAGTAAATCATCTTGGACTGTCTAGCTATGAGTCTACCTATGAAGCTATGCGTATATTTACTCAGGAGCGCACAAGTGAGACTCCTGATGAGATTTGGGTTTTAGAGCACCCCCCTGTTTTTACTTTAGGCCTGGCTGGAGATGCGGGAAATTTACATTCCCCCAGCAAGCACATTCCATTGGTACAGGTTGATCGTGGTGGTGAAATTACTTATCACGGGCCGGGGCAGATAGTGATCTACCTTTTGTTAGATTTACGGAGACGGGGATTATTTGTAAAAGAACTCGTGATTCGTATAGAGCAATCTCTAATTGATACCTTGGCTGATTTTGGTTTGCAGGCTGAAAGGCACCCTGGAGCACCTGGGATTTATATTTCAGAGCAGGATGGGATAGCCGGGAGCTTCTTGGGAGCCAAGATCGCCGCATTAGGTTTAAAGGTCTCCAGAGGCTGTTCTTATCATGGTCTAGCCCTTAATGTCGCTACGGATTTAGATGCTTTTTCCCGTATCCACCCTTGCGGATATGAGGGGCTGAAAACGATAGATATGCAAACCCTTGGGATCGGGGACAATATGGAGATTATTAGCCAAACGCTTATAGGCCATTTGCAAAAGCAATTGATTCGATCATGACCATAGACAAAACAGATGCTGATATCAGCGCCACCCCCGCCATTGAGGCTCGTCAAGATATTCATTACGACGCTTCACGCAAACAGAAGTCGAGCGAGAAAACTGCTCGCATTCCCATCAAAATCATTCCTCTGGAGCAAATACTCAAAAAGCCAGATTGGATCCGTGTCAAGGCCGCCTCTGGCAACTCTCGTTTCTCGGAAATTAAAAAGATTTTGCGTGAGAATGAATTAGTCACCGTTTGTGAAGAGGCGAGTTGTCCAAATATTGGTGAATGCTTTGGTAAGGGCACTGCTACCTTCATGATTATGGGTGATAAATGTACCCGTCGCTGCCCATTCTGTGATGTGGGCCATGGCCGTCCAGATCCATTGGATGAAAAGGAGCCCGGTAATTTAGCGCGCACTATAGCCGCCCTGAAACTAAATTATGTAGTGATCACTAGTGTTGACCGTGATGACCTGCGTGATGGCGGCGCAATGCACTACGTAGATTGTATTTCGCAATCTAGAGTACTTTCTCCAAATACGCGCATTGAAGTGTTGGTCCCAGATTTTCGTGGTCGCTTGGATAAGGCATTAGATATTTTTTCAAAGCATGCGCCTGATGGCCTGCCCGATGTAATGAACCACAATTTAGAAACTGTACCCCGTTTATATAAACAGGCGCGCCCTGGTGCAGATTACGCCCACTCTCTAAAATTGTTAAAAGATTTTAAAGTGCTCTTTCCCCATATTGCGACCAAGAGCGGTTTGATGGTTGGCTTAGGCGAAACGGATGAAGAGATTTTGGAGGTGATGCGGGATATGCGCGCTCACAATATTGATATGCTAACTATTGGGCAATATTTAGCGCCATCAGGTCACCATCTGCCTGTGCAGCGCTATGTTCACCCCGATGTTTTTAAGCAGTTTGAAAAAGAAGCTTATGCCATGGGCTTCTCGCATGCTGCGGTTGGTGCCATGGTGCGCTCTAGTTATCATGCTGACCAGCAAGCCCATGATGCAGGTGTTGTCTAGGCGGGATGTAATGAAAAGTTTCTTATTGCTGGCAACTTTTCTTTTTTTAACTGCATGCACTCCTAAGTTGGATTGGCGATCAGTCCAGTCTCCTCAAGAGGGTTACACCACTTTATTTCCAGGCAAGCCCGAGCGGATGGAAAGAAAGCTACCGTATCAGGACGAAGAAATTCTGCAAACCTTGGAGGCAGTAAAAATAGATGATGATATTTATTCAGTCAGCTCTATTTATCTTAATCAAGGGCAGGTAACTCTTTTGCCGAAATTATTAAACCAGTTGCAAGACAACCCCTTGCAAAGAGCAGGCGTAGATTTTTCAACTGCTATGAGTAGCGACGCTAGTTACCAAATGGCGGATCACCAGCGTAGAGCAACTAAAGATTATTTTTTAGAATTTAGGTCTGGAGTTGTAGTGCAACAATCCATGCGGGTCCGTTGGATCACCCAGCTAAATCAAGATAAAGGCGCATGGATTTACCAAATCTCGGTTCTGCATACTGCTCCCACCAAAGTAGATGCCAAAAAATTCTTTTCAGAAGAGCAGTATGCAAATTTCTTTGATGAGTTTCATCCAGACTGATAAATCTATTGCTGATTAATGCTTTTCTAGGGCGACCACTTTAGCTTCTAGTGCCTCTAATTTCTCTCGGGTTTTAGCGAGTACTTTGGATTGCACATCAAACTCTTCACGAGTAACTAAATCCATTTTTTGAAAACCTTGATTCATCATGGCGCGCACATTCTT
>CAIMZP010000128.1 GCA_903846025.1 uncultured beta proteobacterium | reverse complement strand
CTTTTGAAGTCAACTCTGCGCTGCTCTCGCGCGCTCAAGTTTATATCCTGAAATCATTAACTGTAGATGAACTTAGGCAACTCTTTGATCGCGCGCATAAATATGTGATGCCAGAAATACAGTTTGAATCTGCGGCAATCGATATTCTCATTGCCCATGCCGATGGAGATGCGCGGCGCTTACTAAATTTAATTGAACATGTCCGCAATGCTCTTTCAACTCCTGGATCCCAGATCCAAATAATCGATCAAGATTTTATTAAAAACGCACTGACAATCTCTGCGCGACGATTTGATAAGGGCGGAGATCAGTTTTACGATCAGATATCTGCACTGCATAAATCGGTCAGAGGCTCCAATCCAGATGCGGCACTTTACTGGTTTTGTAGAATGCTTGACGGTGGTGCAGACCCCCGCTACTTAGCCCGTCGCATTATTCGCATGGCATGGGAAGATATCGGGCTTGCTGATCCAAGAGCGATGCAATTGGCCAATGATGCTGCCCAGACTTTCGAACGCCTAGGCTCCCCCGAAGGCGAGCTTGCTTTGGGCCAAGCCGTAATCTACTTAGCGGTAGCCGCTAAAAGCAATGCCAGTTACAAAGCCTTTAATGCGGCCCGTGAATATGTAGCTAATGATCAATCCAAGCCTGTCCCGAATCACCTGCGCAATGCCCCTACCAAACTAATGAAAGAACTGGGTCATGGCAAAGAATATCGCTATGCTCATGATGAGCCTCATGGCTACGCTGCAGGAGAAAACTACTTACCCGAGGGCATGAAAGAGCCTCACTGGTATGAGCCTGTGGATCGCGGATTAGAAATCCAAATTTCCGAAAAAATGTCTTTCTTGCGTAAGTTAGATGGTGAGTTAAAAGATAAATGAGTCAAATTAATACACCAGAGCAAGTGCCGAAGGGATTTTGAGCAATACAATCTATAGTTATATTCATACCTCATCAAAAGGAAAATATCATGCGCAAAACTCTCGCTAGTCTTTTTATTATTGCCAGCTGTTTAGTCAGCAGCTTTGCATTAGCAGGCCCCAAAGTTGAATTTAAGACGACTATGGGAAACTTTACTGTTGAGCTTGATGATGTGAAGGCACCCAAAAGTACGGCTAATTTTTTAAACTACGTCAAAAGTGGTTTTTATAATGGCACTATTTTTCATCGCGTGATCGATGGCTTCATGATTCAGGGTGGCGGCTTTACTGCCGATATGAATCAAAAACCAACCAATGCTCCAGTACTGTCCGAGGCCCAGAATGGATTGAAGAATCAAAATTACACTATTGCGATGGCTCGCACATCTGACCCAGATTCAGCAACGGCTCAATTCTTCATTAACGTTAATAATAATGAAGGGCTAAATTATCCAAATTCAATGGGTAATGGGTATACCGTTTTTGGTAAAGTGATTTCTGGTACCCAAACAATTGATGCCATTCGTAAAATTCCAACTATGATTGCATCAACTCCAAAAACGGGTCGAATGTCTGACGTGCCAAGCAAAACTGTAACTATTGAATCGGCTACTATCTTAAAATAAATCTTTTAGATAATCGAGGTCTAGGGCTCTTGCAATGATTTTGCTAGACGATGCACAAAGTACCGCATCGATACCTACAAGTCGACTGTATCAGCATCCCATAGCGCGTTGGTGCATTGAGAGTCAGAAAACTTCTGTTGAAGATGAATTGGCTACTCGTCAATGTCTTAAAGAGATATCTGAAGCACTAGCTAGGGGTGAATATGTGGTCGCCGCCTTTGCCTATGAATTAGGTCGCCAACTCCAGAATCTTCCTTGGCGACCTAGTAATCACCCGCTAATTCAAGCATGGTCGTTTACTTCCTACAAGGCACTATCAAAGAATGAAGTAGATGACTTCGTATCAAAATCCATTGAGAATTTACCGCCTGATTCCAGGTCTGCTGGAGTGCTAAATTTAAAAACTTCTATAGATAAGCATCATTTTTCCAAAGACATTGCTCGGATTCAAGAATACATTCGTAATGGCGATACTTATCAAATTAACCATACTTATCGAGTTACCGGAGAGTTGTACGGCGCTCCTCTAGCTTTATATAAACGTCTTCGCGAACGTCAACCAGGGCGCTTCGGTGCATTTATTGAAGACAATTCATGCTGCATTCTTTCTCAATCGCCCGAATTATTTATTCAACGTACTGGCGATACTTTAAAAACAATGCCCATGAAAGGAACCGCCAGCGCTCTCAGCGATACGCCAAGCCACCTTTCGCAGGATCCTAAAAACCAAGCTGAAAACGTCATGATTGTTGATCTCTTGCGCAATGACCTCAGTAAGCTGTGTTTAACGGGAACCGTAATCGTTCCAGAACTGTTTCAGGTATCTCGACATGGCGATGTTTTACAAATGACCTCTACGGTAGAGGCCAAAGCAAAGCCGAACCTATCTTTCCTCGATGTACTAACCGCCGTCTTTCCTTGTGGGTCGGTAACAGGTGCCCCTAAAAAACGTAGCATGCAAATTATTCAAGATTTAGAGCCATTGGATCGAGGCTACTACTGTGGCGCTTTAGGCTGGTTAGACCCCCAAGGTGAGTTTGCCTTTAGCGTACCAATCCGCACTATAGAAGCAGATCGCAATTTGCATTCTCACAGTACCGCTTTTGTATTGGGAATTGGTGCTGGCATCACATCGGACTCCGATTCTAAGCAAGAATGGGAGGAATGCTTAATTAAATCGGCATTTTTAACGGCCCTACCTAGTGCGGTTGGATTATTTGAAACCATCCTAATAAAGAATGGTCAAGCGCAAAATATTTTAAGTCATTTAGATCGCATGAAATTATCTGCAGCTAAATTGAGAATACCTTTTGACATCGAGAAAGCTCAAGAACTCATACAGGCAAATATACAAGGAATAGATTTACATTCATCATATCGTCTAAGGTTAGATCTCGATTCCCAGGGAATACTTCACATCAACACCGCTCCCTTAGATTCAATATCCAAGAATGTTAAGATTTTTTGGGCCAAAGATTTATTTAGCAATCCAGAAGAATCGGTAATGTTTTCTGGAAATGCACTGCTAAAGCATAAAACCACTTGCCGCCACACCTACGACCATGCATGGCAAGTTGCGGCCAGCAAAGGTGGGTTTGATGCGATTTTCATTAATGAGAAAGGCTTTGTAACTGAAGGTGGAAGATCCAGCATTTTTATCAAAAAAACAGGTAGCATTCAATGGCTCACTCCGCCCATTAATGCAGGAGTCCTTCCTGGCATCATGCGCGCAGAAGTATTAAATGATCCACAGTGGAATGCTCGAGAGTCAAACCTGACCGTTGAAGATGTATTGGTAGCAGATGAGATTATGCTTACGAATTCCCTTCGGGGTTTTATGACAGCCCATTTTTAGAAAGTCATTATGAAGTTTTGCCCTCACTGCGCTTCACCATTGACGATCAAAATACCTGAGAACGACTCTCGCGAGCGTTTCGTCTGTCCTGCCTGTAGCACCATCCATTATCAAAACCCACGCAATGTAGTTGGTAGCATTCCCATCTATGGTGAACAAGTACTACTATGTCGACGCGCCATCGAGCCTCGACATGGCTTTTGGACGTTACCTGCAGGATTTATGGAGCTCGGGGAGAGCACGAGCGCTGGTGCAGCTAGAGAAACTTATGAAGAAGCGGGCGCTATCGTAGAGATGGGGCAGCTCTATTCTTTATTAAACGTACCTCATGCCGAACAAGTCCATCTCTTTTATCTTGCAACGATGAAATCCCCAGAATTTATGGCTGGAGAGGAAAGTCTTGAAGTTGAGCTTTTTGATGAAAAGGATATCCCATGGAGTGAACTAGCCTTTCCAACTGTTAAGCAAACTCTTGAGTGGTATTTTTCTGATCGCGCTGCCGGAGTCTTTGAGGGTCGTACAGAAGTCAACGTGCACACACGTGATATTTTGACAGCCGAGAGAATTTAGCCTCAATGAGTAAGCAATGAGCAATATCAGACTTTTAGGGGGAAATGACTCCTTCCCTAACCCGCTGTATGAGGCAGATCCAGACCCTAGCGCTCCCGGCTTAATTGCTATGAGTGATCGGATCTACTCCGGTCAACTATTGGCCGCTTATCAGCTTGGTATTTTTCCCTGGTATTCGGGTAATCAACCTGTCTTGTGGTGGTCTCCTAATCCCAGAATGGTTTTAAAACCTGCGCAATTTAAATGCCACGAATCATTAAAAAAAACTATCCGACAATTTATTGAAGAACCCAATAAAGAGATTGTGGTCGACGGTGATTTTGGAGCGGTAGTTCGCTCATGCGCAACCAGCGCCCGTAAAGATCAGGACGGCACCTGGATTACCCCTGAAATATTAGACTCTTACACTGCCCTCCATAAGCAAGGTCATGCGCATAGCATCGCAATACATGATGGGCCACTACTAGTTGGTGGATTGTATTGTGTAGCCATTAGCGGCATGATATTTGGTGAATCTATGTTTACCCGTCAAAAAGATGCTTCTAAGATAGCGCTTGCTGCGTTATGTGCTTGGTGCCAACAAAACGGCGTAGAGATGATTGATTGCCAACAGGAAACTAATCACCTTAGTACTTTAGGCGCCAAACCCATCTCACGAGAGATATTTCTAGAGACTTTGCAAGCCTGCATAAAGCAATCTAATATAGAGATTCCCTGGGCCTTCAACAAAGAAATTCTGAACCACTGGCTATGACGCAGCTAAAAGAGCTTCCGCTTACGACTTTGCAGTTTTATGCAACAGCGCCTTATGCTTGTGGTTATCTGCCAGGAAAAGTGGCTCGCTCTCAAGTTGCCACACCATCACACTTAATAAATGCCGATCTTTATGGGGAATTAGTTAATGCTGGATTTCGTCGTAGTGGTTTATATACTTACCGCCCCTACTGCGATGAATGTAGAGCGTGTACCGCCACGAGAATATTAGCTAAGCAGTTCATACCGACCCGTAGTCAGCGCCGCGCGGTGAAAAAACATCATCAATTACAAGTACGCATACTCAATTTAGATTATCAAGAAGATCACTATCAACTTTACAAAAGTTATCAGAATGCACGTCATGCGGACGGTGAAATGGGTCATGATGAACAAGATCAATACATGCAGTTTTTGCTACAAAGTCGCGTAAACTCGCGCATAGTAGAGTTTAGGGATGGCCCTAAAGATTCAAATCCAGGACAACTTCGCATGGTGAGCATGATCGATATTCTTGAGCAAGGAATCTCATCGGTTTATACCTTTTTTGATACAACCGATACATCTAATAGCTTCGGAGTTTATAGCATTTTGTGGCAAATTGATCGAGCCTTGGAGTTAAAGCTACCCTATCTTTATTTAGGCTATTACATTAAAAATAGCGAAAAAATGTCTTATAAAGCTCGGTTTCAACCTATGGAAGGTTTAATTGATGACCACTGGCAACCTATTCTTGCGCCATAATATCCACCCATGATCGATAGTTATGCATTTCTGCGCCCCCTGCTTTTTAATCTTGATCCTGAAAAAGCTCATAATCTCACTCTGAGCAATTTAGATCGTGCTGCGCGATGGGGTTTATTGGCCCATCTAGTAAGACGCCCCGCTCCTGACCCCCGCACCCTCTGTGGCATAAGCTTTCCCAATCCCGTTGGATTGGCCGCTGGCCTAGATAAGGATGGCAAACACATTGATGCTTTGGCAGGACTGGGATTCGGCTTTTTAGAAATCGGTACCGTTACACCAAAACCCCAGGATGGCAATCCTAAACCTCGCATGTTTCGCCTGCCAAAAGCCGAGGGCATTATTAATCGCATGGGATTTAACAATGATGGTGTAGATGCGTGCGTTGCTCGAGTGCGCCGCTCTCAATTTTGGCAGAATGGTGGCGTGCTGGGACTGAATATTGGAAAAAATGCGAGCACTCCAATTGAGCATGCTGCAAGTGATTATGTTTTAGCAATGAATGCGGTATACGAGATAGCTAGCTACATAACCGTTAACATCTCGTCCCCTAATACTCAAAATCTAAGAGCCCTTCAAGGTGAAGAAATGTTACGTTCACTACTAGGCACATTAGATATTGCCCGACAACGTTTGAGTGATCGTTTTGGCGCTCATAAACCCCTATTCCTCAAAATAGCTCCAGATCTGGACGCCAATGACCTTAATCTCATCGCAGATCTTTCGCTTGAATTTGGGATTGATGCCATCATTGCAACTAACACTACAATTTCTCGAGAGGCTATTGTTGGCATGGAGTTTTCTCACGAGGCTGGCGGATTATCTGGAGCCCCCGTAAGAAGTGCATCTACTAATGTAATAAAGATTCTTAAAAAAAGACTGCAAAATAACTTACCTATTATCGGGGTTGGTGGCATCCTCTCTGGAGCAGATGCACAAGAAAAGATGGCAGCTGGCGCGAGTTTAATTCAGCTTTATAGTGGGTTAATCTTTAAAGGCCCTGCACTGATTCAAGAGTGCGCTAACGCTTTGCGTCAGTGAAAATTATGGGACTTATATTTACTAATTAATAAAAAGAAAAAACTCGCCAAAGCGAGTTTTTTTTAAAGGTTGAATGCATTTAATTGATTTGAATATACGACTGAGGTAGGTTTAAGTCGTAATACTTAACTCCTCTAGCATTAACATCTATTTTCTTTAAATCAAAGGCTTGAACATTAGTATTGTCAAACATTTTTACGTAATACATTAAGTTCTTGTTATCAGCAACAACTGTCCACTCTGTAATCTCCACTCCACCAACACCCCCACCGTAGGAATTAGTCGCAGGCAAACTAATAGCACCAGGAGGAATATCAAAGCTTCCTAAAATATGCCAAGCTGTATTGGTCTGTTGAGCGGTTGTGTAATTTGTAGGGGCAGATTTGCTTAGAAATAATGCACGGATAAAGCGACTTGGGCTCAGGTAATCGCCAGGCAAACCATGCAAACCACTTCCTGAGCTTGGAGGGGCATAAGAGGTACCGTTAATCATCAAGGGATCGCGCTCAACATTAGTCAAATTTGCATAATTTCCAATATTGTTGAGCTGGTCCCTAAATGCGGGATCATTTGTCATAACAGTGGTTGGGTTATCGGTAATCACCAACTCACCCTTAAGATACTCGATCACGATGCTCTTACCAGCGGCATCATGCAGAGTCATGCGTACTGGTGCCGATTGATTATGGAATGCAGGGATAACGGAACGATTAACTAAAATCTTTTGAAAGCCTGCCTTGACTTCGTCCACGGTAATAAAGTTACTCAAGGCATATGTCAGCATCTGAACTGAAGCAATGCTATTAGCAGAATCCGCTGGTGCAACAGCCTGAAAAACGGCAGTATTAGGTGCGTTGAGCAAACCACCAACCAAGCCTTTTTCATTCATTCCGTCAAGCAATACAGGCAAACCTAATCCGTTCAAGCCAGCCACTGCATACTTAGTCGTCCAATTCAAACCTGTTCCTGGCTTACTATCAACCCCGACCCCAAGCATAGGGGTAGCTCTGGGGATGACGGTTAATTGTGACTTTAACGGCAGGCCAAACTCCATGGTGCGACCATAAACAAAGCCGCCATCACCTCCTTTTAGCAGAAAGCTGGTACAAGCATTGCCAAGAATTGGGGCAAATGTCACTGATACGATAAGAGATACCGCCAATATTCTTTTAATTATTTTTTGACTCATAATTTCTCCATATAAAGATTGAATTTACTTAAGAATGACCAGAGTTACAGTAGCCCGCGCACCCCATCCTGAAGGACCTCCAGGTGTATTGCTGACGTAATATATCGGGCCTGCACCAAACGAAATCGGTACACCATCAAATACCTCTACCTTAGATAGACCCGCGTACAGTGGATTAGTCGTGCGGTGTGTATCGTAGTTATATTGCGCCTCCATATTGGCCGTAAAAGTCCAAGCTGCTTTCGTAGTGAAGGCAATAAAGGGTTCTCCAAAAAGATTGTTTTGCGTTCCATAAGTTGGATTGCCACCTATATTCCAAGATTGGTATCCCAATACCCCGTAGGTCCAGGGGCCTGAGCGATTAAGAACTACCGCAGTAACACCAGCACCTGTTTGCTGAGAGCCAAAGTAGCCACTATTACCAGAAGGGGACTGCGCATAAGGTCCTATACCCCAAATCCATGAGGAGTTAGTGTTGGGGGCATAAAAAGATTCGATCGTGACACTGGATATGCCATACCCAGAGTAGCTATTTCCTGTTGCACCAGAAATACTCACCTCTCTAACGCCGGCTACGATCGGACGAAGGATAAAGACATCGCCACCGCCCAGGTTAAAAGGGGCAACCGGCTGAAATAATACCGATTGCTCTGACCCACCCTGCGTTTTACCCAGACCACGGCTGAACTCATATTGCAATGGTACGGAGATCATATTGGCGATAGGATTGGCTAATTTTTTAGCAATCTCTTGTGAATCAACTGCTGATCGTGAAGGCGCCAAAGCGATTGACGGCAACGCTGTTGGAGTCTGAGCATCAACCGTAACTTGATCAGCAAAGACTCCACCAGCTAAAGAGGCGACTACCAAAGAAAAGAGTAAAAACTTGAACATTGCTTTCACAAAACCATCCTTGGACTGAAGTTAAAAACTAAAACTTGCAGCGAGTTGAGGGCCCTTCATAGTGGTTTTCTGGAGCAGCCCACCCCCGCTCATATCGTAATACAAGGCGCGATAGGAAAGAGAAACATCCACCCACTTCTCAATCGTTTTGCCCACCCCAAACATACCTTGCCAAGTCATATTGGTTGTGCCACCCCCACCACCAATATCGGCATAAAAAGGGACATACCAAGTCGAATCAGCTATGCGATAGCGCCCCTTAAGGCCCGCAATCGGATCAACTGTAGATGTCGATTTAGCATCACTTATGTGCGAAGAAGTGCCTTCTAGAGCAAGACCAACAGTAGCGGTTATTCCAATACTGCGCACTCCCAATAAACCATCAACATAGGCATCTTTATTATTCAGCACTGTATAGGTTGCAGCCCCAGTAAGAATGGTTTGCTGCAATGTAGTGCTACTTCCGAGTTGGGCTCCCAGTTTAGGCACCGTAATATTGGAGGTGGCTGAAGATTGCAAAGTAGCTGAAATGACATCCCCCATGACGCCCCAGCTTCCGTAATGAGCCTCGGCAGCAATCATACCTCCCGACTTAAGATCACCCAGGACACTACTTGATGAAAGGGTCGATGTATTGAAGTAGCGATCATTAAAATTAAGTGTCGAGGTAATTCCAGAAGACCATAAATAAGGGGTGACTAAAAATTTCCACTCATCTGAAACCTTTGGGATCGGAGTTAACCCTTCATCCGCATATGCTAGACCCGTCAAACTTAAAAACACGAGGCAATATAAAGCTTTAATGACTTGAGACATTGAGGGGTCCTAAAAGACGTAAATAGAATGAATGAAAATTTAAAAAATTATTTTAACTTTGATTTATTTACTAAAAATAGAAATTAACTCTAAATTCACTGTAGACCGTGCATTTACACCCTTTACAAGGGAATGCCCCCATATATCAACTAAAACGATCCCGTGCCTTATCTATTTTTATGAAAACGCGTTTCATAATGTGCAATTTTTTATTAAATCGCTACAATGTCAAAGATGAATATAAGCAAACCACTAAAGGCACTTAAAACACCTGGTGAAGCTGGTAAAACGGCTATTCAAGTGATTGAGCGCATGATGAATTTGCTTGATGCTTTGGCTATACACGAAGAATCTAGTAGCCTTAAAGATTTGGCTGCGCAAACCGCGCTTCACCCTTCAACTGCTCACAGAATTTTGAATGACTTAGTAGCATGTCGTTTGGTAGAACGTGGCGATGGCGGCACGTACCGCTTAGGATTAAAGCTATTGGAGTTGGGTAACTTAGTAAAAGCACGTCTCTCAGTAAGGGAAGCCGCCCAAGCTCCCATGCGAGCGCTTCATAAACTTACTGGTGAAACCATTAATCTATCAGTAAGGCAGGGTGATGAAATCGTTTATGTTGATCGCGCCTATAGTGAACGATCTGGAATGCAGGTGGTTCGCGCAATTGGTGGGCGCGCTCCATTGCACCTCACCTCTGTTGGAAAGTTATTTTTAGCGAGTGATGATCCAAGTCAAGTGCGCGCCTACGTAACCAGAACTGGTTTATCAGGCCATACTAGAAACAGCATTACAGATTTAAGCAAGCTCGATATTGAACTTAATCAAGTGCGCCAATTGGGTAGCGCCAAGGATAATGAGGAGCTCGAGCTAGGCGTAAGTTGTGTTGCCGCATCCATTTTGGATGACACCGGCAAACTGGTTGCTGGCCTATCCTTAAGTGCCCCCACAGACCGCATTCAGCCTGATTGGTTACGCTCTCTTCAAGAGACTGCTCTACAAATCTCCAAAGGCATGGGATATAAACCTAAGGCCTTTGAACAAAACACATAATCTTTTAAGAATTTCATAGTCTTACATCAATCGGCGGATAGGCTGTGGATCTCCGGCACGCTCATACCAATCGCGAACTCGCACCGCATCTGCAAATCGAGATTGCGCTCCAACGGAGTCCAAGAAAACCAAAAGCAAAGGAGTATTGTTAACTTTCGCCTGCATAACCAAACACCTGCCAGCAGCGTTGATGAAACCTGTCTTTTGCAACCCAATATCCATGTCGCCTGAGCGAACCAGACGATTGGTGTTTAAGAATTTTTGTGGTCGCTGATTAATCACCATTGTCAATGTAGGCCATGTAGAAAATTCTCGAATCATTTTGTATTGATAAGCAGCGCCTAGCATGCGGGTTAAATCTTCGGCCGATGCAACGTTTTCACTCAAGAGCCCTGTAGGATCAGCAAAATGAGAGTGGTTCATACCAATCTCTTTAGCTTTTCGATTCATGGCATCCACAAAGGCTGGAATACCTCCAGGATAATTCCTACCCAATGTGTAGGCCGCCCGATTTTCAGACGACATCAAGGCAAGTAAAAGCGCTTCTTCACGAGTTAGGACGGTACCACCAGATAAGCGGGAGGTGTGATAAATGTGAACATCTTCCGCATTAATCTCCACAGTTTGGTCTAAAGGGAGTTTCGAATCCAAGATCACCATTGCAGTCATTAATTTAGTAATTGATGCAATGGGTAGGCTGATTGCTGGATTCTTTTCAAAATAGACTTCTTTAGTATCCTGATTAACAACCATCGCAACACTAGATTTAAGGCTGAGAACATCGCGTTGCCCACGCAAACCTAGGGCGGTTGCCAATGAAGGAGGTGCGGCTATCGCCACTTCCGCAGAGCGCGTCACTGTAGTACGTACAGTTCGAGGTTTTTTTGAGGACCGACTGATTTTTACTGAGGTTTTTACAATCACTGTTGCCGGCACGCTTATAACCGTTGTCGATTTTGCTGAAATATTCGACTTGGTCTTGGCGTTTTTACTTTGTTTCTCAGTTGAAGAGGCATTTGCGAGCGTGTTGATGGGGGCGCTCGCTAGCAACAGACAAGACAGCACCAACACCCAAAATTGATTCAAATGCATCCTAAAATACCTTTCAACACTTTCAACATACCGCATGATAAATAACTTTCATAACCTAGGCAGCTTTATTAAGACCTAATCTACAAAATATCCGTGCTTTTGGTACACATTATTCTGCAATAGTGGCTACTGAATTCGACTGCCGAGCGTTAACCAGCAACACTCCCGTCATTGTTAAGACTAATCCACCGACCATCATGAGGGTAAATGGTTCATCAAATAATAGCCAAGCCATAGCGGCTGTAGTTGGTGGCGTTAAATAAAGCAAACTGGTAACTTTAGTGGCCGCCCCCTTACGAATCATCATAAACAGGAGGCTAATAGAGCCAATTGAGAGTGGAAAGATGGCCCACAATAAAGCACCAATAACCGGTGCGTTCCATACCATCACTCCAGACTCAAAGAAATACATACAAATAAAACAAAGAATAGCTGACACACCGAACTGAATTGATGAACCTGCTCGGAGATCAAAAACTGGGCAGTATTTTTTTTGATAGAGAGTTCCAAAGGTTATGGATAGCAAGGCAGCAAATGCTAAGGCATAGCTCAATAACGGGATATGGGTAAAGCCAATTTTTTCCGCTACGACAAGAGCCACACCAGCAAATCCAAACCCCAAACCGATCCACTGCCTTGGACTTACCTTTTCTGAGATCCATGCAGCAAACCATGCCGTCAAGATTGGCTGAAGGCCAACGATGATTGCGACCAAGCCGGCAGTCATACCAAGACGGACTGCAAACCAAACACCCAAAAGATATCCAAATTGCAAGAGTAAGCCTGCTATCGCAATATGCTTGATTTGAGGCCAACTAGGCCAACTTATACGCCAAACCGTACTCAAGGCAGCCATCACCATTAAAACGCCTGCAAAACGCCAAAATAAGAAGGTTGCAGGCTCTACATATGGCATTGCTAGTCGGGCAATGACAAAGCCTGTACTCCAAATCAACACAAAAAATGGAGCAATCCAGCTATCTAACTTTAAATTCATAAGTAACTATTTGAAATTATTGAAATTTTTCTATTAACATGAGATTTTATGCCTTTTATTTATTAGCCATTACTCGGTCTGTATTCACTGGTTATATAGTGCACTGCAACATTTAATGAACAGTAATGGAAAACGCAAATTGAAAATTATGCTAAATAGCCTCATAGTTGAATGCTTATAAATGAAATGACGCTAAAAGGATTAAAAATGAACTTAACACCAGAACAGATTGCTGCTGCACACAAAGCTAATTTAGAAACTTTGAGCGGACTCACAAATCAAGCCCTTCATAGTATTGAGAAATTGGTTGAGCTCAATATGCATATTGCCAAACAAAGTTTGAGTGACAGCATGAGCAGCGCAAAGAAAGCGTTAGAAATAAAAGACATTCAGCAGCTTCTTGCGCATCAGGCTGAAGCCGTGCAGCCCATGGCTGAGAAAATTATGGCTTATAGCCGCCATTTATATGAACTGGCCCATGAAACACAAGCTAGTTTTACTGAATCTGCTGAAAAAGAATTTCAAGCGGGTCAAAAGAAAATGAATTCATTAGTTGAAGGCTGGACAAAAAATGCGCCCCCTGGTTCTGATGCTGCGGTTCATGCAATGAAGCAGGCAATTGCTTCAGCAACCAATGTCTATGAAACAAGCCAAAAAGCAGTGAAGCACGCTGTACAAGTGGCACAAACGAATATTAATAATGCTGCTGAAACTACTATAAAAAGTGTGGGCGCAGCTAGTAAGGCAGTTAAGAAAAAGTAAAACTTATTCTACTCACCCTTAAATAACTAATGCCCCAATAAATTGGGGCATTAGTTATTGGACGCACTTGATAGGTTAATAGCTAAGTTAATGCACTTTCTTTTTAACTGGGGGCAAATCTGTACAGTGCCCATGTACCGCTTCAGCCGCTAAACCAACGGACTCTCCCAAAGTTGGATGTGGGTGTATTGTTTTACCAATATCCACCGCATCAGCACCCATTTCAATAGCAAGACAGACTTCACCAATAAGATCTCCAGCATGCGTACCAACAATACCACCACCGATAATGCGCTTGGATGTTGCATCAAAAATTAGCTTTGTAAAACCTTCATCCCGGCCATTGGCAATGGCTCGCCCACTTGCGGCCCATGGGAATAATCCTTTTTCATATGAAATGCCCTGTTCCTTGCACTGCTCTTCAGTTAGGCCAGCCCAAGCCACCTCAGGATCGGTATAGGCCACCGAAGGAATTTGCTTCGCATCGAAGTAGGCCTTTTGCCCTGCCGCCACCTCTGCAGCAACATGCCCCTCATGAACTGCTTTATGAGCCAGCATTGGTTGACCAACAATATCGCCAATTGCAAAGACATTCGGGACATTGGTCCGCATTTGCTTGTCGACTGGAATAAATCCACGCTCATCTACCTGAACGCCTGCAGCCGCAGCATTAATCTTTTTACCATTAGGTGTGCGCCCTACCGCTACCAAAACTAAATCATAAGTTTGCGCTTGCGTAGGTGCATTCTCACCCTCAAAGCTCACCATAATTCCATCGGCTTTGACTTCAGCCTTGGCGGCACGAGTTTTAAGCATGATCTTTTCAAAACGTCCAGCATTAAACTTTTCCCAGACCTTTTCTAAATCACGATCAGCGCCAGCCATTAACCCGTCCATCATTTCGGCGATGTCAATACGACTACCCAGAGTGCTATAGACGGTTGCCATTTCCAAGCCAATAATGCCGCCACCAATCACCAACATGCGCTTGGGAATGCTCTTTAATAACAGCGCACCTGTGCTATCGACAATACGAGGATCTTCGGGCAAGAAAGGCAATTTCACTGGCTGACTACCGGCAGCAATAATTGCTTTCTGAAAACGAATCACTTCTTTTTGGCCAGTAAGATCCTGTCCATCGCCACTCGTCAAATTTACTTCGACGTGATTTGCATCTAAGAAGTGACCTAAACCGCGGACTACATTAACCTTGCGTGCCTTAGCCATGCCTGCTAAACCACCTGTTAGTTTAGCAATCACTGAATCTTTATAACCACGCAATTGATCAATTTCTATTTTAGGAGCGCCGTAAGTTATGCCATGCTTAGACATGGTTTTAACTTCGTCCATTACAGAAGTAGTGTGTAACAAAGCTTTAGATGGAATGCATCCTACATTGAGGCAGACGCCGCCTAAGGTGGAGTATCGCTCTACTAAAATCGTACTCATACCCAAGTCGGCACTTCGAAATGCTGCACTATATCCGCCAGGACCTGCACCCAAAACAAGTAGATCGCACTCGTGATCAACCTTGCCGCTATATTGACCTGCAATCGGGGCAGATAAAGACGCTACTGGAGTTTGTGCGACAGGGCTCGCTTTGACTTCGGGGGCTGAGTTCAAAGCGACTTCGATTTCCGCAATAACACTGCCTTTGCTAACTTTATCGCCCGACTTGACTGAAATACTAGTCACGGTACCAGCAGCATCAGAGGGCACCTCCATAGTCGCCTTATCAGACTCCAGCACCAATAAAGCCTGCTCCTTATCTATCAGGTCGCCCACTTTGATTAACACTTCTATCACTGGAATATCGGAATAATCACCAATATCAGGAACAAGGATTGTTTGCTTAGCCATATGGACCCTTACAGTGCTGCACGACGGAAGTCGCTCAGCAACTGGGAAATATAAACAGTAAAACGGGTTGCTAATGCCCCATCAATTACGCGGTGATCAGCCGATAGGGATAGCGGACAAATAAGGCGCGGAACAAATTGCTTACCATCCCAAACTGGTTTCATGACTGCTTTACTAACCCCCAAAATAGCCACTTCAGGAGCATTCACAATGGGTGAAAAATACGTTCCTCCAATGCCGCCTAAAGAAGAAATTGTAAAACTAGCGCCTTGCATTTGATCTGGCTTTAATTTTCCGTCACGAGCAAGTGCTGCCAGTTCAGAAGTTTCGCGTGCCAACTCGAAAATACCTTTCTTATCAGCATTGCGAATAACTGGCACCACCAAACCATTGGGTGTATCAGCTGCAAAGGCGATATTAAAATATTTCTTAAGAACTAAATCATCGCCGTCTAACGAGCTGTTGAACTCAGGGTATTTTTTCAGAGCTGCAACTGCGGCCTTCATCAAGAAAGCAAGCATTGTAATTTTAATGCCCTGCTTTTCATTCTCTTTATTCGTGAGCACTCGAAAGGCTTCTAAATCTGTAATATCAGCGTCTTCGTGGTAAGTCACCGCGGGAATCATGACCCAGTTACGACCTAAGTTTGCTGCAGTAAGCTTCTTAATCCGATTTAAAGGCTGACGCTCCACTTCACCAAACTTAGTAAAGTCCACTATGGGCCATGGAATTAAATTCAATCCACCCAAACTACCACCACTGACAGGGGACGAGACGGCGCCCACACCACTACTCATGGCCAACTTAACAAAAGCCTGAACATCCTCTTGAGTAATGCGACCTTTAGGTCCAGAACCTTTAACCTGAGCGATAGTGACGCCTAATTCACGGGCAAATTTACGTACCGATGGGCTGGCGTGGCTTAAGCCGACATCCGTTAGGGCTGGCTGAGTATTTATAGGGGGCGGCACTGGCGCCCTAGGAATGGGGGGTTCTACTACAGGGGGAGCCTTGGATGCAACAGCTACAGGAGTGGGGGTAGAAGATGCAGCAGGACTGCCACCTTCCAGAATCACTACAACCGAACCTTCAGAGAGTGAGTCCCCAACTTTAACTTTGACTTCTTTAACAATGCCTGAGTGTGAAGATGGCACGTCCATGGTGGCTTTATCAGACTCAAGAACAACAATAGATTGCTCTTTTTCAACGACATCACCAACCTTCACTAAGACCTCAATGACGGGCACATCTTTGTAATCCCCAATATCGGGGACTTTAATTTCAATTATTTGGCTCATAGTGTCAGTCTTTTATCAAACCGTCATTGGGTTTGGTTTAGTTATATCAATGCCATACTTCTGAATCGCTTCTGCTAATTTTTTACGATCAAGCTGTCCGGCGTCTACCAAAGATGTTAGGGCAGTCAATACTACCCAACGACGATCAACCTCAAAAAAGTCGCGTAATTTTTCACGGGTATCAGAACGACCAAAACCATCAGTACCTAATACTTCATAACGACGACCTAAATGCTGAATCGCTGGGCGTACTTGCTCAGCAAAAAGACGCACATAGTCAGTAGCTGCAATCACTGGCCCAACAGTATCTTTCAAGCATTTTTCAACGTGAGACAAAATAGGCTCTGCTGTTGGATTCAAAAGATTCTTACGATGAACCGCAGCCCAATCACGACCCAATTCAGTAAAACTTGGGCAACCCCATAAATCTGATGAAACACCCCAATCTTTATGAAGCATCTGCGCCGCCTCAATGACTTCGCGGAAGATAGTGCCAGAACCTAAAAGCTGTACACGTAACTTAGCGCTGGTCTCGCCAACAGAAGTGAGCTTATACATGCCATTAATAATGTCTTGCTCAGAGCCCTTCGGCATTGCAGGATGTGCATAGTTTTCATTCATTAAAGTGATGTAGTAATAGACATCTTCTTGCTCGGTTAGCATCCGGCGCATACCATCTTGAATTACTACAGCTACCTCAAAGGAAAATGAAGGGTCATAACTAATGCAATTCGGCACAGCCGAACTCCATACCTGACTGTGACCATCTTCATGCTGGAGGCCTTCGCCATTCAGGGTTGTTCTTCCAGCAGTACCACCCAATAGGAACCCACGGCTTCGCATATCGCCAGCAGCCCAAGCTAAGTCCCCAATGCGCTGGAATCCAAACATAGAATAAAAGATGTAGAAAGGTAGCATTGGAACGCCATGGGTAGAGTAGGCAGTCGCTGCCGCAATCCAATCACACATCCCGCCAGCCTCATTAATGCCTTCTTGCAGAATTTGGCCGCTCTTATCCTCTTTGTAAAACATCAGTTGATCATGATCTTCGGGGGTATAGAGTTGGCCTAATTGACTCCAGATACCCAGCTGACGGAACATGCCTTCCATACCAAAGGTACGGGACTCATCAGGAACGATCGGTACCACGCGTTTGCCCAGAATCTTGTCGCGCAAAATTGTATTGAGCATGCGCACAAATGCCATTGTTGTGGAAATCTCACGGCCTTCAGTAGTTGCCTCCAATAAGGGCGCAAATGCTTCCAATGCTGGTACTGGCAAACTTTCAGCTTTCATACGACGTTGTGGCAAGTAGCCACCCAGTTCTTGTCGACGCGCCTTCATGTATTCAAGCTCAGGGCTACCTTCAGCAAACTTGACCAAGGGCATTTCTTCTAATTGCTCATTTGTTACTGGAATTTCAAAGCGATCACGAAAACGACGAACATCATCGTCATTCATTTTTTTTGCCTGGTGGGCAATATTCATTGCCTCACCAGAACCACCCATGCCATAACCTTTAATGGTATGAGCCAAAATCACCGTTGGTTGATCTACGTGATTTACCGCCGCATGGAATGCTGCGTAGACTTTATGGGGATCATGGCCACCGCGATTGAGTTGCCATATCTCATCATCGCTCCAGTCGCTAACTAACGATTTAAGTTCAGCTGTATTAAATACAATCTCGCGAACATAAGCACCATTTTTAGCTTTCATAGTTTGATACTGACCATCGACAATTTCACCGAGGCGCTGCATCAATATTCCTTTTTTATCGCGTGCAAATAAGGCATCCCATTGACCGCCCCAAACAACCTTAATCACATTCCAGCCAGCGCCACGAAATTCACTTTCTAACTCCTGAATGATCTTGCCGTTCCCGCGTACTGGACCGTCTAAGCGCTGCAAATTGCAATTCACAACAAAAATAAGGTTGTCCAATTTCTCACGACCTGCCATGCCGATCGCGCCTAGTGATTCAGGCTCATCGGTTTCGCCATCACCCAAGAACGCCCATACCTTGCGACCTTCAGATTTAATAAAGCCACGATCCTGCATATAGCGCATAAAGCGTGCCTGGTAAATCGCCATGATGGGGCCAAGTCCCATGGAGACTGTTGGGAACTGCCAAAAATCGGGCATCAACCAAGGGTGTGGATAACTAGAGACTCCTTTTCCACCCACCTCTTGACGGAAATTATTTAACTGCTCTTCGGCTAAACGTCCCAACATGTATGCACGGGCGTAAACACCAGGAGCTGAATGTCCCTGGACAAATATCAAGTCACCGCCATGTTCTGGAGATGGGGCATGCCAAAAATGATTGAAGCCAATGTCATACAAAGTAGCCGCTGACTGAAAGGAGGATATATGTCCGCCGACGTTGGTATCTTTATTGGCGCGCAAGACCATGGCCATCGCATTCCAACGTGTATAGGAGCGAATCCGATGTTCTACATTCTGGTCGCCTGGCAAACGAGCTTGACGTTCTACGGGAATCGTATTGATATAAGGGGTTTCAGCATGGAACGGTTGATTAACCCCATTAACCCGTGCATGCGAAATTTGTTGGTCAATTAAATAAGCAGCCCTTTCAGGACCCTCGTTTTTGATCACCCCATCTAGGGCTTGTAGCCACTCCTGGGTTTCAATTGGGTCTACATCTTGTGCGTTATTTTTACCCAAGATTTGCTCTGGAACTGCTGCCATAAACTGCCTCCATTAGATGCATTGGTGTTATTTAGTCACTCTATAGTGAATATTCTAAAAAGGTAAATGGGTGTAAACAAGCAATTTTTCACATAATGATAGTATTTCTCATAATGCGGTATTTTGTTGCAACGCACAGAAAATAGAGTTTCAAGGTGAATAATCCAGTTTTAAGCATCCGATAAGGCAAAATACGAGCAATACATGAAAAAAATACTCATTTCTTTCTGGCTCAAAGCCCCTTTTAAATGGTTTCGAAAGATTCGTGGTTTTAGGCTTGTATACACCCCTCTATTGGCAATTGTTATTTTTACGGCTGTGATGGGTGTAATTTTAGGAACCCTTCAACTCCAAGAAAAAAATCAGCAGGAAGCTGCACTATTTCGCGAGCTTTCATTTGCGAAGCAGCGAATTCAATTGCGATTTTCAAATAATACGGATCTGCTCACTGCTATTAATAGAGATTATGTGAGCAACTATGATCAAGACGTTATTAAAGGCGGCATTGTTGCCCAAATTCAAAATTTACTTTTGAACAACCGTGAAATTGCTCAAGTTCTTTGGCTTGATCTCAATATGAAACGCCAATGGCAAGTTCCAGCAACTGATAAAAAATTAGCCTGGAGCAACCAACCTGAAAATGCAAGCCTACTAAACCACGCACTCAAAAAAACAATCGAGCTTAGCCTAGCAACCAACCGCTCGGCATTTAGCAAATTCATCACACTTGATATTTCAGAAGATGATCAGGGGATTAAAGAGAGCCGCACTGTATTTTGGCAAGTCATCCCCAACTCGGGAGGTAATAATTCCCAAGGTATTTTTGCAATTCTTTACTCCACACAGGACTTGCTAGACATGATCCCTGGAGAATTAAAGGCAATGTATCGATTTACTTTAATTGCCGATGATGAAAAGGTTGTGGCTATTTCTTCAGATAAAGGCATACCCAAACGGGCGCTCAGCAATCAGACCAGCCTTGATCTTGGCGTACTGAGCCCAAATGTATCCCTGCGCATCGATACTTACCCGCCGCCAACGAACCTCACCTTCAGGATGCTAATTGGCGTGGTGCTCGGGCTTAGCGCTTTTGTGATTTGGAGTCTATGGTCTGTTTTAAAGCAAATGCAAGTGCGACAAGAGGCCGAAGCCAATCTTCGCATAGAAACCAACTTTCGTAGTGCAATGGAGAACTCCACTCCTGTAGGTATTCGGGCGCACGATATGGATAAACGCATTACTTATGTAAACAGAGCCTTTTGTGAAATGACTGGCTATACAGCAGGCGAACTGGTTGGGAAAAAACCACCTTTTGCATTTTGGCCTGAAGGCAAAAGAGATGAGTTAAATGAAAATTTAAATCGGGCTTTGACTTTAGCCTCAAGTACAGAAAAGAAAATTGGTATCGAAGGCACCATTATTCATCGTAATGGCACACTCATACAGACGCGCACTTTTGTTGCGCCTTTAATTAATGAAAAAGGGAAGCAAACGGGCTGGGTTACTTCATTAATTGATATTTCCGAACCGAGGAAAATTCGGGAGGAGTTGGCCGCTTCACAGGAGCGTTTTGTTACGGTTATGGAAAGTATAGATGCGGCAGTGTCTGTTGTATCCATTCATACAGGCGATCTTCTGTTTGCCAATCGTTTTTATCGTGAACATTTTGGTGATAACTCAAAAGGTCACTTTGATTTAGCAGGCGGAGATCAGGCTCAAATAACGATGCATCAATTGGGCGAGGAATTAAATGATTTTGCCCCTGGAATTCCACCCTCTTTTTTATATCAAGAGGCTGATTCAGAAGAGATTGAACTAGTTGGCAATACCAATACTTGGTACGAAGTACGTCGCCGTTTTATTCCCTGGGTTGATGGGCATCTTGCTCAACTGCTAATTGCAACTGACATCACTATGCGTAAACAAGCGGATGACATGGCGCGCCAGGAAGAAGAACGCATGCAATTTACTAGCCGCCTAATGACTATGGGTGAAATGGCATCTTCACTTGCCCATGAACTAAATCAACCACTTTCAGCTATTTCTAATTACTGCATGGGCATTTCAAAACGATTGCAGGGTCAATTGGATCCTGAGCTGAATAAAGAAATTCTGCCGGCCCTTCAAAAGGCATCCGACCAAGCACATCGTGCGGCAACTATTATTCATCGGATCCGAGGGTTTGTAAAACGCAGTGAGCCCCAGCGCAAATCTAGTGATATTGCTGCAATTATTAATGACGCAGTTGGACTAGTAGAAATTGAAGCCCATCGACACCGGTTAAGCATTTCCTCAAAAATAGCCGAAAACCTACCAAAAATCGATCTTGATCCTGTATTAATACTCCAGGTTCTGGTCAATTTATTGAAAAACTCCTTGGATAGCATGCGGGAGGTTTACCCCCTCTCCTCTCGCTGGTCAGCCCCTGCCGTCAAGATTTCAGCAGATTTAGAGACCAGTACTTTCCCTGCTATGCTCAGAATCCAAGTGACAGATGCTGGATCGGGGATACCTGATGCCGTTATTCAGCATATGTTTGAGCCTTTTTTCAGCACCAAGAGCGATGGCATGGGTATGGGTCTCAACATTTGCCGCTCTATTGTGGAATCTCATCGTG
Source organism: uncultured beta proteobacterium (assembly GCA_903846025.1). Taxonomy (GTDB): domain Bacteria; phylum Pseudomonadota; class Gammaproteobacteria; order Burkholderiales; family Burkholderiaceae; genus Polynucleobacter. The sequence goes on along the minus strand of CAIMZP010000128.1, from coordinate 483 downwards.
GTCGATTGTGGGCCATAAATCATATGGACCCAGAACAGACCAAACTGGTTGGCTGCACCTTTACAATACTCTTACCCATAGAATCCTTGGATTCCTCGGAAAGTCTCTAACCTTGATGTATCTATTGCTATTGTGAGATCTAATATGAGCGTTAATCCAGCAACCAAACCAAACCATGCTGAAGTGATCTATGTTGTGGATGACGACGAGGCGGTTCGTGATTCTCTCACTTGGCTGCTAGAGAGTAATGGCTATGTTGTCCGATGTCATGCGAGCGCCGAACGTTTTTTGCAATCCTTACAAAGTACCGATAAATCGACTATTTCTTGTGCCATTTTGGATGTCAGAATGCCCTGTATGTCTTTCTTGGAATTGCAGGATAGATTAATTATTGAGCATCTGCCTATGCGAGTAGCCTTTATTACAGGGCACGGCGACTTTTCGATGGCTGTTTCTACGATGATACATGGTGCAGTAGATTTT
>CAIMZP010000127.1 GCA_903846025.1 uncultured beta proteobacterium | reverse complement strand
TGCTAATGAAGAAAAAGCTACACGGGTTAATGAACTAGTCATTGCTAATAAAGGCTCTGAAGCCGCCCTCAAAGTTAAAACGCAATTTATTGCCAATATGTCCCATGAGATCCGCACCCCAATGAATGGGATCATTGGGCTGTCTTCTTTGGCCTTAAATCAACCTATAAGTCCAGACGTACATGACTACCTAGTTGGTATTGAATCTTCTGCTAAATCTTTGCTGACGATTCTCAATGATGTTCTTGATTTTTCGAAGTTAGAGGCTGGTAAGGTGGAGTTAGATCAGGTTCCTTTCCAGCTTACGGATATTTTATCCAACGCTCATTACCTCTTTATTGAAAGCGCTAAAGCCAAAGGCCTGGAATTGATCTGTTTAAGTAAGCTCGATATAAAGACCAAGCTTATAGGCGATGCTTTTCGCATTAACCAGGTGCTCAGTAACTTGATTGGCAATGCCATTAAGTTCACCATGAAAGGAACCATTACCCTTACGGTAGGTCTAAAAGGTATGGAAGGTTCCAATATAACCTTGCGCTTTAGTGTTAAAGATACAGGTATCGGTATGTCTCCCGAAGCTCAGGTCAAAATATTAGAGCCTTTTACTCAGGCAGATAACTCAATTACTCGCAATTTTGGTGGTACGGGCTTAGGTTTGTATATTAGCAATGAACTATTAGGGCTCATGGGTAGTAAGCTTATCGTTGCGAGCTGCGATGGACAGGGATCCACCTTTAGCTTTGATTTATTGTTGGGTAATGCTTCAGAGAAATAGCATGGGTAGATGGCAATGGAGGCGTAAGGAGGGTTAAGAAACGGCCCTTTAGGATATATTTATGCGTCAAAAAAGGTTTTATTTCATGCAATAACTTGACGAGCAAAATAAGACTGATTCAGTCTACAACCAGTCTATTTTTGGGCCACGTTTAGGCCACACAAGAATTATTAAAATTAGTGCCTATTTATAGAGGACTAAATTGTTGGTAAATTTATCTAGCATTAGGGTAGTTGAGTTGTTGGCTAACTCCTAGCGCCTCATGAGCCGTACTTTTTCCGACTCAATTGGCAATTAAGTTTTTGTTTTACCGATTAGGGTAAAATATTTCTTTTAGGCTCGTAGCTCAGCTGGTTAGAGCACCACCTTGACATGGTGGGGGTCGTTGGTTCGAGTCCAATCGAGCCTACCAACGAATTAAGACCCAAAAGTGCGCGGTTGCCGAAATGCTGCCGCGCTTTCTTTTTAGTAGATGTCACGCAGTGCCGAAACAAATAATGCTTTACATAATTAAGATGGAGTGGTCATGCTGGTAGTTACTCTTCCCGATGGATCAAAGCGCGAATTTGATGCTGCTGTTCGCGTGCTTGATGTTGCACAAAGTATCGGTAGTGGCTTGGCAAAGGCGGCCTTGGCCGGTATGGTTGACGGCAAGATAGTCGATCTGAGTCATGTAATAAATAAAGACAGTCAACTTGCCATCATTACCGACAAAAGTCCTGAGGCATTAGAGATCGTTCGTCACTCCACTGCGCATCTACTGGCGTATGCGGTTAAAGAATTATTTCCCCAGGCGCAAGTAACTATTGGCCCTGTAATCGAAAACGGTTTCTATTACGATTTCTCCTTTCATCGCCCCTTTACGCCAGATGATTTAGTTGCGCTCGAAAAGAAAATGGCCGAGCTTGCTAAAAAGGATGAACTGGTGGTTCGCACGGTGATGCCACGTGATGAAGCGGTGAAATTCTTTAAAGATCAAGGCGAGCACTACAAGGCTGAAATTATTTCCAGCATTCCACAAGATCAAGATGTGTCCCTCTATGCAGAAGGTAAGTTCACAGATTTATGCCGCGGTCCACACGTACCCTCAACTGGCAAGTTAAAGGTCTTTAAGCTGTTAAGCGTTGCTGGAGCCTATTGGCGTGGCGATAGTAAGAATGAGATGTTGCAACGTATTTACGGTACCGCTTGGTTGAAAAAAGAAGATCAAGAGGCGCACCTTCACATGCTGGAGGAGGCTGAAAAGCGTGACCACCGTCGCCTTGGAAAGTTGCTTGATTTGTTTCACTTTCAACCTGAGGCACCAGGCTTAGTCTTTTGGCATCCAAAAGGCTGGTCGATCTGGCAAGAAGTCGAGCAATATATGCGCCGGGTTTATCAGCACGAAAGCTATCAAGAGGTTAAGGCGCCACAGATTTTAGATCGCGGCCTCTGGGAAAAATCCGGCCACTGGGATAACTACAAAGAAAACATGTTCACGACCGAGTCGGAGAACCGTTCTTATGCTTTAAAGCCGATGAACTGCCCGGGCCATGTCCAGATATTTAATTCTGGTTTACATAGTTATCGCGAGTTGCCATTGCGATATGGCGAGTTTGGCCAGTGTCACCGTAATGAACCATCGGGTGCTTTGCATGGCTTAATGCGAGTGCGAGGGTTTACTCAAGACGATGGTCATATTTTCTGCACAGAAGATCAGATTCAGTCTGAAGTTGCTGCTTTTGATAAAGCTGTGCGCGATGTCTATACAGATTTTGGCTTTACTGAGGTAGCGGTTAAATTAGCTCTTCGCCCAGATAAACGTGTTGGCGATGATGCCATTTGGGATAAGGCGGAGGCTGCTCTACGTGGCGCTTTAACCACCTCTGGTCAAATGTGGGAAGAATTACCAGGTGAGGGCGCTTTTTATGGCCCTAAGATTGAATATCACCTCAAAGACTCCATTGGGCGTACTTGGCAGTGCGGCACGATTCAGGTGGATTTTTCGATGCCTGAGCGCCTAGGTGCTGAATACGTTGCGGAAGACAATACCCGTAAGACCCCAGTGATGTTGCATAGAGCAATTGTCGGCTCTTTAGAGCGATTTATTGGTATTTTGATCGAAAATCACGCTGGTAATATGCCAGTGTGGCTTGCTCCAACCCAGGCTGTAGTCCTCAATATCTCTGAAAATTCTGCTGCATACGCACAACAAGTACAGCAATCTCTGAAAAAACAAGGGTTTAGAGTCGAATCGGATTTGCGGAATGAGAAAATAACGTATAAAATACGCGAGCACGCATTACAGAAGCTTCCGTTTTTATTAGTTGTTGGTGATAAAGAGCTTGAAAGTAATACGGTGGCCGTTCGTGCCCGTGGCGGAGTCGATTTAGGTGTAATGCCTCTTGATGCTTTCGTTGCCCGACTCCAGCAGGATATATCCCAGAAAGTCGGACCCGAGCCTAGCTAGGGGTGGAATGGTTTTTATTGTTTTTTTATAAGGAATTGCAAGATCGCTACTGATAAATCGCAGCGCATTAACCGGGAAATTACTGCTCCTGAAGTGCGTCTGATTGGAATTGATGGGGAGCCCATCGGTGTAGTTACATTGAGTGAAGCCTTGGCTTTAGCCGAAGAGAAAGAAACCGATTTGGTTGAAATTGCTCCGACAGCTGTGCCACCTGTGGTCCGTATCATGGACTTCGGTAAATTCAAGTACCAAGAAGCCAAACGTTTGCATGAAGCGAAGCTCAAGCAAAAAGTGATTCAGGTGAAGGAAGTTAAATTCCGTCCTGGCACTGATGATGGTGACTATGGTGTGAAGCTACGAAATCTAATCCGCTTTTTGGAAGATGGCGATAAGACAAAGATTACGCTACGGTTTCGGGGTCGCGAAATGGCCCACCAAGAAATCGGAGTCAGAATGTTGGAACGTTTGAAGTTGGATTTGCTAGAGCATGGCCAAGTCGAACAGTTTCCAAAAATGGAAGGTCGCCAGATGGTGATGGTTTTGGCCCCCATTCGTAAGGCTAAGTAATAAGCTAATTCGCAAGAATGAGTTTGTTGTTTATGTAAGGAGGGGTCGAATGACCCTGGTAGTAAGTAGTGCTTCTAGGTACAGGAAGAGTGACCGTCGGTTGCCACCTATGTTGCACATGCAGAAAAAAGGGGTGCTTTATGCCCAAAATGAAGAGCAAGAGTAGCGCGAAGAAGCGCTTCACGGTTCGCGCAGGCGGAACGATCAAACGAGGTCAGGCTTTTAAACGCCACATCCTCACCAAGAAGACCACAAAGAGTAAGCGTCATTTGCGTGGTACTACCGAAGTTGCGAAGGCAGATGTTAAGTCAATTCGCTCCATGCTTCCTTACGCTTAACCTCAGACTAAATTAGGAGAATTCAATGCCAAGAGTCAAACGTGGGGTTACAGCAAGAGCCCGTCATAAGAAAATCACCGATGCTGCAACAGGGTATCGTGGACGTCGTAAAAACGTATTTCGTATTGCTAAGCAAGCAGTTATGCGCGCTGGTCAATATGCCTATCGCGATCGTCGTAATAAGAAACGTGTGTTCCGCGCTTTATGGATTGCACGTATTAATGCGGCAGTGCGTGAGCATCAAATGACTTATAGCGTATTCATGAATGGTATGAAGAAAGCGTCAATCGATCTCGATCGTAAAGTGCTTTCGGACATGGCTATTCGTGACAAACCAGCTTTTGCTGCTTTAGTTACTCGGATCAAATCCGT
>CAIMZP010000126.1 GCA_903846025.1 uncultured beta proteobacterium | reverse complement strand
GTCATTCTTGAAATAAAGCCTAGGTTTAATTTACTTGCCTCGGACTCCAGCAAACCACAGCGAACCTCAATCCCCGCAGCACGCAAACGCTCCAGACCTCTGCCTGCAACTAAGGGATTTGGATCGGTCATCGCTGCGATCACTGCAGCAGGCTTTGCAGTAATTAACGCATCAACACAAGGAGGAGTTCTGCCAGTGTGATTACAAGGCTCTAAAGTGACGTAAAAGGTTGAGCCAATTGCATCAAGGCCTTTGGCTCGAACTTCTGCTAAAGCTTGAATTTCCGCATGGGGGCCTCCCACCTTTTGAGTGTGACCACGTCCTATGACTTGACCGTCTTTAACGATGACGCAACCCACCCGTGGATTCGGGTTGGGCAAATAAAGTGCCTTTTGAGCCTCGACTAAAGCCTGGCTCATGAATTCGTGGTCAACTTCGCTATACATGGGTCTATTAAAACCGATTGTTGGCTTAAGCATGGAATTTACCCATTCCCCCATCAAAACCCCCACCTCAGCTTAAAATGGAAGGCTATGCAAAATACACTCTCCACCACTGAAGAAATCGTTGCTGAGCTCCGCGCTGGCAAGATGATCATCCTAGTTGATGAAGAGGATCGTGAAAATGAAGGTGATTTAGTAATTGCCGCTGACCACGTGACGCCTGAAGCGGTCAACTTTATGGCTAAGCATGGTCGAGGCCTAATTTGCCTTACTCTCACCCAAGAACGTTGCCAACAATTAAACCTCCAGCTAATGGTGAGGGATAACGGCACCTCCATGGGTACAAACTTTACCGTCTCTATTGAGGCAGCTAGCGGTGTCACCACCGGAATTTCTGCGGCGGATCGCGCCCTCACCATTAAAACTGCAGTGGCAGCCAATGCCAAACCAAATGATTTAGTGCAGCCCGGGCATATTTTTCCATTGATGGCTCAGCCTGGTGGAGTATTAATTCGCTCAGGACATACTGAAGCAGGATGTGACTTATCCGCAATGGCAGGTTGCTCTCCAACTTCGGTTATTTGTGAAATCATGAAAGATGACGGCAGTATGGCTCGTTTGCCAGACCTGCTGGAATTTGCCAAAGAGCATCAACTTAAAATTGGCAGCATTGCCGATCTGATTCAGTACCGTAGTCAACATGAAAGTATTGTGGTGCGTGAAGGTGAGCGTGATTTCGATACTCCCTGGGGGAAATTTCAGGGCATTATTTATCGCGACACCCCAAGCTCTTGTATTCATATTGCATTAGTAAAAGGCAAGCCCTCTGAAACAGAGGAAACCTTAGTACGCGTACATGAGCCAGTCTCAGTGTTAGATTTTCTAGATGCAAGTGTGAGCACCCACTCTTGGCCGTTAGCTCAAGCATTGCAAAAACTGGGCTCCGCTCCTACCGGCGTTGCTGTTTTACTGAATGCCTCTGGTATTGGCGCACCCAATGATGTTGATTGGTTGGCTCAGTTTCAAAAGCTCAATAGCGCTTCTGAGGATAAGGCGACGCCTTTAGCTCGTAAAACCAATTTCCGTAGCTACGGCATCGGCGCCCAAATCCTTAAAGATCTCGGTGTAGGAAAAATGCGCCTGCTGGCGAACCCAAGCCCGGTCCCAAGCCTGTCTGGATACAAGCTCGAAGTCACTGGCTACACCCCTTTTGAATCTAAAAAATAATCCGCGCTTAATTTACCTTAAAGTCACCATGAATACTCCCAATAATGAATCTGAAGTAGGCGTTTTAGCTGCCGATCTCAACGGCCAGGGTCTGCATATTGGCATTGTGCAAGCGCGCTTTAATGAAGACCATTGCATTGCATTGCGCACTGCTTGTATAGAAGAGCTAATTGCCTTGGGCGTTGCACCGGAAGACATTAAGCTGGTGACAGTGCCGGGCGCACTGGAGATTGCGTTTGCGCTACAAAAACTCGTTGAAACGGGTGAGTTTGATGGCTTAGTTGCATTAGGGGCTGTTATCCGTGGCGAAACCTATCACTTTGAACTCGTTGCAAATGAATCGGCCGCGGGCATTACTCGTACATCTTTAGACTCCGGTTTACCAATTGCCAATGGCGTTCTTACTTGCGAGACGGACGCACAAGCGTATGCTCGCGTTCAAGTTAAAGGCGCCGATTGTGCAAAGGCGGTTGTCGAGATGGCTAACTTAGCCTTAGCACTCACACCCGATATTGATATCGAAATCAACCCTACTGAAGAGTAATTAATATATGCCGAAACTTACTCAAAATTTATCAGGTAGCAAAGAAGCGATTGGGGCTGCTGCCCCTAAACGTTCTTTAACGCCCCGTCGTCGTGCTCGTGAGTATGCCCTTCAAGGGGTCTACCAAAGTTTAGTTATGCGTCGCGCGGGTAGCCTTCCCAACGCCGCCGCTATAGCCAAACAATTGGCTGAAGATCCTGGATTTCGCCGCTGCCAACTAGATTTATTTAACGGTATTTTTTCAGGCGTACTAGAAAGAACAGATGAGCTTGAGGGTATTATTACCCCAGCACTAGATCGGTCGCTTAATGAACTTTCGCCTGTTGAGCACGCCGCCTTATTAATCGGCGCTTATGAATTAGCCATAGATCTATCTGTTCCCTACAAAGTGGCCATTAATGAAGCAGTAGAGTTAGCCAAGACCTTTGGCGGTACAGATGGCCACAAGTACGTTAACGGCGTTCTTGATTTATTGGCGCAGAAACTTAGGGCCACTGAAATCCAAGCCGGTTAATCAAACCCACAGCTATCGAAGCCACATAGCCTCTCCAAGAAATCAAACCCCTCAAGCCTTAATCTAAGTCTTGAGGGTTCTTGTAGTATAGGTAACTCACTTCTGAACTACCAAGTTATGTCATAAAGGATAGAATTAGTCGATACTTCTTGTCATTGGAAAACGCATGCAAACAACAGATATTCGCGGCTTACTCAGAGATCCAAGCCTGCTGAAAGAAAATGCTTATATCAATGGGCAATGGGTAACGGCAGATTCTGGCGCTAGTTTCTCAGTCAACAACCCCGCCACAGGTGAAATCATTGCGCAGGTTTCCAATCTTGGCCCAGTAGATGCAGAGCTTGCTATCAAAGCTGCAGAACAGGCTTTTGGTTCTTGGAAAAGTAAAACCGGTAAAGAGCGTGCCAGCATTATGCGCAAGTGGTTTGATCTCATTGTCCAAAACACTTCGGATCTAGCAGCCCTAATGACTTTGGAGCAAGGCAAGCCATTAATCGAGTCCACCGGTGAGGTCGTCTATGGCGCCTCTTTCATTGAATGGTTTGCCGAAGAGGCTAAACGCGTATCTGGATCAATACCAAGTACCACCTGGAGTGATAAACGCCTCATTGTTTTAAAACAACCCATTGGCGTTTGTGTAGCAATCACGCCTTGGAACTTTCCCATCGCCATGATTACCCGAAAAATCGCTCCTGCTATGGCTGCTGGATGCACCATTGTGATTAAACCGGCTGAACTAACCCCCCTCTCTGCACTGGCTCTTGCTGAGCTTGCTTCACGTGCAGGGATACCCGCCGGAGTAATAAACATCCTCACTGCAGATGCTGATCAATCCGTTGCCATTGGTAAAACGCTGTGCTCTTCACCAATAGTGAGGCATCTGTCCTTCACAGGCTCTACTGAAGTGGGTCGCGTATTAATGTCTCAATGCGCGCCTACTGTGAAAAAGCTAGCGCTTGAACTTGGCGGTCATGCCCCATTCATTGTGTTTGAAGACGCCGACATTGATGCTGCTGTTGCTGGCGCAGTAGCCTCTAAGTATCGGAACTCAGGACAAACTTGCGTTTGCGCCAACCGATTTTATATTCACCGTAAAGTACAAGATCTTTTTATCGAGAAATTTGCCAAAGCCATACATGCGATTAAAGTTGGTAATGGCATGGAGGCTGGTATTTCTCAAGGGCCATTGATTGAGCAAGCGGCTCTTGAGAAAGTAGAAAGACATGTGGCTGATGCTCTTAGTAAAGGGGCGAAGCTGATTGCTGGAGGTAAGCGATCTGCCTTAGGTGGAACTTTCTATGAGCCCACGATTTTGGCAAACGTCAGCAATGACATGCTCATTACTTACGAAGAAACCTTTGGTCCAGTCGCCCCTATTATTTCATTTGAAAATGATGAGGATGTTGTGAAGCTAGCTAACAACAGTCAATATGGTTTGGCCTCCTATTTTTACAGTAGAGATATTGGACGTATTTGGAAAGTGGCAGAAGCCCTTGAGTATGGGATTGTAGGCGTCAATACCGGGATCATCTCAAATGAAGTAGCCCCATTTGGAGGCGTCAAACAATCTGGCTTAGGTCGTGAAGGTAGCGCCTACGGAATGGATGAATACTTAGAATTAAAATATGTCTGCCTAGGCCTATAACAGTATATTTACTTCTTTTTATAGACCAAATCCCAAACACCGTGACCCAGCTTCAAACCCCGATTCTCAAACTTCGTAATAGGCCTGTAGGCGGGCCGCTCTACATATCCAGGATGCATTGCAGTTAGCTGCTCCAAAGAGGGCTTAAATTCTTTGGCAGACTGATCCACTGTGGCAATATCATCTGCGCCATAAGTCTCTAATGCCATCTTCTCAGTAGACACATTGTTCAGAGAGGTTTCAGTATTGAGAACTAATAACATTTGCTCGGCATAATTATGCCAATCGGTAGCCAAATGGAGGTAGCCGCCAGGCTTTAATCGTGATGCTAGCAACTTCACAAACTCTGACTGGATGAGGCGACGCTTATGGTGACGTTTTTTATGCCAAGGATCGGCGAAATAAATATGTATGCCATCAAAAGCGTTGGGTGAAATCATTTTCTCCAACACTTCAACAGCATCATGTCGTATCAATCGAAGATTCGTAAGATTATTTTCGCCAATGAGTTTGAGGAGTGCGCCTACGCCTGGTGGGTGGACTTCAATTGCTAAAAAATCATCCTCAGGACGCAAGGCTGCAATCTTAGCGGTAGTCTCGCCCATACCAAAGCCAATTTCTAAAATCTTCGAATGTGAAGATCCATCAAATGCAGCTTGTAAATTTAAACTATTTTCCTGAAACGGAATTAAATACTGGGGGCCCAGCTCATCAATCGCACGCTGTTGCCCTGCGGTGGTTCTACCTGCCCTTAAAACAAATGATCGAATTCGATCTAGTCGTTTTTCAAGAGTCATTTCCAGGCTGTCTTGAGTCAACTTATCCAACTACTTTCTTAAAGTAAGCGATCGTCTCTTTAAGGCCATCTTCCAAATTAACTTTAGGCTCCCATCCAAGTTTGATCTTCGCTAACTCAATATTAGGTTGACGCTGCTTAGGATCATCTGATGGCAAAGGTTCAAATACCAACTTGGATTTACTTCCCGCAAGCTTTAAAATTGTTTCAGCCAATTGCAACATTGTAAATTCACCTGGATTACCAATATTCACTGGGCCAGTAAATCCGTCACCAGAGTTCATCATGCGCACCATTGCTTCAATTAAGTCGTCAACGTAGCAAAAGCTTCTAGTTTCCTGACCATCACCGTAAATGGTGATATCCCTACCTTGCAATGCTTGCACAATAAAATTACTCACCACCCGCCCATCATTTGGATGCATGCGCGGGCCATAGGTATTAAAAATACGCACAACCTTAATATCTAGATGGTGCTGGCGATAGTAGTCAAAAAAGAGCGTTTCAGCACATCGTTTACCTTCGTCATAACAAGAGCGAATGCCAATAGGGTTAACCTTACCCCAATACTCTTCTGGCTGAGGATGTACTTCTGGGTCGCCATAGACCTCACTAGTTGATGCCTGAAGAATGCGAGCTCTCGTTCTTTTTGCGAGCCCAAGCATATTAATAGCGCCATGCACACTAGTCTTGGTAGTTTGGACGGGATCGTATTGATAATGGACTGGAGAAGCAGGGCAAGCTAAGTTGTAGATTTGATTTGTTTCTACATAAAGCGGAAAAGTCACGTCATGGCGCATCACTTCTAAATTAGGGTTATGAAGTAAGTGAGCTAGATTTTGCTTTGTGCCAGTGTAAAAATTATCAACTACCAGAACTTCATTACCCTGTTTAAGGATTTTCTCAGTTAAGTGAGAGCCTAAAAATCCTGCGCCACCAGTGATAAGAATTTTTTTCATATAGCTTCTTTATATAAAGACAGTGGATTAGTGGTGTGGATCATGCCATCCTGCAGAACGATAAGCATAGACAACCTCAACCAAGACAATCGTCAAGGAAGTCATAAATGAAATAAGTCCAAGTACAAATGTCCAGATAACAAAACTCGTTTTCATTAAACGAGCTGCTCCAGCTTGAAAGAAAAATAACTCCAAGACCGTTAGGGAGATAAAAATTCCACTTAAAACAACAAAAAAAACAGCGACAGTACAGAGGCGGCCACGAATTTTTGCCTCATCAGCCTCAAGCATCATATGGGATAGGGCTGCCTGATCAACCACAGTACCCTCATGAATTCTCTGCTGAATGGCGCGCATTCGATCTACTGAACGTGCAAGACGGGTAGAAATTGCATTGAGCAGTGTAGCTATCGCAGTTAATAAAAAAACAGGGGCTAATGCTAGCTGGATATTATTGGTAATTGCGTCTATTGATCCATCCATAGGAGTTCCAGTGAGGTTTTTAATTAAGCTGTTAATGAGACCAGGAAACTAGGCCGGTATAGGCGCTAATTAATACCAATAAACCAAAAATAATTCGATACCAAGCAAAAGGTACAAAAGTATGGCTGGCAACATAGTGAATCAACCAGCGGACACAAATGAAGGCAGAAATAAACG
>CAIMZP010000125.1 GCA_903846025.1 uncultured beta proteobacterium | reverse complement strand
GCTCGAATCAGCCGGCGTTCCCGCGAAGTCACAGAAGAAGTTCGCACTCATCTTCGAACATGTCATCAAGGACGTGACGAAGCAAGTCGCCACTCAGATGCACGCACATTACCGCAAGCTCCACGAATCAAAGCTCGCGAGGCGTGATTTCTGCGCCCACATATTATTAAATATATAAATCAAAGGCTCCTCATAGACGCCCGCCTTTGTAAAAGGCTCATCTTTTAGCCAAGCACTCACTGCAGCTCGATCGGGAAAGTCGATCACAAGCAAACTTCCAATAACCGTACCCCCGTCATCCGAAGTCAATGGACCAGCAAAGGCCATACGTTCAGAGAGTTGCGCTAGGTAGGCCCGATGTTCGGGGCGCAACTGCACGCGTAGTTCTGCAGTACCTGGGCGATCGATTAAAAGAATTGAGAAAATCATATTTAATCCTATTATTTAGCAAATGAACTCTATATTACAGAAGAACACCGTTTTCCTATGACGAGAAAATTAAATACACCTCACGCGGATTACGAGGTAGATACCCCTGCCACCGCTCAACTGAGGCTTTAAGGGCCCCTACCTTAATCCACGGGAATCTCTTTGAGGTGATGTACTGCCAATTTATTGATTGACATATTTCGAAATTCAATTCTTAAGAGTATTCTCTTAAGAATGACATTAAGCCCCTACCATCGATTCTTCATTGAAAATGAAAAGTTATGGAAAGGTTTGCCTGATCGAAAGCGCAGAATTCTGATTGCTGTTTTGGGGCAGGATCCCCAGGATCCAATGCGAGTCATGGATATTATTCAACGTGCAGACTTAGGTTCTCAAGCAACTATTCATGCGGCGCTGACAAACTTACAAAAGACTGATTTTTTGCGCTATACCTCCTACAAAGAAGATGGGCGCAGCAAGTTCATTAGCCTAGCACCAAAAAGTGTGACCCTCTTTAAGCGTTTAGATAAACTATTCATCTCTTGCGCTAAGTCACCCCAAATAGCAACGGTATAACGAGGTCTGATTTAGGTCTGGGGCATGCCTGGCCTCCCCATTTCATCATTTCGATGATTCAATAAGAAGTGCACCCCAATAACCTAAATTTTCAGTCAATTAATTTACCCCCTGATTCAGGCCTCACATTATTGCTGAACTAGGATTATTCTCAATTTACAATAATTATAAAATGAGGTACATTTTGATTGAAGATTTACAAACCTCAAATTAAGGATGGGGCAATCTATCATGTTCCAAATTACCCAGCTGGATACCGACTCTGGACTAGTTATCGTAGAGGATAAGGATTTTGGACTTCGATATGAGTTTAAAGAGCCTGAACTACAGAATGCAAAAATCATTGATGACTACGATCTCCACATCACAACAAAGGCAGGGGAAAAGATAGTAGTTCCCATCCTTAATCGGTGATCCTTAATCGGTGATCCTAAAACTCAAAGAACTGACTTAATCCACCCCTAATGCCGCTCTCCAAACCTGCGCAATTGAGGGCAATATGCTAATAGCATTGCTCTGGTGAATAATACAATCCGTGCTCCAGACATGAGAGACACCAGCCCCCTTTACTAACTCCAATGCAGATCCATTGAATAAGGCATGGGTTACCACGACATCTACAGTCTTAGCGCCCGCAACCAATAAAAGTTCCGCTGCACGTGCCAAGGTATGACCACTACTCACAATATCATCCAATAAAACTACAGATCTACCCCGAACATCTATCGAAGG
>CAIMZP010000124.1 GCA_903846025.1 uncultured beta proteobacterium | reverse complement strand
TTGAACCAATTAGTTGTAAGTGATTTAAATGACCAAAAAGCACTAAAATGATTTTGTAAAAAAACATGGGCACTTTCTTGTGTGGGTCTAAGATTTTTGAATCATGAATAACGGTTGATCTACTGCTTGATATCTTGAGGTATAAATCGAAAGTTTGAAATGAATATTTTTGCTAAAGCCGATATAAAACCAAAAGATTTAAGCTCCCCAAAAGTCTTGAGAGAATTATTTGAGGAGGCTGGCATTGCTATAAATGGCCCAAATATTTGGGACATCCAGATTCATGATCCCAAGACTTACTCTGAAATTTTATCCAAGTGGTCTTTAGGTATGGGTGAGTCCTACATGAATGGTCAGTGGGACTGTGAGAGACTTGATGAGATGCTCACTAAGTTACTTAGTTATGACATTAATATGCGTGTTCAGGGCGTAGCAAAGGCGCGCCTAGCGTTTGAAGTCATGAGGGCGAGAATGTTAAATCTACAATCGAAAGACAGGGCTTTTCAGGTTGGTGAACAACATTACGATATCGGAAATGATATTTTTGAAATGATGCTTGATCCACAAATGATGTATTCGTGTGGGTATTGGGAATTTGCCAATTCGTTAACTCAGGCCCAAGAGCATAAGCTTGATCTTATTTGCAAAAAGCTTCAACTAAAACCTGGTGAAAGACTATTGGAAATTGGTTGTGGCTGGGGAGGGTTAGCAGCTTATGCTGCTAAAAAATATGGTGTTGAGGTTGTGGGAATTACAGTTTCGAAAGAGCAGCAACAATTTGCAATTGAAAGATGTCAGGGATTGCCAGTAAAGATTGAACTCATTGATTATCGCGATCTTATTGGAAAATTTGAAAAAATTGTCTCAGTAGGAATGTTTGAACATGTTGGTGAGAAAAATTACCCCATCTATTTTCAAACTGTGAATAACCTTCTTGCCGATAATGGTTTATTTTTACTACATACTATCGGGAGCGATGTAACTATTGATAGGACTGATCCCTGGATAGACCGATATATCTTCCCAAATGGGAAAATACCATCGGCAATGGAAATAGGTAAGTGCACAGAAGGTATTTTTTTAATAGAGGATTGGCAAAACTTTGGGCAAGATTACGATAAAACATTAATGTCCTGGCATCACAACTTTACCAATAATTGGTTCAAAATATCCAGCAAATACGATGGCCGATTTTATAGAATGTGGACTTATTATTTGCTGAGTTGCGCAGCTTTTTTTCGCTCACGTCAGGGGCAGTTATGGCAGATTATTCTGACAAAGAGAGCTAGGTCAGATGCCTATAGGTCCATACGATTGTTTCCTACTCTATACAGTTGATTGCTGTTTCAGGCTCTACAAGAGAGCATAGAATTCCCTGCTCAGAGGTAAATGTCCATAGCTATGTTGGGCATAGTCAAAATCGCTGCAATATATTAAGGACTCGAGCAATATTTTTTATTGCATTTGACTAGTTCGTCTACAAGTATCCCTGAAATTGCCTAGGGAATTCCTCTATAGGATATTCCCTATAAAACAGCTGAATACCCTAATTAACGACCACGCACAGGAATTTACTTATTAGAATCTTTTTTTATTAATGTGAAGTCTTTTTAGGAGAAGCGTATGTCTGATGCAACAGTGGCGCGCATAGAGGCAAATCCAAAATACCAGGAGCTTAAGCGTAAGCGTAATGCTTTTGGTTGGGTAATCCCCCCATTAACCACCGCTCTCAGAAGTAGGATTAATTAAGCAACCATGGCCAGTCGCTGTTTCGGGGTAATACCGCCCAATGCCATGTTTGGACGTTGATGATTGTATTTATACATCCATTGCGTTGCAAACTCTTGAACTTCGTTAATACTTTCCCAATAATGCTGAGATAACCATTCGTATCTAACGGTACGATTAAATCGTTCCACATAAGCATTTTGTTGTGGTTTACCTGGCTGGATATGCTGTATATGGATTTGATGCTTTGCTGCCCACTCCATGAGTCTGCCGCTGATAAGTTCGGGACCGTTATCTGCTCGAATCACATAAGGCTTACCTCGCCAAGCAATGATTTGATCCAAGCTGCGAACCACTCGCTCTGCCGGTAATGAGAAGCCCACTTCAATTCCCAATGCCTCTCGATTAAAGTCATCAATCACATTGAACAAGCGGATGGATCTGCCATCTTGCAGCTGGTCATGCAAAAAGTCCATTGACCACACTTGGTTAATGCTCAGCGGCACGACCAAAGCATCGGGCTTATCTCGTACCAAACGCTTGCGGGGTTTGATGCGTAAGTTGAGCTCTAAAGCCTTGTAAATACGGTAGATCCGTTTGTGGTTCCATGTGAAGTTCTTTACGTTACGCAGATATAAATAGCAAAGGCCAAAGCCCCAGTTACGGTTGTTGTCGGTCAAGCGGATGAGCCAGTTGGCAATGAGCTCGTTCTCAGCATTGTTCTTGGCTTCATAGCGATAGCAAGACTCGCTAACCCTAAAGGCTTCGCACGTCAAACGAATGGGGACGGCTTTATCTCTGACTGCCCGCTGGGCCATCTCACGTCTGTGAGAGGGCCTCACCACTTTTTTGCGAGGGCTTCGGTAACGATCTCGGCTTTAAGCTTCTCTTCGATGTACATCTTCTTTAAGCGGGCATTTTCAGCCTCAAGCTCTTTCATGCGAGCCATCATTGAGGTATCCATACCGCCGTATTTGGCACGCCACTTATAGAAAGTCGCA
This sequence comes from uncultured beta proteobacterium, assembly GCA_903846025.1. GTDB lineage: Bacteria > Pseudomonadota > Gammaproteobacteria > Burkholderiales > Burkholderiaceae > Polynucleobacter. The sequence continues at coordinate 39 of CAIMZP010000124.1, read as the reverse complement.
GTGCTGATGCCTAGTTCACGACAGACTTCGGGAACAGCT
>CAIMZP010000123.1 GCA_903846025.1 uncultured beta proteobacterium | reverse complement strand
TGCTCAGGAATCAATGCTGCTAGCCAACCAGCCCTTGCCATCGCGTCAACAAATAGCTCGGGATAATTACGCTCATGATCAATCTTTTGCCAATAGGCCGAATCAAAACTTCCACAAAGATCGCGTAGAGCTTCGCGCATATCTTGAAATTGATCTGGCTTTGGAATGGGTAGATTCATAGGGGTTTTCAATCAAAATGGTCGTTTGACGCTATATTAATATTTTGCGAATTTATAAGGACAGTTTAAGCAAGATTTGAAAATTCGCAAAAATATAAAAAAGAGGGTGAAAATAGAGGCTGTAAATATAAAAAGACCCCATAAGGCTTAATTAAGAGATGACGTTACCGACGCGACAAATTCTTTCTGGTGTCAAGATTCTAGAATTAGGGCAATTGATTGCTGGTCCGTTTGCATCCAAAACCTTAGCTGATTTTGGGGCAGAGGTTATTAAGGTTGAATCTCCGGGCGAGGGCGATCCACTGCGCAAATGGAGAATGCTTCACAAGGGTACTTCTGTTTGGTGGCAGGCACACTCCCGCAACAAACAATCGATCTGCTTGGATCTTCGAGTGAAGGAGGGGCAGGAAATTGCAAGGCAACTGGCCCTAGAGGCGGATGTGGTGATTGAAAATTTTCGCCCAGGTACTATGGAAAAATGGGGTTTAGGTTGGGAGACTTTACATAAAGCCAACCCCAAGCTCATTATGTTGCGCATCTCTGGTTATGGACAGGATGGACCGCGCCGTGATGAGCCTGGCTTTGCCGCCATTGGTGAGGCGATGGCAGGTTTACGCTACATCACCGGCCATCCTGGTGAAGTGCCTGTAAGAGCCGGTATTTCATTGGGGGATACGATAGCCGGTTTGCATGGCGCGCTTGGTGTTCTGTTGGCACTTTATGAACGGGATGCGCGTGGCGGTGAGGGTCAAATGATCGATGTAGCTTTATATGAATCCGTATTTAATTTGACAGAAAGTTTGTTGCCGGAGTACTCGGTATTTGGTGTCATTCGTCAGCCTGCAGGAGGGGCCTTACCTGGCATTGCGCCTTCTAACGCATATCTTTGCAAGGACGGCCAATTTGTCCTGATAGCGGGTAATGGTGACTCTATATTTAAAAGATTAATGATTCTGATTGGGCGCCAGGACTTGGCAAGTGATCCAGGCCTAGAGCGCAACGACGGTCGATCTGCGAGGGTTGTGGAAATTGATGCAGCAATTAATTTTTGGACAAGTAGGCTTAATTTAGATGAGGTTCTAAGTAGTTTGGTTGGCGCTCAGGTGCCTTCGGGAAAAATTTATACTGCTAAAGATATTGCTGAAGATCCTCACTATCGAGCTCGGAACGTGATCGAAACAATCGAAAGTTCAGATGGATTAAAAGTGGAAGTTCCTGGCATTATTCCCAAGTTATCTCATAACCCAGGCGCTATTCGATATCGCGCTCCCACATTAGGGGAGCATACCAATCAAATCTTAAAATCTGCAGGCTTAACAGATGAGCAAATTACTGTTTTGAAAAAATCTGGGGTTCTTTCTTAATGGAGCAGATGCTAGATCATTTCTTTGATTTGTTTGGGTTGCCTTCCATTGGCCTGCCCGCCGTATTTATAAGCTCATTTGTTTCGGCAACGCTCTTGCCCATTGGGTCTGAACCCATTCTTTTTGGATACATCTCTCTCAACCCAAATTTATATTGGGCGGCTATTTTTATTGCCACGATTGGCAATACCTTGGGGGGCATGACAGATTGGTGGCTTGGCCTGATCAGTAGAAATGGCTTTGAGTCACTTAAAGGTAAAAGCAATGGTCGCATGCAGCGCTGGCTCGAAAAGCGAGGCCCTAAGATGCTATTGCTTTCTTGGTTACCTGGATTTGGGGATCCGCTTTGTTTAGTTGCTGGCTGGCTTCGTTTAGCATGGCTACCCTGCATGATTTATATGTTTATTGGTAAGCTACTGCGCTACCTAACGATGACTTGGCTTTTGACATTAGTGCCCACAAGTTTTTGGCACCAATTGGGGCATTGGCTTTATCTCATTTAAAACCTTCCGTTGTATCCTATATCTTTCCTGAAACTAATCTGAGAATATAAACATGTCCACATTAAAAGGTAAGACAGCGCTCGTAACTGGCTCAACTAGCGGTATCGGTTTGGCAATCGCGATTGCTTTGGCAAAGCAGGGCGCCAACATTATGGTAAATGGTTTTGGTGAAAAAGATGCTGCCATTGCCCAGATTAGGGCATGCGGTGTTGAGGTTGAGTATCACGGTGCTGATATGGGCAAACCTGTAGAGATTGAAGATCTCATTAGTCAAACTGAAAAACGGTTTGGTTCACTCGATATTTTGGTGAATAACGCAGGCATTCAGTACACGGCTAATATTGAAGACTTTCCTGCGGACAAGTGGGAATCTATCATTGCGATTAATTTAAGTTCTGCTTTCTATACATCCCACCATGCTTTACCTGGAATGAAAAAACGCAATTGGGGGCGCATTATTAACATTGCCTCTGTACATGGTTTGGTTGGATCGACTCAAAAGTCTGCCTATGTTGCTGCTAAACATGGAATTGTTGGCCTCACCAAAGTGACTGCGCTTGAGAATGCGAAAACAGGGGTGACTTGTAACGCAATTTGCCCGGGTTGGGTTTTGACGCCACTGGTTCAAAAGCAGGTGGATGCCCGTGTGCAACATGACGGAGTTTCTAATGAAGTTGCAAAGAATGCTTTGGTTTTAGAGAAGCAACCTTCAGGTGAGTTTATTGCCCCAGAGCAGTTAGCTGCTTTAGCGGTATTTCTTTGTGGCGCTGATGCTTCTGAAGTTCGTGGCGTAGCCTGGAATATGGATGGTGGGTGGACTGCTCAGTAATTAACTTTGACAAGGCGCCTGATATAGCCGGTCTACTTTACCAGCCATCAATAGCTGGCTTGGCAAAGATCTTCCAATTAGTTTTTGCAAATCTTGGGAGCATTCTAGGAGAGTATCAATTTGCATATGGGTATCCAAACCCATGAGATCAAGCATGTGCACCAATTCTTCGGTGCAAATATTCCCCGTTGCTCCGGGTGCGTAAGGGCAGCCGCCTAAACCGCCCAATGATGAATCAAAGCGATCAATACCGGCATTCAGTGCGGCAAGGGCATTAGCTAAGCCCATGCCCCTGGTGTTATGAAAGTGCAAGGTCCACTGCAGGTTTGGGTATTTTGATTGGACCGCCTGACAAACTACTTGAACTTGCGAAGGATTTGCCATGCCAGTGGTATCGCATAAAGTAATCCCGTGAACGCCAGTATTTGCAAAACGATCAACCCAATACATCAAATCTGGCAGCGAGATTAGGCCAGTCATGGGGCAACCAAAGCTAGTGGATAAGGAAATATTGATTGCGGTTTGATTGGTATGGGCTAGGTGAATCACTGCACTAAGTGCCTTAAATGAATCGTCGCAACTCATTTTGAGATTAGCTTGATTGTGAGCCTCGCTTACTGACATTACCAGGTTGAATTCATCAACGCCAACAGCTAGCGCGCGTTCAGCACCCCTTAGATTAGGAATTAAGGCGGTGTATTGAATGCCGGCGATCCGTTCAATTCCCAGCATCACAGCTTCGGCATCTGCCAGCATGGGGATCGCTTTGGGGTTAGTAAACGAAGTCACTTCAATTTTGTCATATCCAGCATTACTCAGGCGATTAATTAAGGCGATTTTTTCCTGAGTGGGGATAAAAATACTTTCCGCCTGAAACCCATCGCGTGTTACTACCTCTTGGATAAAGATTCTTTTTTGGGTGCTTTTATATATATTAGGCATGAGTAACGATTTTAAGTGAGAATTAAGGTTTTACTTCCGGCGAAACAAAAAGTCCAGAATCGTCTATAGTAAGAGCAAATATAAGCCCTTGTATTTGTTAATTAATTTAAAAGGAAAGACAATGGAACATACATTACCGCAGTTACCATATGCGCTTGATGCGCTCGCACCTTATATTTCTAAAGAGACATTAGAGTTTCACTATGGCAAACATCATCAAGCTTATGTTACCAATTTAAATAACTTAATTAAGGGTAGTGAATTTGAAAATTCAACCCTTGAGGAAATTATCAAAAAATCATCCGGTGGCATTTTTAATAATGCAGCGCAAGTTTGGAATCATACTTTCTATTGGGCAGGGATGAAGCCCAACGGAGGCGGAGCCCCCTCTGGTGCCTTAGCTGATGCCATCAACGAAAAATGGGGTTCATTTGATAAATTTAAAGAAGAGTTTACAAAGTGTGCCTTAGGTACATTTGGTTCTGGCTGGGCTTGGTTGGTGAAAAAAGCCGATGGTAGTCTCGATCTAGTTTCAACAAGTAATGCTGCCACCCCCTTAACGACTGATGCCAAACCATTGCTAACATGCGATGTTTGGGAGCATGCCTACTATATAGACACGCGTAACGCGCGACCAAAATATTTGGATAATTTTTGGAGCTTGGTGAACTGGGATTTTGCCAGCAAAAATTTAGCTTAACTTTTTCTTAATTTAGTTTAAATGGAATTAAATTTATGATATCAATATTGACTTCACTAGGGCGCACTGTATTAGCTGGGTTTGTCCTTCTTGCTTTAATTATTCTTGCCTTAGGTGGTAATTTCAGCTCTATTGAGCTCCCCTTTATGTTTCGCTGGTTGCATGTAATGGTTGCGATAATGTGGGTTGGTTTGCTTTGGTATTTTAACTTTGTACAAATACCTTCCATGTCAAAGATTCCTGATGAGCAAAAGCCTGCAATTTCCAAAGTGATTGCTCCCGTAGCATTGTTCTGGTTCCGATGGGCCGCCCTCTTCACTGTTATCAGCGGATTAATTCTTTCCGTCTTGAATGGCTACGCACATCAAGCATTTACTTTGCAGGCTCCATTTCGCGCAATTGGTTTGGGGATGTGGATTGCTTTGATAATGGCATTTAATGTTTGGTTTATTATTTGGCCAAATCAGAAGCGGGCCTTAGGTATCGTTGCTGTGGAGCCTGATATAAAAGCAAAATCTGCACGCATTGCGATGTTGACTTCACGACTCAATACATTGTTGTCTATACCAATGCTATTTTTAATGATCGCTCAATCACATAACTCAACTTGGTTTGTGATCGTTTCCTGATTACTTAGATTTAGTTGTAAAGAAAAGGCCTGCAGTTTATTCAAGTGCGGGCCTTTTGTATTTTTAAAAAGATTCATCCCCTATTGCAAAATTGCCGGCAACTCTTTGGTCAATGCGCCGCGCTGAGCAGTAGCAGCCCCGAGAAGTACAAAACCTAGTAACTTGCCATCAGCAGATTCAAAGCGTGCATCAAGCCCTCCTTCAATTTGGTTTATCTTCCAGTTGCCTTGAGAGTTCTTGGCTGGTGGGGAGGCAATCGTAGGTAGCGCAGGCGTCTTCACCATGACTGGCATTGCTGGATAGGTGAGGGTGGCTTCTTGGCCTAAAAGGCTGGGGGCCAAAGCGCGAGCTGCTTGCATGATTGGCATCACATAAGGCAGAACCAAGCCATCCACTTCAGCGCAGTCACCAATAGAGTATATATTTTTACTGCTAGTTTCTAGTTGGCGATTGACTTGTATGCCCAAGCCAGTAGCAATGCCTGCAGCTTTGGCTAAGTCCAATCGAGGTCTTAGGCCTACTGCAGAAAGTACGGCATCAGTTGCGATGACGTTGCCATTAGTTAGAGTAATTTTTAATTCCCCACCACTTCTATCAATCGACTGAACGGTGGTCTCAAAATGCCAGCGAACTCCAGCGTCACTCAGCTTGCTCTGGAGCAGCAAGGCTGCTGTCTCTGGAAGTAGGCGGCCTAAGGCTTGAGGTGCTAGGTCTATAACATCCACCTCATAAGACCCCAGGACGAGATCGTTGGCAAATTCGCATCCGATCAAGCCCGCACCTAAGATGGCCACCCTCTTTTTGCCAGCAATGGCTTGACGAAACTTAGCGTAATCTTCCAAGTCATTTACCGTAAGTATTTCTGCAACTGCACTACCTTCCAGCGGCAATCGAATTTGATCAGCACCCATGGCCATGACTAATTTACCGTATGGCAACACCCCATTCGAGGTAGAGATAATTTGTAGAAGGGGATCAATTGCCTGAACGGTAGTCTCCCCCAGAATGGTAATATCGAGTTGTGCCGCCATACTATCAGAAGGGTTTGAGATCAGCTGTTCAATACTCTTCTTATTTGCGAATGCGGTAGATAGCATGGGCTTCGAATAAAAGTAACCAGGCTCACGTGTCACCAAAGTAATGGGGGCTAATTTATCTAATTTACGAATTTCGCGGATGACTGTATACCCAGCCAACCCGCTACCAATAATGATGATTGCGGGTTGGGGTTGTGAACTATTTTGATCCAAAGCTGGGTTTCCTTATAAAGCAACTAGATAAATTCAGGTAAGTGAAATAATTGTGGATTGAGTAGTTAGCCTACCTGAACCATTTCAAAGTCAGATTTTGCTACACCACAGTCTGGGCATTCCCAATCCTCAGGTATGTCGGCCCAGGCAGTGCCGGCCGCAATCCCGTCTTCTGGCAGACCTTTTGATTCGTCATAAATGAAGCCACATACAATACATTGCCAAGTTTTCATCATATTTCCTTAATAATTTGTTTGTCAGTTTAAGTTCAATTAAGCTCTTTCGTCAGCACTTACTGAGTGGCATGCATTTTGGCTTTTTCTAAGGCTCTTTTGTAGTGATTAGCATGACGCTCTTCCACGTTTGCTAATGCTGCAAAACGTTTAGCTGCTTTTGCCAATACCGTTTGAAATTGCTTAGCATGCTCTTTTGATTCGGCTATTTGCCCATCAATCTCTTGAACGGCAGCTTCATTTCCTTCTTCAATAGCAGTCTTGCGAAATCTTGGGTACATTTCGGTGTATTCATATGTTTCACCTTCAATAGCGATTTCCAGGGCTCGAATAGGGGTAATAGTGCTTGCAGGATAGAGTAGGTCCAGGTGTCCAAAAGCATGCATTACCTCTTGATCTGCGGTTGTTTCAAAAATCTTCGCAGTGTCTTCGTCACCTGTTGCACGGGCTAACTTAGCGAAATAGCGATATTTAATATGAGCCATGGATTCGCCAGCAAATGCGGATTCTAAATTTTGAATTGTTTTAATTTCAGGACGTGCCATTGTTGATGCCTCTTTTTAAATGTTTTAAATCTTATCTAATCATTGGCGTAATTCTCGCGCTTTTTTATTAATCAGTACAATGAATAATAATGATACTATCAATCTATTAAATAAATATCAAAGCAGTCCTATCAATATGAGTTTATTACCTTCACTGCGCCAATTGCACTACTTTGCAACCTTAGCCAAGGAGCTGAACTTTACGCGAGCTGCAGAGGCCTGTTTTGTGGGTCAATCAACTCTAAGTACGGGATTAAAGGAATTAGAGCTAAGTTTAGGAGTGCATTTGGTTGAGCGCGATCGCCAAAATGTTTCGATTACCCCGGTTGGACTTGAAATTTTAGAACGTGCGAAGTTGATTTTGGCTGCTTCTGAAGATTTAGTGGAATATGCCAAGACATCAGGAAAGCCGATGTCATCTACTATCCGTCTGGGTGTAATTCCTACCGTCGCACCATTTCTTCTGCCCAATGTATTGCCAGAAATTCGGCAGCGATTTCCTGATCTCAAAATTGCACTTCGGGAAGATCTTACGGCCAATCTTCTGACTAGATTATCGGAGCATCAGCTCGACTTCGCATTAATTGCATTGCCTTACGATACTGAGGGTTTGCTTGTTCAAGAATTGTTTAAGGATGAATTTTGGCTGGTCGCTAGACGGGATGATCCCGCATTAAAAGGTAAGGAGATCCACATACCTGCCAAAATGGCTGAGCGTTTGCTCTTGCTAGAGGAGGGGCATTGTTTGCGTGAACATACAATGCAGGCCTGCAAGCGCTCTGACATTCGTAAAACAGATGGTATGGAAGCAACAAGTTTGCTTACGCTCTTGCAAATGGTGGAGTCAGGTATGGGCATTGCATTGCTGCCAGAAATGGCGGTAAAAGGGGGGTTATTGAATGGCTCCCAGATGGCAGCTCGACCCTTAGTTCCTCCGGCGCCCAATCGAATAATTGCCCTAGTGGCACGTGCATCTACTGCACACAGCGAGGAATTTAAAGCGCTCTCGGAATGTATTCAGGAGCGTTTTAGTCCGGGTTTACGAGTTAATCGCAGCGCTCGAAAAGATATCGGCATTTAAAAAAGGCTTTTCAGCACGAATCCCCCGTTCTTGCTACAGTCTAAACTCTTGTTAGTAAATGGAATTGAAAAGAAAGTGCACAATGTCCGGAAATAAAATTATGTTTACCCCAGTAAAACTGGGCTCAATTGAGTTAAAGAATCGCCTTGTCATGGCCCCCTTAACTAGAATGCGCGCCATTGCGGATGCCATCCCTAATCCCTTAGCGAAAATATATTACAGTCAAAGAGCAGGTGCTGGACTTATTATTACCGAAGCTACCCAGATTTCTCCTTTAGGGATGGGCTATCCAGCTACTCCTGGAATTTATTCGATTGAGCAAACTGCCGCATGGAAAGAGATCGTTGAGGCAGTTCATGCTAAAGGCGGAACTATCGTTGCGCAGTTATGGCATGTTGGTCGCATCTCTCATTCCTCATTACATCCCGAAGAGGGATTGCCGGAGGCTCCTTCCGCGATTGCGGCTGCTGGTCAAACGTATGGTGCCGATTGGCAACTACATGATTATGAAACGCCAAAGGCAATGACTAGTAATGACATTGCACGGCTTTTAAGGGACTACAAATTAGCGGCGCAAAATGCCAAGGATGCCGGCTTTGATGGTGTGGAAATTCATGCTGCGAACGGTTATCTACTGGATCAGTTCTTGCAAGATAAAACCAATCAACGCAGCGACGAATACGGTGGCTCTATAGAAAACCGTATACGCATATTGACTGAGGTCATTGAGTCAGTTGCTTCAATATTCCCAACAGACCGTATTGGTATTCGCTTATCTCCATATGGAAGTTTTAACGATATCAGCGACAGTGATCCAGTAAGTCTTTTTACCGCTGTTATCAATCGCTTAAATAATCACAACTTAGCCTATGTACATATGATTGAGCCTCGCTCGACAAGTGCTGGCGGTAATGATCAGGTTAATGAAGGTGCGCCAGTAACCTCAGAAATATTTCGCGCTGCGTATCACGGTAAGTTTATTAGCGCTGGTGGTTATGATCTGGCGATGGGCGAAGCCGCCTTGGAGGCTGGCCTAGCTGATGCGATTGCTTACGGACGTTTGTATATTTCCAATCCAGATTTAGCTGAGCGCTTTAAGGCGAATGCCCCATTGAATCCTTACAATCGCGCCACATTTTATGGTGGTGCAGAAGTCGGCTACACCGACTACTCAGCATTGTAGGGTTCAACCGAAGTATTTAGGTGGGGTTTTCTTCGAAGGAGGAAAGCCTCATTTTTTATCCTCAGGATCTTTTAATAAATCAAAGTGATTTGCTATTAGCAATAGCAAGACAGAACCACAACCCAAAGCAAAAAATTGCCATTGATGAAGTATTGCAGTGCCCACCACAGTCATTAAAATAGTCCAGCCAATTGTTATCTTGGCTTTTTTAGGAAGCGGTTTCATTTTATAAAGCCTTTATTGCGTTAATTTGGGTTGTATCTGAGGAAATGACTTCTTTTTTGGTATCTGAACTAGCCACAATGCTACACCGGCACGCGGGAAAATAAATAAAAATGTCGATATCCTCAGGGCAACTCTTTTGGAAATTTTCTTTATGGCTAGAGACAACTCAATGAGTTTAGGGTAGGCTTGTCAATATGGGTTTTCGAAATAAGCTTGAGGTCTACACGAGAAAAAAGTAATTGACTGTGATTGCCTTAAGGGCAATATTTTTAATGCTTACTTAACGGAGAGCCTAGTTTTAGCACTTAACTCATTGACCGATCCGCGTTTATCTAATTGAGAAAGCCTTAAAGCCTCAATCTCAAAATCAATTTGAGCTGGATGAAATTCTAGATTTCCTAAATGGATCACATATGTCCAAACCAGCTCTCGGCCGCGGTCTTTATACACATCGACTACTCGTTTCATATTTACCGCCTATTTAAGGTGCTCCATTACTTTACTGTATTTTTAGTTTTGTGTTGCTTGATCCCTCGCTGTGACTTAGGGTATTTTTTAATTGAATTAAATTTCGAGGGTTAATCTTAATTACCCCTCCTCTTGGGCTATCAATATCAGCAATCAGAAAGAAAGAGACCGATATAACAAATGGAAAGATCATAAAGAGGGCTATATTATGGCTAAAATCTCTCGCCCCAAACCCCACCAAAAGATTGGCGCACAGAGCAATTCCACCCATGAGTGCCCAAGCGGCGAAAGGGATTCGATTCCACCATGCTGCTTGTGTATACCCTTGAGAATTGATGACATCATTCATTCCAGAAACTATCAATGCCATCATAGGGTTTGGTTGTGATCGAACAATTGGCAGAATTTCATTCCAGAGCTTACTTTGAAGTTCATTAGTTAGATGATAATTTTCCTTAACCATCTCCCGGTCTTGTTGCGAATAAAATAAGATCCGCTGATCAAGGTAACTATTTAAAAGTACTTTTAGTGCTGATGCTGAAGCGGCGGGTAGCAGATCAGAGCGAAGATACTCAGTACCAATAGCATTGGCCTCGGCTTCCTCTAGTACCTCTCTTTTGTCGTGACGATCAATTGCCATCGAGAAGGTAAAGCCAATAATGAGACCCAAGAGCGTCAATGTAGCTGTTTGAATAATTCCTAAATCAGAGGCCGTTTCACTGTCTTTAGTACGATATTTACTGAGTACTGCATTCCCAAACCAAGCGGACGCTGCGCATACTAAAAAAGTAAAGGCAAAGGTAAGAAAGGGGTGATTGATAATGTACTGAATTTTAAAATGTCCCTGGGTACAAAATATCTTTAGTCACATTTTGAATGTCACGATGACCAGTAAATGCCATAGTGATATCAAGTTCGTTATGAATAATTTCCAAACATTTAGTAACGCCCGCTTCACCCATGGCGCCCAAGCCATAAAGGAAGGGTCTTCCAATCATAGTGCCGCGTGCGCCCAAGGCCCAAGCCTTTAGCACATCTTGCCCCGATCGAATACCACCATCCATCCATACTTCAATGTTTTTCCCAACGGCATTTACAATGCCAGGAAGCGCATGAATACTAGATACAGCACCATCAAGCTGGCGTCCGCCATGATTAGAAACAATTAGGGCATCAGCACCGGAGTTGGCAGCTAAGCGAGCATCGTCCTCATCCAAAATTCCTTTGATGATGAGCTTGCCGCCCCAGAGTTTTTTAATCCACTCCACATCACCCCAATTAAGGCCAGGATCAAACTGCTCTGCAGTCCAAGAGGCAAGGGATGACATGTTTCCTACTCCAGAGGCATGACCCACAATATTACGAAAGGTTCTGCGAGGTGTCATAGCCATGCCCATGCACCAACGGGGCTTGGTGGCCATATTAATCATATTGGCGAGCGTCAGTTTGGGTGGTGCTGACAAACCATTTTTTAGATCTTTATGGCGCTGTCCCAATATCTGTAAATCCAAGGTTAATACTAGAGCGGAGCAGTTAGCAGCTTTTGCGCGCTCAATTAATCGTTCAATAAAGCCACGGTCTTTCATTACATAGAGCTGAAACCAAAACGGCTTAGTCGTGCGCTCAGCAACATCCTCAATGGAGCAAATGCTCATAGTGGATAAGCAGAAAGGCACACCAAATTTTTCAGCCGCCTTAGCTGCCAAAATTTCACCATCAGCATGCTGCATACCAGTTAGACCCGTTGGAGCAAGCGCCACAGGCATCAACACTTCTTGACCTACCATTGTTGTTTTAGTGGTGCGATTGGTCATATCAACTGCTACACGTTGTCGTAACTTAATCTTCTGAAAGTCAGACTCGTTAGCGCGATAAGTCGATTCAGTCCAAGATCCTGAATCGGCATAGTCATAAAACATCTTGGGGGTACGTTTTTGGTGGAGTACGCGTAAGTCTTCAATATTGGTGATGATTGGCACTAACTTTCCTTTTTTGAATACTGGCCGAGGCCTAATTAGGCTCTATCTTAGCAATACTGGACATTTGTTTCTACAATGTTGGGGTAGTCCCTAACTGGGACCCTTATTTACCATTTTATCCGGATGCCTCAGCTTAATCTTGCTACTGCTTTTTATTTGTTAACTGCGACCCTGCTGTGGGCGGCAAACGCGATCGCTGGGAGGTTGCTAGTTGGAAGTATTTCACCAATTACCTTGAGTGCATTACGCTGGGGTTTGGCTGCGCTGATGTTGCTTCCTTTTGGCTGGCGCGTTTTCAAACGAAGTAGCGCCCTATGGCATAACAAGTCTCGTTTCTTGATATTGGGTCTGCTAGGGGTGGGTAGTTATAACGTTCTTCTTTACCTGGCCCTGCAAACGTCTACTGCAATTAACGTCACGCTGATTGGCGCGAGCATGCCCATTTGGATGCTTTTAATTGGTGCCGTTTTTTATCAAGTTAAACCAAATTATCTACAAATGATTGGCGCAGTAGTTTCCATATTGGGCGTCATGATGGTATTAACTAGGGGTGAGCTCGTAACTATATTTTCAATGCAGGTAGTGATTGGCGATCTCTTTATTATGTTGGCCACTATTTTGTGGGCTTTTTATAGCTGGATGATTAGCCGACCGGGAGATAGTACCGAGCGCCAATGGCCATGGGCAGAATTTTTGATGGCTCAAGTCATGATAGGTTTTTTGTGGACAGGAATATTTGATTGTTTTGAGGTTGCATCAGGAAATGCATTTATTGATCTTCAATTTTGGTCATGGGTATTAATTCTTTTTGTCGCAATTGGCCCCTCTTTAGTCGCCTATCGATTTTGGGGGGTAGGAGTAACCAAAGCGGGCCCTACTGTAGCCTCATTTTTTGCCAATTTAATCCCCTTATTTACCGCATTACTCTCGACAGTTCTCCTGGGGGATGCTCCTCAGATGTTCCATGGCCTGGCATTTCTCTTAATTGTGAGTGGAATCCTTATTTCTTCTGCCAAGTTTAAAAAGCATTAAACCCCTTCGCAAGCCGTAATAATCTGTTTTATGGCGAGAATTGGCAAATTGCGCACGGATTTCACTCTTAATCAGTATCATTTAGTGCTATCAAAAGATCTACTAGGAAATTACTATGCCAGGCTTACTCCCCAATATTGATCCAGACGGACTTTTAGAGTTCTCAGTTGTTTATACCGATCGCTCACTAAACCATATGTCTGAAGAGTTTAAAAAAGTGATGGTGGATATTTCTAGTGTTTTAAAGGACGCTTACAACGCCAGCTCTGCGGTAATTGTGCCTGGTAGCGGTACCTTTGGAATGGAGGCTGTTGCACGCCAGTTTGCTAATGATAAAAAATGCCTTATTTTACGTAATGGCTGGTTTAGTTATCGCTGGACGCAAATTTTCGACCTAGCTAATATCACCCAAGATGTAGCAGTGATTAAAGGCAAGCAACTTGATAACACGACTCAAGGCGCTTTTGCCCCCGCACCAATTGAAGAAGTGGTGGCTTTTATTCAAAAAGAAAAGCCAGCTATTGTTTTTGCTCCTCATGTAGAAACTTCCGCTGGAATTATTCTGCCAGACGAGTATCTAAAAGCAGTGGGTGAAGCCGTTCGATCTGTGAACGGCCTGTTTGTATTGGATTGCATTGCCTCTGGCGCAACTTGGGTCGATATGAAGGCGTGCAATGTTGACGTCTTGATTACTGCCCCACAAAAGGGTTGGAGTAGTTCACCTTGCTGTGCATTAATTGCTTTGGGTGAACGGGCGCGTGAACATATTGAAACTACGCAAAGCAGCAGCTTTTCGATGGACCTTAAGAAGTGGCTTCAAATTATGGAGGCCTATGAAAAAGGCGGTCACGTTTATCACACCACAATGCCAACGGATGCGCTGAAAATTTTACGTAATGTCATGAAAGAAACCCAAACACTAGGCTTTGCTGCCCTAAAGCAAAAGCAACAAGAGTTGGGTGATAAAGTCCGCGCTTTGTTAGTTTCCAGAGGCTACTGCTCTGTTGCCGCAAAAGGTTTCCAATCACCTGGTGTGGTTGTGAGTTACACCAAAGATCCCGATATTCAATCTGGCAAGAAGTTTATTGCATTGGGTTTACAAACTGCTGCTGGTGTACCGCTACAGTGCGATGAAAGACCAGATTTCAGAACCTTCCGGATCGGTTTATTTGGTTTGGAGAAGTTAACTCATGTCGACCGTACCGTTGGTCACCTTGAGGCTGCCTTAGAGAAAATCACTGAGACCGAAGTTCAACCCGCTTAAGTGCTTTTTTGAGTTCTTATAAAAGCCATCTTAGGGTGGCTTTTATTCCTTCTGGGGGTATGATCCCTCAGCTATGATGGCTATTAAAATCCCCCTCTGGGGAATAAGGGCTCTGAGTTTGAAAGGGTTTTTGCTGAACAGTCTTGTGGCTCAGTATGGGTATTGTCAGGGAATTTACTCATATATGATTTATTAAAAATGAAGCAATTAAGTTAATTTTTTGAGTATTATTAAATTACTCATAAACCTTACTGGAGAATTGTATGATTTCTCGTGTCGCACGTTTTAGCTTGGCTACCCTCATTTCCGCCGCCATTGGCTTATCTCCAATTGCTGTGATGGCTGCAGATCCCGCCCCAGTGCCAACCCCAGCAGTTGCTCCAGCACCAGCGGCGGCTCCAATTACCCAAACTGATAGAGCAGCTGATAAAAAAGCGGCGAAGAAGGCCAAGAAAGATCAGAAAAAAGCAGAAAAAAAGGCGAAAAAAAAGGCGAAAAAAAAGTCTAAGTCAGTAGAGGCCCCAGCCGCTCAATAATCTACCGAATTACCACGATAGCCTCTAATGCTAAAGAGGCTGTGTATCAGTAAAGCCATCGAACCTATTGGTTTCGATGGCTTTTTTATAGGTGCTGGTTGAGCAAGCTCCTCATTTCTAGAATAGTCTCGCTGGGGGTTAGTCCAATAGGCCCAATACCTTTTGCAACCAGGCTATCGGCTGCGCTAGCGTGTAGCTGGACAGCGATACTGGTGGCTTCCCATAAATTAAGACTGTGACGAATACCTTGGGCGGCTACTGCCGCTATACCTCCCGTCAATGCGTCTCCCATTCCGCCAGTAGCCATGCCAGGATTGCCTTGTTGGCAACATAATGGGGAATGGTCAGGCGAGGCAATTAAAGAATGCCGACCTTTAAGTACAACAATGGATTGAGTGAGTTGAACTAGGTTTTCTAGGGCGCGAAATCGATTGGCCTGTACGTCTGCGGCAGAGATATTTAATAGATGCCCCGCCTCTCCTGGGTGTGGGGTGATTACTGTTTTATTGGGGAATGCTTGATTGCGTTGTTGCAGTAACGTCATCAGTTCTGGGGTATCTGCAATTAAGATTAGAGCATCTGCATCAATGACCACTGGGATGGTTGGGTAGCTTATGACTGCACTTAACCAGTGCAGTGCTAGATTAGAAAAACCTAAACCAGGGCCAATGGCAATGACATCTGGTGCAGTAGATTTCAGCTGTGCTTGAGGGTCAAAGCTTGCCAGCCTCACCATCAACTCTGCATGTTCGGGCAGAGCATGTGCAGTGCTGGGGTCTAGCATTTCTAAAATAGTCCACCCAGCACCCAAATGCATACTGGCATTTCCAGCAAGTAGTAATGCACCTGCCATGCCGGGCGCCCCGCCAACCAATATTACCTTGCCTGCATTACCTTTATGTTCGGTAGGGGCGCGCTTTAATTGATGGATTAAATCTAAGGATTGGAGTGGGGTAGCGGTATCAAACATACTGAGAATATGGCCTTCTTTTTCTTAGATGGTTTCATTTTAAGGGGAGTATTCTAAAAGCATGAAGATTCAATTTTTAGGTGCCGCAGGCGAGGTTACTGGATCTAGGCGTTGCGTAGAGTTTTTTCGTGATGGTCGAGACAGACGATTCATTGTTGATTACGGCATGTTTCAGGGTGGGCAAGAGGCTACAGCAAAAAATCTTGAGCCACTTCCATTCGCCACTAAAGAGATCGACTTTATTGTTCTAACCCATGCGCATATCGATCATAGCGGCCTCTTGCCTCGCTTATGTGCTCAGGGTTTTACTGGCCCCATCTACTGTACTACCGCTACATTTGAATTGCTTAAAATTTTATTGCCTGATAGCGCCCATTTGCAGTGGGGTGATCTAGCGCGTGCAGTGCGCAGAAAAAAAGCAGGCAAGTGGCGAGGCGAAATGCCAGTTCCACTTTATACCCAGGAAGATGTAGAAATGACGCTCGCTCAATTTGAGGTGCTAAATTACAAGCAGGTGATTGAACCATGTGCAGGGGTGCGGTTAGAGTTTCAAAATGCAGGACATATTTTAGGCTCTGCAATCGCAATCATTGATATTGAGGAAACGGGTGCTCCATCAAAACGTTGCGTATTTTCTGGGGACATTGGGATGAAGGGCAAGATTTTAATGCCAGACCCATCCCTAATCGAAGGAGCCGATGTGGTGGTTGTGGAGTCGACCTATGGGGATCGATTGCATCGAAGCCTGCAAGCGACTGAAGCAGAATTAGTAGAAGTTCTTACGGCTACTTTGCAATCAAATGGAAATGTAGTGATCCCAGCCTTTGCTGTTGGGCGTACTCAAGAGATCCTGTTTCTGCTGATTGACTTGGTCCGCAGAAGTTTACTTCCCCATCTGAGCATTTGGGTTGATTCACCCATGGCCACTGCTGCTACACACCTGACGCAGCATTTTTTTTCCCAATTGGATGAGCAATCCCAAACTACCCTTGAATGGTTCAGGCAAAACCCTAACGCAGTTGATTTACGTTTTATTGCGGATGTAGAAGAATCTAAGGCGCTGAATAGAATTAAAGGGGGCGCAATCATTATTTCCGCTAGTGGGATGTGTGATGCCGGTCGAATTGTTCATCACCTAGAAAGCAATCTCCCACGACCACAAAGCGCTATCATCATCGTCGGATTTCAGGCCTACGGTAGTTTAGGGCGGCGGCTGGTGGATAAAGCGCAGAAGGTCAGGTTGTTTGGTGAGGAGGTGCCTGTACGCGCCTCTATACACACCATTGGCGGCTTATCAGCCCATGCTGATAAAGCGGGACTGCTGGACTGGTTAAGAGGTTTTCACAAAGAACCAAAATCGATTTTTGTCGTTCATGGAGAGCCAGAAGCATCTTCTGTTTTGGCTGCTGCGATTCGCGAGGATTTGGGTTGGGAGAATGTCGTTATTCCTGAGCGTTTACATTCCTATATCTGTTAAAAAAGTGCTGAATTAATCAGCTACCTTAGCCCCTTGAATGCCATGACGATGCATTGCTTGTGCAACAAATCCGGATTGCTTTAGTTTGGCAATGAGGGCGCTAAGATAGCGGTTCGTATTTTCATAACCTACTCTAGATTTTGGAATACCAATCGCTTGATTAATTACCATAAATTGACCTGGTAACATTTTTAATCCGCTATAGCGTTGGGCGTCAGCTTCTAGCTGCTGCCTAACACCAGCAGCTACGTTGCCGGCTTCATTCATGAAATCATCAACTACTGCTTGCGAACTTACAGAACGCATAAGGGCCGCCTGTTTTATTTCTCGTGTGAGATATAAATCATAGGCACTACCTTTGCCCACTAGGATTGTGTTGCCAGGCGCATCAACATCTTCATTCCTAGTAAGAGGCGAATTTTCCTTAACCAGATAAGCCCCTTCAATTTGGATATAAGCAGGCGTATAGCTAATATCCGCAGCACGAACGGGATCAATTGCTACAAATACAAGATCAACATCTCCATTTTTGATGGCCTCGACAGTAGCACCTGCGGTGCTATAGCTAGCCAATATTATTGGAAGGCTCAAACTCTGTGCAATTTCATTAGCAATATCGACCGTGATGCCTTTGATCTGTCGTGTCTTTTGATCGGTATTTGCTAATAAGGGGTTCCCTAAATTAATACCCACTCGCAATGTGCCAGTAGGTGCAAATGATGAAATCATTGCAGAGTGCTCTTGCGTCATAGTGTTAGCGAAAGTTGAGTGGATTACGAATAAAGCTGATGAGCTAAATAATAAAATGGACCCTAATATCCTCTGATATCTCATATTCATAGTGGCGGGACATAAGAACCTTTGGCTAGCCCCAGTTCGTTAATTTCTATAAAAAATTATTTTTTAGTCTCTGCTATGGGGGCGGCAGTGGGTGATGCAGGAGAAGCTGTGGGTAAATCCTTTGTGCCCTCTTCCATATGGGCTGCTTCAGAACCATGCTTTTCACCGCTCATATCAACATTGCCATCGCCCTTAAGGAGTAAATAGGCTGTAGCACCAATTAATATTAAAACCATGATGATGATTGAACGGTTGCTCATTGCTTTTCCTTCAGATTGATTAATATGGGCCAATACTAACTCTTCAAAGCTAGCTGGTAAATGCCCATAAGCCCTATTGGGAGCTTTAATTTAAAGTTCTAGGTATTAATACCCAGATAATTAAATAGTGTCGATCGTTTCTATGAAGAAGGAAGTGCAGGGCAAAGGTTAGAATAAAAGGTCCATTTGTAAAAGGTTGTCACAATGAGCCCTAAGCTTCCGCTTAATAACGCACAAACAATTACAGACTTCTTAAACCTCCAAAAGAGTCATATTGATGAGAATGACTCGGCTAATTCTTATAAATTCGCGTTTGATGATGAGGCATTTTTAGCTCGCCGTGAAACTTTGGGCCTGCGCTTTCAATTGGAATTATTAAAACCAGAAATTCTTCTGCATGAGCGTGGAATTGATCATACGATCACTGTGTTTGGTTCAACCCGTTTTATTAGTCACGATGAAGCAATGGAGTTGGATAAAAATGCAAAGACTCCCGAAGAGCGAGATGAAGCTAAAAAGGCATTAAATCATTGTAAGTATTATGATTCAGCGCGAGAGTTTGGGGCCATTGTTGCTCGCTACAATGCCACGCAAGTGGATGGTAAAAATAAGTTACATATTGCTACAGGCGGCGGCCCAGGAATTATGGAGGCTGCTAATCGGGGGGCATTTGAGAACGGCGATAAAACCATTGGATTTAATATTAGTCTTCCAAGGGAGCAGCATCCCAATCCTTATGTAAGCGAGGGCCTCAGTTTTCGATTCCATTATTTTGCCTTGCGCAAAATGCATTTTATGTTGCGAGCAAGGGCTATCGTAGCCTATCCAGGCGGTTTTGGCTCATTTGATGAGCTTTTCGAAGTAGTGACCCTATTGCAAACCAAAAAAGTAGTGCGATTACCAATCATTTTGGTTGGAAAAGATTTTTGGACTGAGGTAATTAACTTCAAAAAAATGCTGGAGCATGGAGTGATCGAGCGGACTGATTTGGATCTAATTCATTTTGTCGAAACAGCAGAATCGGCTTGGGATATCATTCGAGATTGGTATCAGCTCACCTGAATATTGGCTGTAAAATAGCCCTAAAAGCCCAATATGATAACCGCCCACACTGAAAGTATTGCTACCCAATTAGATTTACCTGGGTATCTATTTGGTATAGCCATGCTGTTGATTATCATGCTTCTTCATGGCGCTGTTTTGTTACAGATAGCCAAACGTTATGAAGTGAAATCCTTTCTTTACCTATCGGAGCATAAATACTCCTCAGTAGTATTTGTGTTTTATGTGAGTATTTTGTGTTTATTTTTGACGCATATTGTAGAAATTATTCTCTGGGGCGTTTCCTTATGGGTATTCGACTTATTGCCAGGCCTAGGTGAAAGTATTCTATTTGGCGGTAGCACTTATACGGCCATGGGATTCATGGAGGATATTTTGCCCGCAGGCTGGAAAATGCTCGCCGTTATTATTGCTTTTTCTGGCATGTTTGCATTTGCATGGACTGCCTCTGTCATGATTTCTATGACCAAAAATTTTCGCCAAGCCTATACTCGTTTACATATGTTAAAGCTTAAATTGCCAACAGAAGTGATTAATCGCTTTGAATAATTCATGACCAAACTATGGGATGTCACCATCATTGGCGGTGGTGCGGCAGGTTTATTTTGCGCGGGTATAGCGGGTCAGTTAGGTAAAAAGGTCTTGGTACTGGATCATGCCGAGGTTTTGGGTGAAAAAATCCGTATTAGTGGCGGCGGACGATGTAATTTCACAAACCTCCATAGTGACGCGTCAAACTTCTTGTCACTAAATCCCCATTTCGTTAAAAGCGCACTAGCGCGCTACCCTGCAAAAGAATTTATTCGTCTAGTTCAGACTTATCAGATTGGGTATCACGAGAAACATCAGGGACAATTATTTTGCAATGATTCGGCGAAGCAAATCGTTGATATGCTCTTTGCTGAATGCACTAAAGGCAATGTCATTATTAAAAATCCCGTTATCGTTGAGTCAATTACTCAAGATTCGGGGATATGGACTGTTAAAACCAATGGTGGTATCGAGCGATCAAATTCTGTTGTCATGGCAACGGGTGGCTTGCCAGTTCCAGCCATAGGCGCTAGCGCATACTCTTTGGATGTTGCTAAGCAATTCGGTTTGAATATTATTGAACCACGCCCGGCCCTAGTACCTCTATCGTTTACTTCGGAAGAATTTGATAATTTAAATGAGTTAGCGGGCTTAAGTTTATCTGTCCGCATTAGCTCGGGCATGAAGGGTGGTCGTTATGGCGCTTGCCGTTTCAATGAGGATCTTTTGCTGACACATAAGGGCTTATCTGGCCCTGCAGTGCTTCAAGCTAGTAGCTATTGGACCGAAGGGGAGCCCATTCATATTGATTGGCTGGGCGTCGCTCATGGCGATGGTAAATTTGATTGGGACACATTCTTTAATAGTGAAGAAAATCGACTCAAGTTGACCGAAACAATTTTGGCTTGCGTATTGCCACTACGTCTTGCAAAGGCATTTGCGGGGCAGAAGCAGTTGCTTGGCCGAAAGTGGGCGGAGGTTTCTAAAAAAGATCGCCAAGCCTTAAAAGAGCTTATTACCAGTTGGTCTGTAAAACCGGCCGGCACTTTAGGTTGGAAAAAAGCAGAGGTGATGCTGGGTGGCGTAGATACTAAAGAATTAGATGGTCAAACTATGATGTCGCGAAAACACTCAGGACTATATTTTATTGGTGAATGCGTTGATGTCACTGGACATCTGGGTGGTCATAACTTTCAATGGGCATGGGCCAGTGGCTTTGTCTGCGCCCAGGCCTTATAAAAAATTCTATCTGAGCCCTGACGCTAAGTCTTTAAGCCCATCCTATTGTTTTCTTTCCCTTTTGTTCTTTGCTCGTGAGCGAATGTTTAATAACTCTACTGCAAGAGAAAATGCCATCGCCACATAAACATACCCCTTGGGAATATGAACCCCCATTCCTTCTGAAATTAGAACAACACCAACTACAGTTAAGAATGTTAGGGCAAGTACTTTAATTGAGGGGTAGCTTTGTACAAAATTCCCAATAGGCTTAGCCGCTATCAGCATAACTAAGACAGATGCCACTACCGCCGCAATCATCACTCCGATTTGATCAACCATCCCAACAGCGGTAATCACGCTATCTAGAGAAAAGATAATGTCGAGTAAACCAATTTGGATTGTTGAGCCAATAAATAGACTGAGTATGGACTTGCCTCTCACTAAATTACTTTTACTAGCAACTTTAATGTTGGGGTCAGCACCCACTTCAACTTCAAGATAAATTTCTTTTGAAGCCTTCCAGATGAGAAAGAACCCCCCAAAGAGCAAGATTAAGTCTTTGCCGCTAATAGGGTGGTCTAGTAAGGTGAAGAGGGTATTGGTAAAGCCCATAACCCATGACAGGCTTAGCAATAAAAGAATTCGTGTAATTAAAGCAAATAGCAGTCCAAATTGTCTGACCTTATCTCTTATTTCTGTGGGAAGCCGGTTAGCGATTACGCTTATAAAAATAATATTGTCAATCCCCAATATAATTTCTAAGGACAATAGCGTGAAAAAAGCCGCCCAGGTACTGGGATCGGCGAGCGATGCAGAGAAGAATTCGATCATTTATGAATTGTTAAAAACATTGGTATTTGGCTTTCTCAGGGTATCGAAATAATTAAATAAGCCTACAGTACAAACAAGGCCACATCAATTTAATGGGCATTTGAAGTCTACCTAGTTGGGTTGGTTTCTCATCCAGTCGGCGGTATTAAAAAGAGATTGCTCCAATCGGGTGGCAAACTCACCCTTGATGCCGCAATCTTCCATTGCTCGGTACATACAAGCCAGCCATTGATTGCGCTCCTTTAGTCCGATCTTAAAAGGGAGGTGCCTAGCTCTCAGCATAGGGTGTCCATATTTCGGCGAATAGACGTCAGGACCCCCCATCCAGCCAATTAAGAATAACTTTAGCTTTTCTCGGGCAATGGAGAGGTCTTGGGCATGCATAGCCCTCAAGTCTATAAAGGGCACTTCCAGCGTCATTAAATCGTAGAAGCGGTTTACTAAAGCGTCTACCTTATCGGCACCGCCTATCAACTCATAAGGAGTTTTTTGTTCACTCATCAGTTCATTTTAATCCCCTTCTTAAGACAATTTGGCAAGCGCCTTAATTCAGTATAGAGTTGAGTGAGAAGTCTATTTGTTAGGTAGTTCTCCAATAATCCAATGAAAGGGAAAGTAATGGATAAGAAAGATTTTCAAGTATGGCAACAGGAAAAAGCAAAAGAATTATTTTCGTATTCTCATAAGCTATTGGATGCTGCAAAAGACTTAAGTGAATCTCATATTGCTGAAATTCAATGGAGCATGAAAAATGCGATGGACAGCGCTAAATCTGCAGCAAAGAATGATCTAATAAAATTAAAGGATCTCCAAGGTGCTGCGAGTAAGGAGGCTGCCAAGCGTGCAACAGCATATCAAAAGAGAGTGAAGTCTGTCTTAAAAGAGCTGGGTGATAACGCTGCCGATGAAACAGAAAAACATCTAGAGAAAGTGCGCAGTTCCTTAGTTACTTGGCTAGAGGATGCAGAGAGCAAAATGCCTGGGAGTGCCGATAAAATTTCAAAGGTAGTTCACGACATGTCGACCACTGGTCAAAAAATGTTTAAAGAAGGGCGTCGTATTATTAATCAAGTAGCGGATGCTGCTGAACGAAATATAGAGGAGCGAGTTAAGAAAACCCCCGCCTCTAAAAAGCAAGATGATTAAGTAAAAAAAAGATACCTGTGCTTTAAATAAGTTGCCGTTTTTTTAGCAACTTATTTAAAGCCAACCCTGCAACCAAACCTCACGATTCGTGAGCTCGCGCCATGAAATTAGTTGAGTCTCCTTACCAAATACCGCTTCTAATTCTACAAACTCAATCTTCTCATTTGGTAATTCAGGAATAATCACCTTGCTGACTAAAAAATGTTTTTGCTTTCGTATTGGATGTGCCGCCGTCCATTTGCTGAGCAAAAGCTTTTTTGGGTTTATAGGGTTTTTGATCTCAGAGGGCATTGCACTGATAATTTTTTCTATCACTTGTAAGGCTTCCATCATCTGGAGTGAAGACAACATTGGAAGTTTCTATTTGCACGGCGCAAGTAGCATCAAAATAACTCTTATTGCCCAAACTTCCGCAATAGGTTAGCCCCCTATTCTGAAATTGCATTTGTGCTTTTTTGAGAATCATTTCAATCTTAATGCCCTCAAAGTTCTCGCAGGACCAGGTTGTATAAGTATCCCGCTCGCAACCAGCAAGACCTATACAAGCTATGGTGGCGAAGAGGGGTAGGTTGATATTGCGAACTAACTCTTTCATCCTCGATAGAATAGCTACATTTCAATAATTCTGCCGATGAATTCATTTCGTATTACTATTTACGGCAGAGCCACCAAAATAGGTGGCTAATAAGAATAATTAATTAAGGAGATGTTGTGGATACAAATCGTCGAGATATATTGAAGTTAGGTGCAGCGGCTAGCATGGGGGGAATACTTATCTCTGGTGCTTCAGCCGCGAGTCCAGAGCGCCAGCCAATTGTGGTTGAGTCCTTAACCGGTAATGCAGGATTTCGAATTGCCAACTATCTACCCAATATGGGCGCAAGCTCACGTTTAGGCTTAGTTACCAATGATGGCTTTGTCATAGATATCCCTGCTGAGGCTACGCGCCTCAAAGTACAACTCTCTTTTGACCCTAGCTCTGTTATTTCTTTGGCCGCATCTGGAAATCGGGGTTTGCTTGAGCTGGCAACTATTTTTAAAGGTCGCAGCTCGCATTTAATTAATGTTAATCAAGTCATTTTGCTATCGCCAATCCCCAAGCCGCAGAGCAATATCTACTGTGTTGGCTGGAACTATTTAGACCATTTTGAGGAAGGCTTAAAGCATCGCGCTGACACTACCGTTAAAGAGTATCCAAAGGTACCCGTGCTATTCACTAAGGGTACGCAAACCATGAATGGACCATTTGACCCCATTCCTTATGACGGTAGCTACTCAAGCATGATTGACTGGGAGGCTGAGTTGGCAGTGGTGATCGGTAAAAAAGGAAAAAACATTTCCGAAGAAAATGCGATGGAATATGTATTTGGGTATGCTGCATACAACGACACTACTGCGCGCGACGTTCAGCAAAAGCGTCATTCGGGTCAATGGTTTAAGGGCAAGAGTCTAGATGGTCATGGGCCAATGGGCCCATGGGTTGTGACAGCGGGCGGCGTGAATTTAGATGACACACGCATCATTTGTCGCGTGAATGGTATTGAAAAGCAAAATGCCAGTTACAAGCAAATGTATTTTAAGATTCCAGTAATCATTTCAGAGCTTTCTCGTAGTCTCACTTTATTGCCTGGTGACATTATTGCAACTGGAACCCCTTCAGGCGTTGGGGCTGGCAGAACCCCACAAGAATTTATGAAGCCTGGAGATGTAATGGAGACTGAGATTACTGGTGTAGGAATCATTCGCAATAAGATTACTTAGGCTAAAAACCCTCTTTAAAGCTATTTAAAGCCCTATTTTGGTGATCTTAGCTACTAAATTAGGGGTTCCGTTCGTTTGAATTAACTCTTAGGCGAGAATATTCTGTCTAAGAGTTATCCCTGATTCAGGCCCTGAAATTCTCTTGTTTTTATCGGGATATACTGATTTAGAGCTAATAACTCAAATACTTATTTGAACTATAGGAGACCAGATGTCACAACACGATACATTGCTAGCTGCGTTTGAAGCGTACAAAGCAGAGAATGAAAAGTTTATTGAAAAAGGCATTAAGGCATCTGCCGCGCGTGCTCGTAAGGCATTACAAGAAATCGCTGGTGCATGCAAAGAACGTCGTAAAGAAATTACTTCAACAAAGGAAGCAATGGAAGCTAAGAAGTAATTCCTATGCATCACTGATTTATTAAGCCTAGCCCTCAAAAGGGGCTGGGCTTTATTTTTATATGGGTTAAGTAAATAAAGATAATTTTATGGTCCGCTTTTACCCCTCTAGGCTTTATTAACATTCCAGTCATGTGCAGTCGGAATGACCTGTAAGCAAGTTATAGTGAAACTATGGGATATTTCTTTCAAGAGTTAGGGGTTGCATGAAGGTTGCGTTTATAGGGTTGGGCAACATGGGTCTACCAATGGCTTTGAACTTACTTAAAGCGGGGTATGAGGTTACGGGCTTTGACTTAGTTCAATCTCAATTAGATATATTTAGCAATGCTGGGGGTGCAGTGGCTAAAAGCGCCAGCATGGCAGCTCAGGATGCTGCAGTCATTATTAGTATGCTGCCAGCATCGCGACATGTGGAGGCCTTGTATCTTGGCGATACGGGTTTGCTTTCTGCAGCAAGTGGCAACCCATTGTTGATTGATTGCTCAACCATTTCTCCGCGAGTCTCCCAGGAGATCGCAGCTATAGCCAAGGTAAAAGGTTTTGCAATGATTGATGCCCCAGTCTCCGGGGGTACCAGTGGAGCTCAGGCGGGCACTTTGACATTTATGGTAGGTGGCGAGACTCGTGATTTAGAGAAGGCCATGCCTTTGCTGGAGAAGATGGGAAAGAATATTTTTCACGCAGGCCTTAATGGGGGAGGCCAAACCGTTAAGGTCTGCAATAACATGCTTTTAGGTATTCAGATGCTGGGAACAAGTGAGGCTTTGCGTTTGGGTATTGCAAATGGCATGGATCCGAAGGTGCTATCTGACATCATGTCTAAAAGTTCAGGACGTAACTGGACTCTTGAGTTATACAATCCATGTCCTGGTGTGATGGAAAGCGTACCATCCTCAAATGGCTACGCAGGGGGATTCGGGGTCGATCTTATGCTCAAGGATTTAGGTTTGGCTGTAGAGAATGCGCAGGGTCTAGATGCACATATTCCCCTTGGAGAGTTGGCGCATCATTTATATGGAGCCCACAGCAAAGCTGGCAATGGACAGCTCGACTTTTCTAGTGTATTTAAACTGGCGGAAGATTAAATACATATTACTAAAGGTTTATCTTGCTTTGAAAGCATTTTGCCAATAACTTTAGCATTCCAAAATTGATGACGATGAAAGATGGCGAGGACTTCATCAACAGATTCTAGGCTACAGGAAACTAGAAGGCCTCCACTGGTTTGTGGGTCGGTTAGCAATGCTTGTTGCGCCGCAGAAAACTCTCTAGGCAATAAAACATCGTTACCGTAGCTTTGCCAGTTACGCTCTGAGGCGCCAGTAATAACCCCCTGATTGGCAAATTCTTGAACATTAGAGAGCAGGGGAATTTGACTCCAATTAACTTGAGCGGAACAGTTTGAGCCACGCGCCAATTCTAGTGTATGACCAGCTAAACCAAATCCAGTGACGTCGGTTAAAGCATGTACACCTGCCAATTTTGCAAGCTCAGGCCCCGCAGTATTAAGTTTGGTGGTGTTGGCAATCATTTCTTGGTAACCACTTGGACTTAAGACATCTCTTTTGAGAGCCGCTGAAAGTACGCCAACCCCAATCGGTTTGCCTAAAATAAGTACATCACCCACTTGGGCGGCAGCATTGCTCTTGACCTCTTTAGGATTGATGATGCCAATCGCTACTAGACCGTAAATAGGCTCCACTGAATCGATCGTGTGACCTCCGGCAATCGGAATGCCGGCACTACGACAGGCCTCTGCACCACCTTCTAAAATACGAGCAATCGTTTTATTGGAAAGTACATTGATGGGCATGCCTACGAGAGCAAGAGCAAAGAGTGGAGTACCGCCCATTGCATAGATGTCGCTTATTGCATTAGTTGCAGCAATTTTTCCAAAATCAAACGGGTCATCGACAATGGGCATGAAAAAATCTGTTGTAGCCACAATAGCTTGCGACTCATTAATTTGATACACCGCTGCATCATCAGATGTTTCAATCCCAATCAATAATTCTTTAGGAAAGGGTAGTTGAGGAACGCCCTTAAGAATCTCAGAAAGAACGCTTGGTGCAATTTTGCATCCACATCCACCCCCATGGGAAAGAGATGTTAGTCGGGGCTCCTGATCAGCGGTTGATATGTTTATAGTCATGGGGGAGATTAGGTGGATTATTGCTTGAGAAGAAATTCAATTTTGTTTTTTACATCTTCGGCATCAGCATCATCAATAGCGCCAATCCAAGCGCCCTCGACGACACTGTTTTTTCCTACCAAGAAAGTGGTCGGAATGCCGCGCGCCTTCCATGTTTTGTAAGTGGTGCTATTTCGATCTAACAGGATCTCAATGGCATTCTCAGAAATTCCATTTCCTTTAAGAAATTGCATAATTCGCGGTTTCATTTCTGCTAAATTTACAGCGAGCACAACCAGACCCTGGGAGCCATATTTTTCTCGAAGATAAATAAGCTCCCCAAATTCTTCTCTGCAAGGCTCGCACCAGCTAGCCCAAAAGTTCACAACGATCACCTTGCCACTGAAATTTGATATATTTATCAATTGATTGGATAAGTTTTTCAGTTGCAATGGAGGAGTTTGAGTTAGCCCCGTTTCTTTAGAGGGACGCCACTGAGCATGCGCTGTGGAGGTAAATGCAAGTACCGCGAGACAAAAACTGAGTGAGAGAGCTAGCACTCTCTTAATATATTTGATGAACAAATATCTCACCGGTAACAGACTAAAAAAATCATTTAATCAGCAGGCATTAGCTAATACGGCGGCTGGTAATTTTGTATTTGAAGTTATCGGGATCAAGGGAGTCAAAACGACCTTCTTTGTTCTCAGCTTGTGGATACATCATGAAGGGAATGTCACCTTTCTTACCTAATGATGACCCAGGAAGCGATACGTCATGATCGTAGTTGTAGGCCATCCAATTCATTTCCCAGTTTCCAAAGAGGTAGTCACGGATAGCAACTACTTTGGGATCGGACACGGCAAGTCCACCGGTTTCTTCTAGAATTACTTTACGGACATCTGCAGGGTCAACTGGAACCCAGCCAAATCCAGTCGCATAAAACTCAGCGCGGCAATGTTGAGCTTTGGTGATGTCACCTGATTTTCCAAGACTCTTATAACCACGAGCGGAGTCAGCAATTCGAATTCCATAGACATCACGCGCTGGCACACCAACTGAACGTGCTAAAGCTACATAGACTGCATTAATATCCGCACACTTTCCGCCTAAATTATTAGTTTCTAGCATCAATCTCACATCACCCTGACCGCAGCCTCGAGTTTTGGGATCGCGATGAGTGTTGTCAACCACCCAGTCGTAAATAGCTTTTGCTTTTTCAATATCTGTTGCGTTGGCTGGCAAGCCCGCGATACATTCTTGCGCCCTTGTTTTTACAATGCCATTGGTTGGAAGATATTTAGTGCCTCGGGTCCAGAATTGACGCTCTTCTTTAGAAAGTGTTAACACGGGGCTCGGGTTAGCTAGCTCTAAATGGCGATTTCGTGTGCTAACGAGCATGGATACCTTGACGGTATGACCGGTGGAGGATTGATTCCATTGGGCCCACATCATACGGGCTTGTTTATCTGGAGTTTGATAAATCTGGATGACTGCTTTAGGGTCAGTGCTTTCGGAATTGATTCCCAGTGTTTTGAAGTAGTCCGTATCCAAAATAAGGGGAAGTGGAATCCATGCCTGAGCTATCCCATTAGGACTTTCCAAATTGATTTCAGTCACGATCTCATAAGTGCTCCATTCAGGATTCGATTGGGCAAAAACCGACGAAAAGGGACTGAGTGCTGGAAGTGCGAATGCGCTGGCGATTGCTTTAACAGCAGCGCGACGAGTAATGGTCATAAGAATGGAATCTCTTTGGATGAATTAATCAAAAATAGTTAAATGGACTTTTAAGAATTTATTCTAATAAAAGCCTAGCGGCTAAAACTTTTTTTAGGAGACCCACTACGCTTTGCAGCTGGCTTTCCTGTCCTTGGTGTACGGTCGGCCCCACCCGCGTTACCAGGAGGCTTAGGCTTTCTAGACTGCTGGTGTTGCTGACTGCGCAATTGAATAGGTTGAGCTACAGCGTTAGGATCGGGTTCAAATCCTGGGATCACCTCTTGAGGAAGTTTTTGTTTGATTAGCTTCTCAATATCTCTGAGCATTTGATGTTCATCGACGCATACTAAAGATACTGCCACACCATTAGATCCAGCTCTCCCCGTACGGCCAATTCGGTGGACATAATCTTCTGATACATTTGGTAAGTCATAGTTCACGACATGCGGGAGTTGGTCGATATCAATTCCACGTGCCGCAATATCGGTGGCTACCAATACTGTGATTTTGCCATCCTTAAATTCCGTCAATGCCTTAGTGCGCGCACTTTGACTCTTATTGCCATGGATGGCCATGCTAGTGATGCCGTCTTTTTCTAATTGGGTCACTAACTTATTGGCACCATGTTTGGTACGTGTAAAAACCAACACCTGCTTCCAGCTATTACTTTTAATCAGATGCGCTAATAAGGGATGTTTATTAGCCCTATCTACTGGATGAATTAATTGTGCAATGGCCTCATTGGCGCTATTACTACGAGCTACTTCAATTAGTTCGGGTGAGTTTAGTAGGCCGTCTGCAAGTTTTTTTATTTCATCGGAGAAGGTAGCTGAAAAGAGTAGATTTTGACGTTTCTTAGGCAGGGCTGCCAAAATCTTTTTGATATCTCGTAAAAACCCCATATCGAGCATTCGATCCGCCTCATCTAATACTAGGATCTCGATTGAATCAAGGGATACGCATTTTTGTGACATTAGATCAAGTAGGCGCCCAGGCGTCGCTACCAAAATATCCAAACCCGCTTGAATTGCCCTGATCTGTGGATTGGCCCCAACACCTCCAAAAATCACCGTGGATTTGAGATCGGTGTACTTGCCATAAGTGAGAACTGATTCTTGGACCTGAGCCGCTAATTCTCGAGTGGGGGTCAAGATGAGTACTCGCAATTGACGCTTAGCGCTGCCTGGCTTCGCCGTAGTAGTTAATAGCTGCAAAATGGGTAGGGTAAAGCCCGCTGTTTTGCCTGTGCCCGTCTGAGCGGCTGCAAGTAAGTCACCGCCTTTTAATACGGCGGGAATAGATTTCGCCTGAATCGGGGTGGGGCTGGTATAGCCCTCTTCCTCAATTGCACGAAGAATGGATGCTGATAAACCAAGATCTGTAAATAACATAAGAGCCAAAAGAAAATTGGCCCGTATTCAATTAAACGACTATCCCGGCCAATGGGGTGAGCTGCCACACT
>CAIMZP010000122.1 GCA_903846025.1 uncultured beta proteobacterium | reverse complement strand
TATTTTGGCGGGGCAAATATCATTCGAAGCTCATTTAGAGTGGTTTTTTGGGGTGTAATTTCAATGGCACTGACAAGTTTGTCGGGTCGGATTTTGGGTCTTGTATTTTAAAAATATTCTTATTGTCTTCGGGGTGGCCGGGGAGTGTGCATCTTTAGTCCTTAGTAAGAATCTTAGTTCAATTGAAACGCTTATAAGCTTAAGGCTTGAATATTCTCTTGAGGGATGGGTCTTTGCAACACCATCAAGTATTTAATAGGTATCCCAAGCTTTATCAAACTTAAGTCGGTAGGCGGCCAATTTATATTGTTTTAATTGTATTTTTAGGCATTAAATTGATAGTGCAATGGCTTGCTGGCTTCATTTCACATCACCTGCCAGGGGTCATATGGAGGATGTCTAATAAGAGGCCCTGTTTTTTACTTTTAGGACTTTTTACTGAAAATTCATAGAGATACCTTATAGTTCGACTATGAGCCTTTCTGATCCCAATTTTTTACCTGAAATAGCCCCCGTTGCGATTTGGTCGCAAACTGATGGCTCGGATGCGCTAGTGTCATTAAGCGGTCAGGTAAATGTTTACTCCCTAGCAGGTGTCTGGACGGATATTCTCCAAAAACAAACTACTTGGCTGGAGCAGGGTGGGGGTAAAAATCAGGCCTTAGTTTTTGATGCCTCGAAAGTAAGTTCTTTAGATGGATCTGCCTTCGCTTTCCTCATAGATGTAAAAGAGTCCCAGCAAAAAGCGGGAGGTCAATTTGTGATTCGGGGGCTAGACTCCAAATATGAGCCTCTCCTGCGTGAGTTTGATCCCATCAGTAATCTATTTCCTGTACCTGTTTCAAAGCCAAAACTGAGTTTTGTAGTTAGTGTCGGGATTGCCTCTCAAAATTTGCTGGATGATGCTCGCGGTTTAATTACCTTTGCCGGCCATCTGGCCGCTGATTTAGTCTGGTCCATCCTTCATGTTAAGCAAGTGCGCTGGGGCGATTTTGTCAATGCCGCTGAAGAGGCTGGAGTGGCTGCCTTACCAATTGTGGGCTTGGTCGCCTTTCTGATTGGAGTCATTTTGTCCTTTCAGGCTGCTATTGGAATGCAGCAGTTTGGTGCCGTCTCTTTTGTGGGCCCATTGGCTGCGCTGGGTATCGTGCGTGAAATGGGTCCTTTAATTACCGCCATCTTACTTGCGGGTCGGTCATCAGCCGCTTTTGCTGCGGAGATTGGCACCATGACAGTAAATAGTGAAGTAGATGCCCTGGTTACTGGTGGCTTGAGCCCAATTCGCTTTTTGGTTGTGCCTCGAGTGCTTGCAGGGATTTTGGTTATGCCAATCTTAACTTTGTATGCTGATATTGTCAGCATCCTAGCCTCCATGTTCACCATGCTAGCTTATGGGATTCCGTTTATTAACTTTTATAACGGCATGTTGGCAGCGGTAGATCTTGAAGATATCTGCTCGGGATTAATTAAAGCGACTCTATTTGGGGTGGTGGTCTCCGCAATGGGATGTTTGCGCGGCATGCAAACGGGGACTGGCGCTGCAGCCGTAGGCATCTCCGCGACACGGGCGGTAGTGAGTAGCATCGTCATGATCGTATTGGTAGATGGTATGTTTGCCTTTATCTCCTATAAGACAGGCTTCTAATGGATGCAACTACCAATGCCATTGATGTGCAAAACCTCACCGTGGGTTATGGCTCAACAGTTTTGCTAGAAAAGCTCAATTTCTCAGTAACCCAAGGCGAAATATTTGTAATTTTAGGGGGCTCAGGTTGCGGTAAGTCTAGCCTTCTCAAAAATCTTTTTGGTTTGTATGAGCCGATCGCCGGAGATGTGTTGATTGAGGGTCGAAATATTACAACGGCACTTGGCTCAGAACGTCAAAAAATTATGACGAGCTTTGGGGTGATGTACCAACAGGGCGCCTTATTTGGCTCTATGAATTTATTGGATAACGTGACGCTCTTCATGGAGGAGTACACAGATCTCACTAGAGGGCAAATGAATTTATTGGCTCGCTGTAAATTGGATTTAGTAGGGCTCCTACCGTATGAGTCTTACATGCCCAGTGAGATTAGTGGTGGCATGCAAAAAAGGGCAGCGATTGCGCGCGCCATGGCCCTAGACCCTAAAATCTTATTTTTGGATGAGCCCTCAGCAGGCTTGGATCCCATCACTTCCGCAGATCTTGATAGTACGATTTTGGATCTATCCAAGAACTTAGGCTTTACCTTTGTCATCGTCTCGCACGAGTTGGCGAGTATTTATGCCATCGCAGACAATGTCATTATGTTAGACAAAGGTGCTAAAGGCATTATTGCCGAGGGTGATCCTAAAGCACTAAGAGACACCAGCAAAGATCCCAGAGTGCATCAATTCTTTAATCGCATCATGAGCAAGGAAGTAGCATGAGCAATAACTCCAACCCCAATTATTTTCGTCTTGGCTTGTTTGTACTGGCTGCCATCGGTGTATTAGTTACCGTTATCTTGGTCTTTGGGTCAGGTCAGTTATTTAAATCTTCCTTTTATATAGAAACCTATATTAAGCAGTCGGTGACTGGGTTGGATACTGGTGCGGCCGTCCGCTTTCGTGGAGTGAAGATTGGTCAGGTGACTTCGATTGGTTTGTCTGGAGAAATTTATGAGAAAAATATCCCGATGGTTGATCGCCGCGAATATGTGGTGGTCAGGATGCAACTTTTTGCTGACAAAGTTCAGTTAACGCATTTGCAAGCATTCGTGAAGGATAATCTCCGAACACGCATTAAATCCATGGGCATTACGGGCGTAAATTATGTGGAGCTAGACTTTTTCCAATCCGCTCCTTCGCACCCTTCTTTGCCGTATTCATGGGATCCAGACTATCCAGTAGTGCCGTCCATGCCCAACCAGGCGGATGAGATTATTACTGGCATTCAAAAGCTCGTAGACTCCCTAAGTCAGATCGATTTTCAAAAAACGCAGATAAAATTTGATGCCCTGCTAGGTAATCTCAATCGCCTGATGGCGGGTAATGGAAAAGATAATCAAGGGTTAGTTACATCCATTGAGCAATTAAATGTGTTGCTTGATCGCGTTTCTAAGGCCACCGATAAAGAGCAGTTAAATATCCTGACTCGTGAATTAGTGGCGACCATGGTTGCTTTACAGCAGACGGTGAGCGGTATTCAGGGTGATACCACAGTCACTATGGAAAATATTAAGCAGGCCAGTGAGCAGCTCAACGAATTTTCTCGTATCGCCAGTCAGTCACCCTCGACTTTGATTTGGGGGGAGCCGCCTCCTAGGATTACACCTCCTATGAATGGTGCTCAAAAATGAGAATTCCAACAATGACTAAATCCAGTATGTTTAAGTTCCTGATGTGTAGCGCTTCATTTTTGATATTGACCGCATGCTCTTTGCCAAAGCGCCCTCCTATTGAATCTACGAGTTGGATGGTCGCCCCCGAACGAAATAGTGCTCCTTATGCTCCCCGTTCGGATGTTTGGTTAAAGATGGGCTCCGTTTCCACTACGCCACCATTTGACGGCAAGTCCTTGGTTTACCGCTTGGGTGATCAGCGATATGAAAAAGATTTCTATAATATTTATTCGGTACTTCCCAATGAGATGGTGGGTAATGCGACTCGCCAGTGGATGAATAATGCCCATATTTTTGCGATGACAGTGGGGCAAAACAATAGCTTTTTCCCTTTTTATACTTTGCAGGCATCAGTTGAAGAGTTTTATGGTGATTATCGCTTTCACCCAGAGGCGGTAGTCACTGTAGAGTTTTTTCTGACGGTATCTAACGGCGCAAAAACCAATCCAGTGATTGGTGTAAATCGATATTCCAAGCGGGTAACCCTAAAAGACAATACGCCTGCCGCCCTTGTTATCGGTCAGCAGGAAGCCTTGGCAGATATTTTGAGGCAATACGAGGTAGAGTTAAATAAATATGCTGCTCATTTGCCACCTCCTCTAGGACGCTAAATTTATGAAGTATCTTGTATGTCGCACCTTGATGGCTGGTGTAGCACCACTCATTCTTGCTTTGCTAGGCTTGGGATATGGTGTTTCTGCAAATGCCCAAAGTTTTCCAACTAAACCCATTCGTCTTATTGTGCCTTTTGCACCAGGCGGCAGTACTGACATCATTGCGCGGGCTATAGCAGACCCATTAGGTCGACAGCTGGGTCAGGTAGTTATTGTTGAGAATAAAGCAGGTGGTGGCGGTTCTGTTGGTGCCCTAGAGGTGATGCGCGCGCCGAAGGATGGATATACCATTGGCATGGCAACGGTATCTACTACGGCTGCTAATCCCGCAATTAATCCAAGGATTGGCTATGACCCGATCAAGGATTTTTCTCCCATTACTAATATTGCAGCTACCCCTAATGTGATAGCCGTGAACCCCGCCTTTCCTGCGCGCGATTACAAAACCTTTCTAGCGGAATTAAAAGCCAACCCTGGGAAGTATTCCTACTCCAGTTCAGGCACTGGCGGTATTGGACATTTGCAAACTGAGTTATTCAAAAACTTAGCCGGGGTATATATCGTCCATATTCCATACCGCGGTGCAGGACCTGCTTTGGCTGATACTGTAGGCGGACAAGTTCCGATGATCTTTGATAATTTGCCTTCCGCATTACCATTTATTAAAGATGGAAAGTTAATACCAATCGTCCTAGCTGCCCCCAAGCGTCTGGCGCAATTGCCAAACGTACCGACCTTTGCGGAAGTAGGTTTGGCACCTGTAAACCGGATGGCATATTACGGACTAACGGGACCCGCTGGCATGCCCAAGGATGTGGTAGATAAAATCTATACAGCCGTTCAAAAGGTTGTAGCAGATCCTGCGGTACACAAGCGTATTGAAGATACGGGTTCATTGGTAAACGTGAACGGCCCAGAAGCATTTGCCAAGGAAATTGCTGCTGAGTATTCGGTCTATAAAGAAGTCGTGGCAAAACAAAAATTACAATTAGATTAAGAAATTAAGCGGTTGTATCTATTAAAGATATTCACGGGGAAGACATGGATTTAGGAATTAAAGGTAAGGTTGCACTGGTGATTGCTTCAAGTCGTGGCCTAGGTCAGGCAATGGCAGTGTCTTTAGCCCGAGAGGGTGTAAAGGTGGCTGTCACCGGTCGTAATGCGCAAGGTCTCCAGCGCTCTGTTGAGCTGATTGAATCAGCAGGTGGAACTGCCTTAGCCCTAACTTGGGATCTTTCTGATGCCGCCCTTACTGATCGCCTAATTACTCAGGTGGAGCAAGAGCTTGGACCTATTGATATCCTCATTAATAATACTGGTGGGCCACCTCCCACACCTGCAGCAGGTCAAGATCCGACACTCTGGCAAAAAAGTTTTAATGATATGGTTTTGTCTCTGATTAGCATTACTGATCGAGTTTTACCAGGTATGCGGCAACGTGGATGGGGGCGTATTATTACGAGCACAACTTCTGGCGCCGTTGCCCCCATTAAGAATCTAGCGATATCTAATACCTTGCGAGCCGCTCTATTAGCTTGGTCAAAAACGTTGTCTGCCGAAGTTGCTGCAGACGGTGTAACGGTTAATGTGATCATGCCGGGCAGAATAGCTACAGATCGCTTGCGCCAGCTTGATGAGGCACGGGC
The DNA here is from genome assembly GCA_903846025.1 of uncultured beta proteobacterium. Classification (GTDB taxonomy): domain Bacteria; phylum Pseudomonadota; class Gammaproteobacteria; order Burkholderiales; family Burkholderiaceae; genus Polynucleobacter. Next base: position 12,531 of record CAIMZP010000122.1, on the reverse strand, counting down.
TACACGTGAAAATATCAGCTATGACTCAGTGGTTCAAGCAAGTCTCAAGCAAATTCCGCTGGGGCGTTATGGCGATCCAAAGGAGTATGGAGATGCCGCTACATTTTTGGCCAGCCAGAATGCTTCCTTTATTACTGGCACAGTCATGCGAGTTGATGGCGGTCAGATACAAGCGATTTAAGCGCTGTGTTCTCTAGCCTCTTTCGAGGTTTAAGACGGGATCTTCGATCTAGCGAACTCGCTTGGTTATTTATTGCGTTGACACTCTCGGTAACTGCGTTATCGAGTGTGAGCTTTTTAGCGGATCGCATGCAGCGGGCCTTTCAGTTCGACGCGCGTCAATTACTGGCCGCTGATTTACTATTAGTTGCAGACCAGCCATTGCCACCACGCTTTATTGCTCAAGCGCAAGAGCGCCAGCTCCAGATCGCCCAGACGGTAGTCTTTCCAAGTATGGCTACAGTCGGATCGCAAAGTAAGCTCAGCTCTCTTAAGGCAGTCAGCACTACATATCCTCTCAGAGGTAAGCTCACGATTGATTTGGCGACGGCGGGAATTGGAACCTCTATTACGCAAGGACCACCTAAAGGTATGGTGTGGGTTGATCCTGCCATGCTGACCACCTTAAATGCCAAAGTGGGCGAGCTGATGAGTTTGGGTGATCGGCAGTTTCTGATTGGTGGAATTATTGTGAGCGAGCTGGATCGTGGCGCTGGTTTTATGAACTTCGTTCCCCGCGTCATGATCGCAATGGAAGATTTATCCTCCACAGGTTTAATTGGCTTAGGTAGTCGCGTGACCTATCGCCTTCTTTTGGCTGGCTCTGATAAAGACATTCAGTCGTTTGAAAAATGGGCTGCTGATGACATTCAATCAAAGGGTTTACGAGGGCTGCGGATCGAGACCTTAGAAAATGCTCAGCCTTTGATGCGCAAAACCCTAGAAAGGGCTGAACGTTTTTTATCTTTGATTGCTTTACTAACCGCCATGGTTGCTGCTGTAGCAATCGCCTTATCAGCGCGTCGTTATGTTTTAAAGCAGGCTGATGTTTGTGCCGTTATGAAATGCTTTGGTGCAACTCAGGCGCTGATATTAAAGCGTCAGATCAAAACATTATTTAGTCTTGGGATGTTGTCTGCGCTGCTGGGCGCTCTAATGGGTTATGCGGTACAAGAAGCATTGATGAAGCTGCTGGGTAATTTAATCATGAGTGATCTACCCCCAGCTTCTGCGTGGCCAGTGGTGTGGAGCATTTTATTTTCTTGGTTTTTATTAATTGGCTTTGCTGGACCTGCTTTATTTAGCTTGGTAACGGTGTCGCCCATTCGTTTAGTTCGAAAAGAGTTTGATGGTGTTTCAGTTAAAGCGGTGTGGGTAGCATTATTTGGGTTGCTAAGCTGCGCCGCCTTAATTGCGATCGCGGCCAGAGATTGGACTTTAGCCGTCTGGGTTGGTGTCAGTTTTGGCGCTGCGGTACTGGTATTTTCGCTTTTAGCTTGGTCGGCATTGCGTATGCTGAGTCATTTACGCCCAAAAAGTTTTGCCATTCGCTTCGCGCTGCTTACACAAACCCGTCATGCAGGCTTTGCAGTGGTTCAGATAAGCGCACTGGGCATCGCCTTGATGGCGCTTTTAATTATCTTGCTACTAAGACAGGATTTACTGCCTTCATGGCAAGGCAATATCCCAGCTGATGCTCCTAATCGATTTATGATTAACATCCAAGAAGAGCAAAAAGAGGCGATAGCACATACTCTGACAACTGCTGGAGCTGCGAACCCGATCTTTTATCCGATGATTCGAGGTCGCTTAATAGAGCTTAATGGGCGCATGATTGCGCCTGCAGATTACCAAGAAGAAAGCGCTCGACGTCTGATTGATCGAGAGTTTAATTTGTCCTACACCATGCAATTGCCCCAAGGCAACCGGATCACCTCTGGCAAATGGATTGCAGGGGACGCACCGCAAATTTCATTGGAGGCAGGGATTGCAAAAACACTCAATCTCACCCTAGGCGATCAAATGACTTTTGAAGTCGCTGGCGAAAGGATCACCGCACCAATTACTTCTTTGCGCAAACTGGATTGGGGGTCAATGCGGGTCAATTTCTTTGTTATTCTGCCGCCGACTCAGCTGAAAGGGTTGCCACAGTCATGGATTACCTCTTACTACCAGACTCCCAATCAAATCACTTTGGATTATCAGCTGACTCAGGCTTACCCCAATTTAACAGTGGTTGATGTTGCAACATCTTTGCAGCAAATTCAAGAGGTATTGAATCGCCTATCTTCCGCTCTTGGAGTGTTGTTTTCCTTTACCATCGCAGCAGCTATTTTGGTCTTAATTGCATCAATCTCTGCTACTCAAGATGAGCGATACAGAAATGCAGCTTTATTAAAGGCGGTTGGTGCCTCTCGAAAAACGCTGGCAAAGATTGCTAATACTGAGCTTATTTTGATTGGATTAATTGCAGGCACTCTCGCGGGTCTGGCCGCTGGCGCTGCTGCTTGGGCATTAGGACGATTCGTGTTGGAGATTGAATTTAATGCCTTTGCTCAGTCCATTGTCATGGGTATGGCATTCGGTGCGATAGCCTGTTTTCTTGCGGGATATCGCTTTACTAGAAAAATTCAAAATACAACTGCAATGGAATGCCTGCGAGAAATTTAAGTTTCTTTCAATAAAGTATGACTAAGTTTTTTGGAATTTCCACCATTCGCGTACCCGCGAAACGGTCTGGCAGGCTCTGGCGTACTAAGGCACTTGCACGATCCAAGTAGAGCGTCAAGGGCCAGAAAAATAATGCCACGGTAAATAGCATTTCAATGATTTGCCACTTTTGTAAATGAAAAAGCCATTGCAATAGGATGCAGGGAATAATCCATAAAGAGCCAAAAAAATAACGCCAAATAGCCTGTCTACGTGTCAGTGTGAAGCCCTTTTTACCAATGAGGCGTATTCGCCAAGTCTGCATCGCTAAAGTTTGACCAGATTTAGTCCAGTACCAAACAAAGTACATTCCCAGAACTAAATAAAGATAAATAAAGCTAAGCCAACTGGGTAAAGAGAGGTCAAACAAAATACCTAAAGCGAGGCTAGGAACGAGAAAGGTGAGGGCAATTACGCCCAACAGAACGAGCTGTTCATAGAGTGCGCAGCACACACGACGCCAAAATGATGGCGTGGGCAATCCGTTTAATTCAGATGGAGACATGCCCGCTTAGTAGCTAGAGGCTGCGCTATCAGGATTACCTGAAGAGCTTGTGGCGCTGGGGACTGGTTCAGAAGGGGTGATGCCCTTTGGGACGCGTGGTGGTAATTGTGAAGTTGGTGTTGGGTTAACTGCATGTTGCTGCATAGTGGGAGCATTGGCGGCTGTTGGCTTTTTCTTATTTTCCTCTGCCTGGGCTAATCGTTTCTTTTCTTCATCGCTGAGTTTTTGATAGGCACTCCAAGCCTCTGCTTTTTTCTCCGCTGGAAACTTTAGGCTACTGAGATAATTTTCGCGAGCAATACGGCGATCTCTTTGAGAGAGATTGGACCAGCCAGTCATTCTCGATTGCAAGCGTACCTGATCTACCTCGCTAATCTTGGGGTATAGATTGGCTACCAGAATCCATTTCTTACGGCTCTCAGGAAGCATAAAGTCCCAATCAGATTCGAGTGGAGCAAGAATTTTCTGCTGTCCAGGACTTAGGCCTTCCCAGGTTCCGTCTGGTTTTTTTTCAGGAACGCCAGTGGTTTTACCATGCGATGCTCCAGTACTTTGGGCATTGGCCAAGGAGACTCCAAAGCCGCTTAAGTTGCATGCAAAAATAGCCGTGAATAGGTATACGCCAGCGAGCAAGGGCCTTACAAAGGTTCTAAGAAGTTTCTGCATTTGCAACCTAGGCTCAGTAACTTATAAAGAGGGGCTGTGCGTTTTAGTACTCAGGGTAGCTTCATCAGAGCTATTTTTGAGGAATTGCATAAAGCCGCTATCAGCGTAGGCATCAGGAGGGACATCATCGGTTAGTAAGGCAGCGTCTACCTCGGCGATATCATTAATACGAGAATCGTCTTGCCATTGGGCGATACCAATTAAACCAAAGATCAGAACGACCATCGGAGCGATCCAGCCCAGCGCATCCCAAACAGAGCTTGAGCCAGATGACCAATTTCCAGTGGCGCCGACTAGGGCCCTCTTCTGGATATAGATCTTTTCTAGCTTTCGAACAGAAAGCGCTTTTTGTCGAGCTGAATACAGACGATCTTTAATACTCGCTGGCAAGGATTGAGTTCCTTGGCGAAGCAGGGCGGCAGTAGCCAAACCAAATTGGTCGACAGCAGCTTGGCTTATTTGATTTTCTTTCGTCCGATTCACAGCGTAATTCCTTTTAATTTCAATGCTTTAGCCAAAGTTTGGGTGGCTCTTGAGCAATGTGTTTTAACGCTTCCTTCGCTACAACTCATCGCTAGGGCAGTTTCATTAATACTAAGCTCATCCCAATAACGCATCAGGAAGGCTTCTCGTTGACGGGCCGGCAATTTTGATATTTCTAACTCCAAAGCCTCCAATAGCTGACTACGTTCTAGTTTATATGCCCCATCTTGGTGAATTTCACTATCATCAGGGGCAGAAAGAGATTCTAGGGGGTCAAAATCATCATTTTCATCGGATTTCTTACCCATGCTAGAGAAGAGGCTAACCCAAGTATTACGAACCTTTTGCCTTCTAAACGAGTCGTGAATACAGTTTTGCAATATTCTGGTAAAAATTAAGGGCAACTCTGCTGCTGGCCGGTCACCATATTTTTCTGCCAACTTAATCATGGCATCTTGCACGATGTCTAAGGCGACATCGTCATCTCGCACAGCGTAAACCGCTTGCTTAAAAGCACGTTGCTCGATGCTACTGAGAAAGTCAGATAATTCTTGGGCTGATGCCATGCAGTGGATTAGACCTCAATCAGGTGGAATTGATCTATTTTAAGGTATTGCTATAGAATATAAGGCTTACTACCTAGAATCTCATTCAAGAAGTGGTTTTTTCCGGTAGCAGCGCCGTTCGAACTCAGGCCACAAGCAAGAGACAGAGCAGACCAAACAATTTTTTGCCGAAAATTGCAAAGGACGAAAGAAAATGAATACAAGCAGCGCCGAATTTTTAGCTTCTAAAGCAAACAAAGACTCAGCAAATCCAAATCCCGTTTTGACGCCTCCAGAAATGATTGGTGCCGAGATGCTCGTACATGCATTGCATGCGGAAGGGGTTGAATTCGTTTGGGGTTACCCAGGTGGATCCGTTCTCTTTATTTACGACGAGATTTTTAAGCAAGATAAGTTTGAGCATATTTTGGTGCGCCATGAGCAAGCAGCCGTTCATGCGGCCGATGGTTATGCGCGTGCAACAGGCAGGGTTGGGGTTGCATTAGTTACCTCCGGTCCTGGTGTTACTAATGCGGTTACTGGTATTGCAACCGCTTACTCTGATTCGATCCCAATGGTGATCATCAGCGGTAATGTGCCAACCTACGCAATTGGTGAAGATGCCTTTCAAGAGGCAGATACCGTTGGCATTACTCGCCCGGTAGTGAAGCACAACTTTTTAGTAAAAGATGTGCGCGATCTTCCCTTGGTGTTGAAAAAAGCATTCCATATTGCTCGGACTGGTCGTCCTGGCCCCGTCTTAATTGATATTCCAAAGGATGTTTCAGCAGCCAAAGCCCCCTTTGTGTATCCAGAAACATTGGAGATGCGCTCTTATAACCCAGTAGTTAAAGGTCATGTGGGGCAAATTCGAAAAGCGGTTTCTTTGTTGCAAGAAGCAGAGCGCCCCTATATTTATACTGGTGGGGGCGTGATCTTAGCTGACGCCGCCCCTGAGTTGAAAGAGTTTGCTGATTTGCTGGGCTATCCAGTGACCAATACTCTAATGGGTCTTGGCGGCTTTCCAGGTACTAGCCCACAGTTTTTAGGTATGCTGGGAATGCATGGTACCTATGAGGCGAATATGGCGATGCAGCACAGCGATGTGTTGATTGCGATTGGCGCTCGCTTTGATGACCGAGTAATTGGCAATACAGAGCATTTTGCAAGCCACCCTCGTAAGATTATTCACATTGACATTGATCCATCCGTGATTTCTAAGCGAGTCAAGGTGGAGGTTCCTATTGTTGGTAATCTGAAAGAAGTGTTGCAGGAGATGACGGCTCAGCTTAAGGCTGCGGGTCCTCGTAAAAACGATGCAAAAGTAGCGGCTTGGTGGAAGCAGATTAACGAGTGGCGTAAAAAAGATTGCCTCAAGTACGATGAAGTATCACAAATCGTAAAGCCTCAGTACGTGGTTCAAAAGTTATATGAGCTGACCGGTGGTGACGCCTTTATTTGTTCTGATGTTGGTCAACATCAAATGTGGGCTGCGCAATTCTATAAATTTGATAAACCCCGTCGCTGGATTAACTCTGGTGGCCTAGGCACCATGGGTGTGGGCCTGCCTTATGCTATGGGCATTAAAAAAGCATTCCCAGAGCAGGATGTTTTCACTATTACTGGTGAAGGCTCTATTCAGATGTGCATTCAAGAGCTGTCTACTTGCAAGCAATATGACACTCCCGTAAAGATTGTCTCTTTGAATAACCGTTACTTAGGTATGGTTCGTCAGTGGCAGGAACTCACTTATAACAAGCGCTACTCCAGCTCTTATATGGATTCATTGCCAGATTTTGTGAAATTAGCAGAAGCCTATGGCCATGTTGGGATGCGCATTGAGAAAAAATCTGATGTTGAGGGCGCCCTTAAAGAAGCTATTCGCTTAAAAGATCGCACGGTATTTATGGATTTCCAGACTGACCCAGAGGAAAACGTTTGGCCAATGGTCCAATCGGGCAAGGGTATTACTGAAATGCTTTTGGGTAGTGAGGAACTGTAATGCGACACATTATTTCTATATTGATTGAGAACGAGCCGGGCGCATTATCCCGCGTAGTTGGTCTGTTCTCCGCCCGTGGCTACAACATTGAAACTCTGAGCGTTGCACCTACCGAAGATCCATCGCTTTCGCGCATGACGATTGTGACCGTTGGCTCTGAAGATGTCATTGAGCAAATTACCAAACACTTGAACCGCTTAGTTGAAGTGGTCAAAGTGTTTGACTTGACTGAAGGGCCTCATATCGAGCGCGAACTTATGATGATTAAGGTTCGCGCGGTAGGCAAGGAACGTGAAGAGCTTAAGCGTACGACTGATATCTTTCGTGGTCGCATTATTGATGTGACTGATAAGAGTTACACCATCGAGCTCACTGGTGATGGTGCCAAATTGGATGCTTTCATTGATTCAATTGATCGCGCTTCCATACTGGAGACAGTCCGTTCGGGTGGGTCTGGTATCGGGCGCGGCGAACGCATTTTAAAAGTTTAATTTTTCAACCCACTTATTACTGCATTAACCACCTATTTTTAATACAAGGAAAGAGCATGAAAGTTTTTTACGATAAAGATGCTGATTTGTCCCTCATTAAGGGCAAAAAAGTTACCATCATTGGTTACGGTTCACAGGGCCACGCGCACGCATTGAACCTCAAAGACTCTGGTGTTAACGTGACTGTTGGTTTGCGTAAAGACGGCGCTTCCTGGAGTAAAGCAGCAAATGCTGGCTTGACAGTGAAAGAAGTGGCTGAGGCAGTTAAAGACGCAGACGTAGTCATGATGCTTTTACCTGATGAGCAAATTGGCGATGTATATAACAAAGAAGTGCATGGCAATATCAAACAGGGTGCAGCACTTGCTTTTGCTCACGGCTTTAATGTCCATTATGGTCAAGTTCAGCCACGCGCTGATTTGGATGTGATTATGATTGCTCCAAAGGCTCCCGGGCACACTGTTCGCGGTACATACTCCCAAGGTGGTGGCGTTCCCCATTTGATCGCCGTATATCAAGATAAATCTGGCTCAGCTCGCGATGTTGCATTGTCATATGCAACAGCCAACGGCGGAGGTCGTGCTGGCATTATTGAAACAAACTTCCGCGAAGAAACTGAAACCGATTTGTTCGGTGAGCAAGCTGTTCTTTGTGGTGGCGCAGTAGAGTTGATTAAAGCAGGTTTTGAGACTTTGGTTGAAGCTGGTTACGCCCCTGAAATGGCTTACTTCGAGTGCTTACATGAGCTCAAGTTGATTGTTGACTTGATCTACGAGGGCGGTATCGCCAACATGAACTACTCCATTTCCAATAACGCTGAGTATGGTGAGTACGTTACTGGCCCACGAATTGTTACAGAAGAAACCAAGAACGCGATGCGTCAGTGTCTCAAGGATATTCAAACAGGCGAATATGCAAAGAGCTTCATCTTGGAAAATAAAGCAGGTGCCCCTACATTAATTTCACGTCGTCGCCTGAATGCCGAGCACGATATTGAAATAGTTGGTGCTAAGTTACGTGCCATGATGCCTTGGATTGCAAAGAATAAATTAGTAGATCAAACCAAAAACTAATTAATACCTAAGTAAAACAAAAACTAGTAGTAATTTAAAAAGGCTCAGAACAAAGATGATGTATCCGCACCCCATTATTGCGAAAGAAGGTTGGCCTTATTTGGCGCTAGTGGGGGCTATTACTTTGCTAGTCCACTACATTGGTGGGATTGTATGGTCATGGCCACTTTGGATTATCTTTATTTTTGTTCTGCAGTTCTTTCGTGATCCACAGCGGATTGCTGCTTTAGGTCGTGATTTGGTTTTATCTCCCGCTGACGGACGTATTGTTGTGGTGGAAAAAACCAATGATCCCTATGCTGGTCGCGAGGCTTTAAAGATTAGTGTGTTTATGAATGTATTTAACGTGCATTCCAACCGTAGTGCGGTCCATGGCCTTGTAAGGGAAATTCAATACTTTCCAGGTAAATTCGTGAATGCTGATTTAGATAAGGCATCTACGGAGAATGAGCGCAATGCCGTGGTGATTGATGCCAATGGGCAAATTGTGACCTTGGTTCAGGTTGCTGGTTTGATTGCTCGTCGCATTCTCTGTTATACCCATGTGGGTGACCGTCTTAAGGCCGGCGAACGTTACGGTTTTATTCGCTTTGGTTCTCGTGTAGATGTATATTTGCCATTAACAGCGGAACCCTTGGTTAGTGTTGGCGACAAAGTCTATGCAACAAACACAGCATTGGCTCGCTTGCCAGGCTTGGATTAATCGATTTCGTTTTTACTGGGATATTCTTTGAGCTCATTTCGCCGTCGTGGTCGTATTGATCGTAGTCGCTTATCACGCACACGGACTGATCCTGCTCACGATGAGTGGGGTGAGGACCTAGTTGATGGGGTTGATTTCGAGGTAGATGAGTTGCACGTGCAAAAGCCACGGCTACGCAGCAAGGGTATTTACCTTTTGCCAAATGCGTTTACCACTGCAGCATTATTTTCTGGTTTCTTTGCCATCGTTAATGCGATGAATCATCAGTTTGACGTAGCGGCGATTGCTATTTTTGCCTCGCTGGTACTTGATGGTATGGATGGTCGCATTGCTCGAATGACCAATACCCAAAGCGCCTTTGGTGAGCAATACGATTCTTTGGCTGATATGGTGTCCTTTGGTGTCGCGCCAGCCTTGGTGGCTTATGAATGGGCTTTAAAGGATTTGGGTAAGTGGGGCTGGTTGGCTGCTTTTACCTATTGCGCTGGTGCTGCTTTGCGTTTGGCTCGCTTTAATGTAAATACTACTGTAGTAGATAAAAAGTTTTTTCAGGGTCTACCAAGTCCAGCCGCTGGTTCTTTAATGGCGGGCTTTATTTGGCTGGCTGTCGATAACAAGATTCCCGTACGTGACACCACTATCCCCTGGATTGCCTTTTTTATAGCGGTTTATGCTGGATTAACGATGGTCTCCAATGCACGTTTTTACAGTGGTAAAGCTTTGGATGTGCGTTACCGCGTCCCATTTGGTGTGATGATCCTGATGATCCTGACCTTTGTCTTGATCTCATCTAATCCACCCTTCGCCTTATTTGGCTTATTTGTTATTTACTCAATCTCTGGTTATGTGATCTGGGCTTGGGAACGATTAAGCGGACGTAGTTTTAGCTAACTAGATATATTTAGGTTATATTTAGTAAATGTTAATGAACTTCTCACTTCTACCCCTGCTGGCGCTAAGCTTAATGCTTGGGGCGGGTAAGGCTTGAGTTGATGAGATTAAAGTAATTCATTAACCACCTCATACCAGCCCCAGCAACTTGCTGGGGTTTTTGTTTTTTGAAATGGCTGTAAAAATTTACCAAGATACCAATTAAGAAATACAGAACTGGAGAGTAATGATGAGCGATAAAGTAATCATTTTTGATACCACCTTGCGCGATGGCGAGCAGTCGCCTGGCGCCTCGATGACTAAGGATGAAAAAGTACGCATTGCCCGTCAATTAGAGCGCCTTAAGGTAGATGTGATTGAGGCTGGCTTTGCAGCTAGCTCAGAGGGCGACTTCCAGGCAATCTCTGCTGTGGCGGCCGCAATTAAGGATTCCATTGTTTGCTCACTTGCGCGCGCGAACGATAAAGATATTACACGTGCTGCAGATGCTTTGAAATTTGCCAATGCCAAGCGAATACATGCTTTTTTGGCAACCAGTCCATTGCACATGGCCGTGAAATTACGCATGTCTCCAGAGGAAGTGTTGGAGCAATCAAAGCGTTCTATTCGTTTTGCCCGCAACTTAGCTGACGATATTGAGTTTTCAGCGGAAGATGGCTATCGCTCCGAAATGGATTTTTTGTGCAGAGTAGTTGAGGGCGTTATTAATGAGGGTGCTACAACTATTAATATTCCCGATACGGTTGGCTATGCCACTCCCGAACTCTACGGTGAATTTATTAAAACTTTACGTACCCGTGTGCCCAACTCTGATAAAGCGGTTTGGTCTGTCCACTGCCATAATGATTTGGGTATGGCAGTGGCAAATTCTTTGGCTGGAGTAAAAATTGGCGGAGCTCGTCAAATAGAATGCACAGTAAATGGTCTGGGTGAGCGTGCTGGCAATACGGCGCTAGAAGAGATTGTGATGGCCTTGCGTACTCGCAAAGACTATTTTGATATGGTTTGCGGGATAGATGCTACTCAAATTGTTCCCGCTTCTAAATTGGTTTCTCAAATCACTGGATTTGTAGTGCAACCCAATAAAGCAGTGGTTGGTGCCAATGCTTTTGCGCATACCTCAGGCATTCATCAAGATGGCATTCTCAAAAACCGCGAGACATATGAAATTATGCGCGCGGAAGATGTTGGCTGGTCCGCTAATAAAATCGTCTTAGGCAAATTATCGGGTCGCAATGCCTTTAAACAGCGGTTGCAAGAGTTGGGTATTGCTATCGAAGCTGAGGCAGATCTAAATGAAGCTTTTGTTCGCTTTAAATCTTTGGCCGATCAAAAGTCAGAAATTTTTGACGAAGACATTATTGCCATTATGTCGAATTCTGCTACAGCAGAGGCTGCTGAGCATTATCACTTTCTTTCCTTGAGCCAGCATTCAGAAACGGGTGAACGCCCTAAATCACGCGTCACTTTTAGGGTTGGTGATAAAGAGGTGAGCTCTGAGGCAGAGGGTAATGGGCCGGTGGATGCTAGCTTAAATGCAATTGAAGAAGTCGTAAAAAGTGGGGCAGAGCAATTACTTTATTCTGTTAATGCAATTACTTCAGGCACCCAGTCTCAGGGAGAGGTTACCGTTCGCCTTGCTAAAGGCGGTCGCATTGTGAATGGCGTGGGAACTGATCCAGATATTATTGCGGCCTCAGCTAAGGCGTATTTATCAGCCCTCAATAAGCTACATGATCCAAGTCAAGCCAAGTTGAATGCCCAGATGACGCCTTGAGTATTGCTGAAGTATTAATTTACTTGTTCAAACTGGAGTCTTTGTAGTATTTGGTGCCTTTGCTGGCAATTTCTGCGGCAAGGCCCAAGTCCGTGAGTTGGTATAACAATACTCCGGGGGCGACAATGACACCATCTTGATGGTCGTACCCATTGGACTCATATTTAGCGGCGGCCGTTAATTGGCCCCCAAAAGTCCAGCCTGAGTTAATAACGTTATTTAGTGCGGCTTCGGTTTGAAAGATAAAAATATTTTGCAATGACTGAATTCCGATACCCAAGCCCGCCTGCACTTACGCCACCTGCGATCAAAATTTCATACCAAAATTTCTAAAAGTGCCATAACCCACTGATTTCTTGATAATTGCTTTAGCTTTGGGTTGGGCTGTGTACAGTTTCCTCATTCTTTTCGAGAATGCCTTCCCCTTTGCTCAGAGATTGTCTTATCAGGGCTAAATATTGAGCAAAATTGAGCAAAAGCAGGGCTATTTAAGAAAAAAATACAACAAAGAAGGGATATGGGTGAGCAGATAAACGAGTTCATTTTTCTTAAGTATTTGATATTGTTAAGTTTTAATTTTATAAAGGGCATATATACGCAGAAATCATCCCAATTTTGTAGTGGCATTCGCTCATTTCAAGGGTTGCTCTGCTACAATTCGATGGCTTTGATTTATAAAGCTTTTT
>CAIMZP010000121.1 GCA_903846025.1 uncultured beta proteobacterium | reverse complement strand
GGAATACTGGCTTTTTACGGCCTGCTTCAGTATGCCGGTGTCTTTAACGGGCTGTTTAACTGGACCCAGGATCCGGCCGACCGCGTTTTCTCAAAGCCAGCCGAGCAATCTGCCCCAGCATCTTCTAATGCCGCATCGCTTGGCGCAATGGATGACGATATTCCGTTTTGACAGATCCCCAGTATTTCTGTAAAGAGATTTGAACTGGAAACCCCAATCAGTTTTTAAACTGATTGGGGTTTTCTTTTTATTAATGTGCAGTAAGTCTTCTAGCAATCGCCTTAAAATGACCTTATGATTTTTAAAGGAAAAATAGGATCGGCACTTTTCGTATTTACAAGTGCGCTCTTCACTGTTTGGCCAAGCATTTCTGGGGCTGCTCCTTTTTTCTTTCCTGATATGAGTCCATCTTTTGAGAGGGTAGATCCCCCAAATTGGTTGCGTGTTGGTAGGGGAGGCGATGGCTATCTCACAATTACTTCAGAAGTCATACCGGTCAATAGTTGCACGCAGATGGCAAGTCGCAGTTTTTGGGGTTCAGATAAAACTCAACTAATTTTATCGGTGGTTACGAATGGGTTTAAGACCAAACTCGACAAAGTGGAGATTCCCATTGCCACGTTTGATGGCAGAGATAACGGCTCTCAATGTGCTTCACTCAGTACTGCGCCTTTACAGGTTGTTCCTATGAGTGTCTTAGGAGCTTATTCCATATTTAGCCCCGGGAATCTGTCCTTGGTTTTAAACGTAAAAAGTTCAAACGACTCTAATCAAGATTTTATTGGCTCAGCAAAATTACTTTTGGGTGCGGCAGCGATGGTAGCTACTGGTGGCACCGCGGGCATTATTGGGGGCGTTTCAGCGACTGTCGGAAATTCAGTGCTAGGAGATACGCAAAATCGAGCTAATAGTCTTTTGCAGGGAATGATTGATGCAAAAGTTCCTGTGTCATTTCATTGGTCTGAGTTGCGCAGTGGCATTCATTCGGTTGAAATACCTGTTTATAAAATAGAGCAGAGTGTAGGAAGCATTTCTGATCAACAAATTCGGGATTTGCAAAAAGATTCTAAATCAGACAAGCGGCTCATGTTCACGGTGAAATTAGAACTCCAGTATTTCAGAAGTATGTTCTATCCAACAGTGACAAATATAGAAGGTCTGGGTGACCGGGAAAACTTATCATCTGAATATATTCTTAATTACCAAATGCCTGGTTCGGGTCAGAATTTTATGCAGATTCTGAATAATTCATCTCCTAGTTTGTTGCAAAAAATTTCCAGAGCAGAGGGAGTTGAATTGGCCAGGGCCTGCTCTTTAGGATTTTATAAATTAAAAGTAGCAGGTCTTAGTGATGTTGATATTGCGATCGTTATGAAGTCCTTTATGGATGAGGCAAAACTGGACAATGGGTGGTATTCAAATCCTGGTTTGGTGAAGAGTTGCTTTGGCCAGGCGCCGAACATCCAAAGTTATCTTGTGCAGATTTATGGCCTGCCGCTCGGGCTTCCTAAGGAGGCTGAAACCCCTTAGTGCTTTTTAATTATTGCCTAGAATGTCTAATGTTATTTGGCCATGCTGAATTGTGATCGGTCCGAAAAGGGTTGATATCTAATCCACCACGCCTGGTGTAGCGGGCATACACCGACAGTTTGTCAGGCTGACATTGGCGCTTAATGTCGCAAAAAATAGTTTCAACGCAATGCTCATGAAACTCACCTAGTTGCCTAAATCCAATTAAGTAACGGAGCAGACCTTCTTCCGCAATAGGGCGACCTTGATATCGAATTTGTACGCTAGCCCAATCGGGTTGACCGGTAACAGGGCAATTTGATTTGAGTAAGTGTGAGACGAGGCACTGCTCGATAGGTCCAAAAGAGTTATTGACCTCTAGCAGTGCGGGATCAGCTGGTAGCTTAGGATCAATTTCAATATCGAGCCGATCCATTAATACCCCACTCATTTCTTGCATGCCTTTTTTAGAGGTAGCTTCTGTTGCGTAAATACGGGTATTAATTTTATTGCCTGCCACTGCTGATAAATCAGTATTTAATCTTTCACGCACTTCATCTTCACTTTCAAAGTGAGCGCCATTTAAACTATTGAGATAAAGCTTGAATGATTTAGATTCGATCATATTTGGAGAATCTGCGGGTATCAGAAATTCCGCTAACGCAATTTGTGGCTTGCCTTTTTTATTAAGCCAGCTGAGTTCGTAAGCATTCCAAATATCAACGCCAAAAAAGGGAGGCGCTTGATTTTCTTCGATGCCTAACTTCAGGCGATTCTCAGAGCGGGAAATGGGAAATAGCAAGCTAGGATCATATTGATCTGGGTAGCTGGAGTTTTGACCGAGAGGTAAAGTTGCCATGCGATTAAATCTACTTGATTTTATATATTGAGATGAATCTTATGTTTTTGGGCGATTCGACACGCCCGATACAACATGGCCAGTAGGGGCTACGGATGCGGCAGATTGGCAGTGACCCGTTTGATCATCAAAGAAGAAGTCAGGCTCAAACTCACGTAAAAATTCACTTTTGGACAGGCCACCCAAGAACATGGCTTCATCAACATCAATACCCCAAGCCATGAGTGTGCGAATCGCGCGCTCATGTGCTGGCGCAGATCGGGCGGTTACTAGGGCGGTGCGAATTCGCATACCCGTTTCACTGGTAGATCGTTGAAGACGATGCAGTGCCTCTAGCAAAGGCTTAAAAGGTCCTGGTGGCAAAGGAATCGCTGCGTTTCTGCTTTCATGATCCACAAATGCCTCTAAACCCTTTTTTTGAAATACCTGCTCCGCTTCATCTGAAAAGAGCACGGCATCTCCATCAAAGGCAATCCGAATTTCCTTGGGGTGTGACTCAGCCGTTTTACTGGACTCAGGGTAGACGCGGGCAGCAGGGAATCCGGCATCTATAGTGGCACGAACATCATCTTCGTTGGCTGATAAGAATAGGTTGGCATGCAAGGAGCGAAGATAGTGATAGGGGGGGCGACCCCTTGTAAATACACCGCGCTGCAGATGCAGGCCATGATGTTCGGCAGAGCGGAAAACTCTCAAACCGCTAACAGGGTCATTGCGTGAGAGTATGACCACTTCTACACGTTGCTCACCTTCTTCATTAAATGCCAGAAGCTTTTTAACTAGGGGAAAAGCTACGCCAGCCTGGGCTGCAATACCCAGTCGATCTAATTGCAACTTCATGTAGGCGCTGTCATCGGTCGATTCAAAGATACGATTCTCTTCCTCAAAATCAAACAATGCACGCGATGAAATCGCAACAACCAATTTTCCGCTGAGTGTGTATGACATCTTATTTTAGGAAGAGACGATAAGAAGGATTATCGGTCTCATTCCAATGGGGGTAACCTAGTGAAGCTAAGAAATGTTGAAACTTCTTTTGCTCGTTCTTGGGAACTTGAATGCCGACTAGGATGCGTCCATAGTCAGCACCATGATTGCGGTAGTGAAATAGGCTGATATTCCAGTTGGGTGCCATGCTGGTCAAGAATTTCATTAATGCCCCTGGACGCTCAGGAAATTCAAAGCGATACAAAAGCTCGTCTTGGGCAAGCGTGGATCGGCCGCCAACCATATGACGAAGGTGGGCCTTGGCTAACTCATCATGGGTCAGGTCAATCGTCGCAAATTTAGCTTTGCGGAAATACTTTGCAATAGCAGCGCTATCGGTAGACTTTTGCGTTCCAACGCCGATAAAAATATGGGCTTCACTTTCATCAGCTATGCGATAGTTGAATTCGGTCACGTTGCGATTACCAAGTAGCTCACAAAAGCGCCTAAAAGAGCCGCGCTCTTCTGGGATGGTGACGGCAAAGACTGCTTCGCGGAATTCGCCAACATCGGCACGCTCAGCTACAAAGCGTAAGCGGCTGAAATTCATATTGGCTCCACACGCAATGGCAACCAAGGTTTTCTTTTTGATGCGATGCTTTTCTACGTATTTTTTCATACCCGCAATGGCTAGAGCTCCTGCAGGCTCTAGGATACTGCGGGTATCAGTAAAGACATCGTTGATTGCGGCGCAAATTTCATCCGTATCAACTGTAATGATATCGTCGACTACGCGTTTGCAGATTCGAAAGGTTTCTTTGCCGACTAGCTTGACCGCAGTACCATCAGAAAAGAGTCCCACATCTTTCATTTCTATTCGTTTGTTTGCCTCTAGTGATCTTCTCATAGCATCAGAGTCAACTGATTGCACGCCAATTACTTTGGTCTTGGGGCTGACTGCCTTGACATATTCGCCAACACCAGAGATGAGGCCACCACCTCCAATAGCCACAAAGATGGCGTCAATTGGATCTTGGTGCTGCTGAAAAATTTCCAAGGCAATAGTCCCTTGTCCAGCAATGACATCTGGATCGTCAAAAGGATGGACAAAGGTGAGATTTCGTTTTTTCTCTACAAGTTCTGAGTATTTAAAGGCATCACTGTAAGACTCCCCATGCAAAATAACTTCTACCCATGAGCCGCCATGAGCCTTAACGGCATCAATTTTGAGGCTAGGGGTCGTGAGCGGCATGACGATAACTGCTTTGCATTTCATTTTGGCTGCCGCCAAAGCAACTCCCTGAGCGTGATTACCCGCTGAGGCTGCAATCACCCCCCGTTTTAGGGCTTCCGGAGATAAGTGAGCCATTTTGTTATAGGCGCCCCGCAATTTGAAGGAGAAAACAGGTTGGTTATCTTCTCTTTTAAGTAAGACCTGATTTCCTAAACGCTTCGTGAGTTCGGGGGCTAGCTGCAGCTCAGTTTCTCTGGCCACGTCATAGACTCGGGCCGATAATATTTTCTTTAAATAGTTCGTTGCCATCCGATGAGCGTACCACGGATAAGCTCTAAGCCCTTAGATTTGAAAGGGTTTATCCCTTTGGCTGACATCTTTTCTAGATTCCTGCCAATATTGACTTCCCTCAATTAAAATGCATATTTATCAAATATGACGCTATGAACGCACCATTAGCTTTGAATCAGTTGTTAGACGCCGAGGCGGGCTCCCCCCGCTTGCGTGAAATTCCTTATAACTACACTTCTTTTTCCGATCGTGAGATTGTTATTCGCCTGTTGGGTGAAGAGTCATGGAGTGTGCTCAACAACCTACGTGGCGTTAGACGCACAGGGCGTTCTGCTCGGATGCTGTTTGAAGTGCTAGGCGATATTTGGGTGGTCCAACGCAATCCATTTTTGCAAGATGATCTGCTGGATAACGCTAAGCGTCGTCAATTGCTAGTGGATGCTTTGTGGCATCGCCTGGGCGAAGTGAAAAAGCGATCTAGCGGGGATTCTGCGGAACAAGTTGACATTTTACTGAGCGCCGCCCATCGCGCAGTTGAAAGTTTTGAGAATGGCTTTAAAGAAGTAGAGCAAATACATAAGCGTGCTCGCAAAATATTAGGCCGCCATACTGCTTTAGATAATATTTGTTTCGATGGTGTATCTCGTGCCGCCCATGTGACCGATGCAACCGACTGGCGCGTCGAGTTTCCCCTCGTAGTCTTAAAGCCCGATTATGAGTCAGAGATCCCTGGTCTGGTAAGGGCTTGTGTGGAGCTCGGCCTCACAATTATTCCTCGTGGAGGTGGTACAGGCTATACCGGTGGAGCAATACCTCTTTATGCCATGTCGGCAGTAATTAATACTGAAAAGCTCGAACAAATTGATGAAGTAAAGAGCATGCGCCTGCCTGGAGTAGATCAAGAAGTATCAACGATCTTTACTGGTGCTGGTGTTGTGACGCGACGGGTATCCGACGCTGCAGAGCGTGCTGGTTTGGTGTTTGCAGTAGATCCCACTTCAGCTGACGCCAGTTGTATCGGTGGCAATATTGCCATGAACGCGGGTGGTAAGAAGGCGGTTCTCTGGGGAACAGCGCTTGATAACTTAGCTAGCTGGCGCATGGTCGATCCCGAAGGTAACTGGCTCGATATTGAACGCCTTGACCATAATTTAGGAAAGATTCATGTCGCTGAAACAGTTCGATTTCAGTTAATTTGGTCAGATGGATTAAGGGAGCCCGGCGAACGTATTCTGAAAAAAGAAATATTAGAAGTTGAAGGAAGGCGTTTTCGTAAAGAAGGGCTGGGTAAGGATGTAACTGATAAGTTTTTATCGGGATTACCAGGCGTTCAAAAAGAAGGTTGTGATGGCTTAATCACTAGTGCAACCTGGATCTTGCATCGTATGCCTAAATACATGCGTACAGTGTGTTTGGAGTTTTTTGGGCAGGCACGTGAAGCGATTCCTAGCATTGTAGAAATAAAGGCATATCTCGATGGCTTAACTAAAGAGGGTGGTCCGATTTTGGCCGGTCTTGAGCATTTAGATGATCGCTACTTAAGGGCGGTAGGTTATTCGACGAAGTCCAAACGCAATAGCTTGCCAAAGATGGTGCTCATTGGCGATATTGCTGGTGATAACGAAGAGGCGGTAGCTACCGCAACCAGCGAAGTAGTTCGTATGGCCAACTTGCGTGTAGGCGAAGGTTTTGTTGCCGTTAGCGCTGAAGCCCGCAAGAAGTTTTGGTTAGATCGTGCGCGCACAGCGGCGATTGCCCGTCATACCAACGCCTTTAAGATTAATGAAGATGTGGTCATTCCCTTGCCGCGTATGGGTGAGTACACCGAGGGTATTGAGCGTATTAATATCGAACTTTCACTAAAAAATAAACTACAGGTACTAAGTGGCCTTGAATTATTTTTGACAAAAGGGGCCTTACCTTTAGGTAAGGCAAAAGATGATTATGAAATCCCAATTGCCGAGATTTTGGGTGATCGCGTTCAACAGGCGCTTGAATTAATTTCAAAGGTTCGCACGCGTTGGTCTGAGTGGCTAACGCAAATGGACGCTCACTTTCCTAGTCTTCAGGATTACAGTTTGCGCGCCTCTTGGAAAACAGAAGTGCGCGCTGAGCTTCGGATTATTTTTGGTGGCCTAGCTTTTGAGCCGATTCTTAGTGAACTAGAAGCGATACATAAGCAAATATTGCGTAAACGCGTTTTCGTAGCTTTGCACATGCATGCAGGTGACGGTAATGTCCACACGAACATTCCCGTGAACTCCGATGACTACGAGATGCTGCAAGATGCGCATCATGCCGTCGACAGAATTATGAAGTTGGCGCGCTCATTGGATGGTGTGATCTCTGGGGAGCACGGTATTGGTATTACTAAGCTCGAATATCTTACAGAAGATGAGTTAAAAGATTTTCGAAGCTACAAGAATCGCGTTGATCCAGAAGGCCGTTTCAATAAAGGCAAATTAATGCCTAACGCCGATCTCAGCATGGCTTACACACCAAGCTTTGGTTTGATGGGGCATGAGTCCATCATCATGCAACAAAGTGATATTGGTGCGATTGCTGACAGCATCAAAGATTGTCTGCGCTGCGGTAAGTGCAAGCCAGTTTGCTCTACGCATGTCCCACGTGCGAACTTACTCTACAGCCCACGTGACAAAATTTTGGCAACATCCTTGTTGATCGAAGCCTTTTTATACGAAGAGCAAACTCGTCGTGGCGTTTCCATTCGTCATTGGGAAATGTTTGACGATGTAGCTGCACATTGCACTGTTTGCCATAAGTGTTTAGCGCCATGCCCTGTCAATATTGACTTTGGTGATGTGACGATGAATATGCGTAACTTATTACGCAAAATGGGTCAACAGCGATTTAATCCAGGCACTGCTGCTGCCATGCTGTTCTTAAACGCTACGAGTCCAGAAACGATTCACCTAGTTAGAAAAGTTATGATTGGATGGGGATACCAATTACAGCGCTTGGGTAATGATATATTCCGGAAGTTGGCACGTAAGCAAACTGCACATCCACCTGCGACGGTAAATAAACCGACTATAAAAGAGCAAGTCATTTTCTTCGTGAATAAGAAGATGCCTGGTAATTTGCCCAAGAAGACAGCACGTGCTTTGTTAGATATTGAGGATGCAAACTATGTTCCCATTATTCGAGATCCCAAAACCACTTCTGCTGATACTGAAGCCGTATTTTATTTCCCGGGTTGTGGATCTGAGCGCCTGTTTTCACAAGTGGGATTGGCAACTCAAGCGATGCTGTGGAATGTAGGGGTGCAAACGGTATTGCCTCCAGGCTATTTGTGCTGCGGGTATCCACAACGTGGCAATGGCGACTTTGATAAAGCGGAGAAGATGATTACCGATAATCGGGTGCTCTTCCATCGCGTAGCCAACACCTTAAATTACTTAGACATTAAAACAGTAGTGGTTTCCTGTGGCACCTGTTACGACCAATTAGCGGGTTATCAGTTTGATCAAATCTTTCCTGGTTGTCGGATTATTGATATCCATGAATATTTATTGGAAAAAGGCCTAAAGTTGTCTGGGGTAGCTGGAGTGAGATACATGTATCACGATCCGTGTCATTCACCAATGAAATTGCAAGACCCCATGAAAACAGTGAATGAACTCATTACGCAAGAAGATGGCAAGCCTATTCTAAAAAATGATCGCTGTTGTGGGGAGTCGGGAACGCTCGCAGTAACTCGCCCAGATATCTCTACTCAAGTACGTTTTCGCAAACAAATTGAAATGGAAAAGGGTGCCAATGAATTGCGTAAAGATGACTTTACTGGTGAGGTCAAAGTGCTGACCAGTTGCCCTTCGTGCTTGCAGGGTTTAAGCCGTTTTGATGCTGATAGCGATACTACCGCTGATTACATCGTGGTGGAAATGGCACAAAAAATATTGGGTGAGAACTGGATGCAAGACTATGTAACTAAAGCAAACCAAGGTGGTATTGAGAGGGTTTTGGTTTAATGATTCCAAAAAATGTAGTGGTTCATCAAAAATCCAAAGTTTTAGAGTTGGGTTATGAAAATGGCAATAGCTATCGTTTACCATTTGAACTTTTAAGGGTACTGTCTCCCTCTGCCGAAGTACAGGGGCACGGTCCTGGGCAGGAGACATTGCAAACGGGCAAGCGAGAAGTGCTAATTGCTAATCTGGAGCCTGTTGGACATTACGCCCTTAGACCCTCTTTCTCTGATGGCCATGACTCTGGTTTGTATTCTTGGGATTTCTTGCAGTATTTATGAGTCTAGAGGATGTTGCTGAAGGTGGCTAGGAACGTGATAATATTGGGATTGGAATTGGCAGGTTTCATTGAAATCTGTCTTGGGGGCTACTACCTTATCCAAAGTAAGCTACCCATTGGGTTG
>CAIMZP010000120.1 GCA_903846025.1 uncultured beta proteobacterium | reverse complement strand
TGCACTTGGGCTATTGCCCACAAAGTTTTTACCCAGGGTAAATGCTTGCGCTAAACCATCAGGGGAGGGTTGAACACAATACTCAATGTTCAAACCCCATTGCGAACCGTCACCCATCAACTCAGAAAAACGAGGAGTATCGTGTGGTGTAGAAATTAATAAAATATCCCGAATACCGGCTAGCATTAAAGTGCTTAAGGGGTAATACACCATCGGCTTGTCATAAACTGGCATGAGCTGCTTAGAAACGGCCTGAGTTACTGGATATAAACGGGTACCAGACCCACCGGCCAAAATAATGCCTTTGCGCTTTATTGTCATCACAACCCTATCTTTTTTGACTCAAACTAAATTACACCGTCAGATGCTAATTTAAATACATACTCACGAACCATCCCCTCCCAATGAGGAAATCCAGGATCCTTGTTGGAATCATTATAAGATTGTGCAGTAGAGCTGAAATGCCCTCCATAAAGGGCCAAAATAGACTGCAGCTTATCAGTGGACATACGAGAGTTCATTGGTCTTGGAGCCGGCAAGGGATACTCCACAGCACGAATTGGCCTTATAGATGCAGGCTTCGCTTTTAAGATTGCCCCTGCCTCAAGCGCTGACTCGACCGCCAAAGAGGCTAGACCATGCCAGGAAACTGCCCCAGCTGGTACGGCATGGTAAATGCCTGATGGGAATTTCACTAAGTCACCCTGTTGATTTAAAGCGAGACTCAAACTCACGCTTGCTAACCAGTCAGAACTAGTTGGCGCACCATACTGGTCGTCAATAATTTTCAGCTCTTCACGCTCTTTTGCCAAACGTAAAATTGTGCGGATGAAATTACTACCATCTCCATATACCCAGCTAGTTCGAAGAATGGCATAACGGCCTTTAGCGCTATTTGAAAATACCCGTATAACCGCCTCTTCACCTAACGCTTTACTTTTTCCATAGATCCCTAAAGGATGACGAATATCATCCTCTAAATAAAAACCATACTTTTCCCCATCGAAAACATAATCAGTGGAGAAATGAATGAAGCTCGCATCATTCTTTGCTGCAAACTCTGCCATGATCTCTGGCGCCTTAGCATTTACAGCATAAGCCAGGTCAGCTTCGATTTCCGCCTTATCAACTGTGGTATAGGCAGAAGCATTAATAATAAGGTTAGGTTGAAGCTGGGTTAAAAGATT
This sequence comes from uncultured beta proteobacterium, assembly GCA_903846025.1. Classification (GTDB taxonomy): domain Bacteria; phylum Pseudomonadota; class Gammaproteobacteria; order Burkholderiales; family Burkholderiaceae; genus Polynucleobacter. The sequence continues at coordinate 3,022 of CAIMZP010000120.1, read as the reverse complement.
ACGAATGGCATCGGGATGACTGAGATCACACTCACTACGCCCAACATATTGAATAACGGGCTTGTTTACTAAAGTAGGCGAGACCACATCCAATAGAGCTTTAAAAGCTTTACCTAATTGACCATCCTTACCAAAAACCAAAATATGCATATGAAAAAATTACCCTAGGTATATTGCTTTTGTAACCAATCGCGATAAGATCCGCTCACCACTCCATCAATCCATACTGGATTATCTAAGTACCACTGCACCGTCTTGCGTATACCCGTTTCAAATGTTTCTACCGGATGCCATCCGAGCTCTTGCTCAATCTTGCCAGCATCAATAGCATATCGACGATCATGCCCTGGACGGTCTTTAACATAGGTGATTTGGTCGATATAGGGCTTGCTATCTGCGCGCGGCTTTAATTCATCTAAGATTTTGCAAATAGTTTTAACCACCTCAATATTGGCCTTTTCGTTCCAACCACCAATGTTGTATGTTTCGCCCAATCTGCCATTTTTCAAAACTTCGCGAATTGCAGAGCAATGGTCACCGACGTATAACCAATCGCGCACTTGTTGACCATCGCCATAAATTGGCAACGGTTTGCCATTGAGCGCATTAAGAATAACCAAGGGAATGAGCTTCTCTGGAAAATGGTATGCGCCGTAATTATTTGAGCAATTTGTTGTGACGACTGGAAACCCATAGGTATGAAACCAGGCGCGCACCAAATGGTCAGAGGCGGCCTTAGATGCAGAATAAGGACTATTAGGCTCATAAGGATGGGTTTCTGTAAATGCAGGATCGGTCGCTGATAAAGACCCATAGACTTCATCAGTTGACACATGATGGAAACGAAATTCTTTTTTGGCATCTTCATCAAGATTATTCCAGTACTCGCGAGCGCACTCAAGTAAATTAAAAGTACCAAGAATATTAGTTTGAACAAATTCTGCCGGCCCATGAATCGAGCGATCTACATGGCTCTCTGCGGCGAAGTTAATAATGGCGCGAGGTTGAAATTCTTTTAATAATTTTGTAACCAGCTCTTTATCGCAAATGTCACCATGATTAAATATGTGCCGAGAGTCATCTTTTAAAGACTCTAATGTGGCCAGATTCCCTGCATACGTTAATTTATCTAAATTAACGACACCTTCCGCAGCGGGATTCGCCAACCAATCCAACACAAAATTACTGCCAATGAAACCTGCGCCACCAGTCACTAAAATCATAGGACTCCCATTAAATTATTAAGTCTTTGTTAAATTTTTATTCATTAGCTTTATTGCCCTATTGGAGGCAAGCTCATTGCATCTCTCTATTCTCAACATCCGAACTAGAAAAGAAGAATTTGTTGTTAGGCTACCAAAAATACGCAAATGAATTTGATCATAGTTTTTTTCAGTATCTGCAATTAATTGAGGCAACTGCGCTACGGTTCCCCAAATAATGTACTTGGAATACCAAGTTTTTTCAACACAAGGGGCGGACTCACAAATCACAATTGCCCCGCTGCGCAAAGCTGGTAGCACCCTAAGCTCCTCAAGCGTATCGTGATAATCTGTTTGGCGAATATTAATCACAATTTTTGTTTTTCGATAGATCTCATCAATACCAAAATAAATTCCACTAATATTTTTAGAGTCAATACGATGTCTTTTTAAATCTTCAAGAAATGACTTTCTTCTAGGCTCATCAACATTACCAAATAAAGTAATAATTCCATTGCGCCCAATGGGGTTTGTATTAATCGAATACAAGGCAGGGCTGATACAAAAGGTTTTTCTTGAATAATCTTGTAGAGCTTTAGTTGAGCGAATATTAAATAAATTAATACGACTGTAATCAAAAATAATATCCGCTTGATTTAACTTGCTAAAATTGGCAATTCTAATCAGATAATTATTATGACTATTTTTAATCTGAACCCCCCCCACCAGAGACCCTTCAGAATCTCGACCACCCGGCTTAACTAGAGTGTGCTCTATTTGTAAATCAATATAAATAATTGGTAATAGTTTGGCCAGCAAACGAAATTTAGGGTAATCAAAAAATATAATGCAGCGCTTGTTTATGCTCCGCAGATTTTTAAGAAGTAGTTCCAAAACGTAACGATAATAATCGTTGATCACTTTGTCAGGATTGCGCCTGCTAACCAAAAGAACATGATTTATTAGCTTAATTTGACACTGTCTTCCTGTAAATAGATTCATCAAATAATCAAGGGATTGTGATGCTGAATTAAACACATAACTAGTTGGAGACAGACTTAAAGATCTTTTTTATTGCTTACATAAAAAGACTCGTAGGGATATTGTTTTTCATCTACAAGAACCTGCCTTACCTTATGGTCAAACATTCCACGATACCCGCCAAGTAGAGTATTTTTATACTTCACATGATTAATAAAATCACGGTTAAATTTAGAGGCGGTGCGGATGCCTTTGGTATAACCATCATCAGCTAGATCAGAGCGAACGTTATCAATCAAGCCTAATTCCACGCTGGGAATTTCCCGCTGATATGTTTGGTGATAGCGCCAAAAAAAATCACCATCCTCTTCACCAAGACCCAATAATCGCTCATCAAAGAAACCAACCTCCATTAGCTCCTTTTTATCTGCCACGAAATGCGAAAAGCTACCATTGACCGTAAAACTCCCTTTTTGGGTCAACATAGTCTTATCTAAATAATCGAAGAAGCAAGCTCCGTTTTCTTGCCATAGTCGTAAGTCATCATTCAAAATAAAAGTGCGGTCATGGCTAGCCGTGAGAGCACCGCGATTCCACATTTTTGCCAAAGACTGGAAGTTGGGAAATAGAGTCGGATAAACGAATGGATGCTGAGCACAATACATCAAGACATTGGATCTATAAACCTCGTCGAACGCCCCCTTTCCAGGGCCGTTCACCATCACGATAATTTCTATGTTTGGACGTTGAACTTTAATTTCCGCTATTAAGGGCACCAAAAAAGTATCAAAACGTTTATCAAAGGTAGTGATGACGACTGAGTAGGGTTCTAAATATTG
>CAIMZP010000119.1 GCA_903846025.1 uncultured beta proteobacterium | reverse complement strand
TTTAAGGAGGGGGCGCACCCTTGCACATCTCCGATAGCGTAAATCTTACTCATGCTCTATATTAAAGCGGATATGGAATGGTAAGTTATTCGGCACTGATTTTTTTGACCACGCTATAGCGAACTAAGGTATTTTTTCGCGCTTGGTCATGATTGACGATGGGTTGGGAATAATCGCGTCCCAGTAAAATCCCTGCGGCTTCCAGTTCGATATGTCCAGCCTGCCATGGAGCATGAATAGATTTTTTGGATAACTTGTCCAATTGCGGTAAGTAGCGACGAATAAATTTACCCTCGGGATCAAACTTCTCCGATTGGGTAATGGGGTTAAAGATCCGAAAATAAGGCTGCGCATCACACCCGGAAGAGGAGGCCCATTGCCATCCCCCGTTATTTGAGGAGAGTTCAAAGTCATTAAGGTGTTCTGCAAAGTAGCGTTCACCCCAGCGCCAATCAATTCCCAAGTCTTTTGTCAAAAAGCTGGCAACCACCATTCTTAAGCGATTATGCATATAACCACTTTGATTGAGTTGATGCATGGCGGCGTCAACCAATGGATAGCCAGTTTTCCCCTCGCACCAGGCTTTAAAGAGTTTTTTTGCGTGAGGACCACTTTCCCATTGGATGTTGTCATAGTCAGGCTTAAATGCAGCACCTTCAGCTAGACGAGGATGATTTGACAAAATCATGAAATAAAAATCCCGCCAGATCAGTTCGCTTAACCAAATAGTCGCACCCATGCTGCCAGCAAGCATGCGCCGATGTGCTTCACGAACCAGTCCGCGAATAGAAAGCATTCCAAAACGCAGATGGGTAGAAAGGTAACTCACCCCTTTAATCGCGGGGAAGTTTCGCCCGATTTGATACTGATCAATTCGAGGTAGGAAATCTTCGAGAAATTGCTGGCCCGCCTCTGACCCTGGGGGAAGATAGGATTCAATCCCTGTAGAACTAAAGCCCATGGATTCTAGAGATGGAAGGGGGGCCTCCAATTTTGGAGGAATTGGAGACAATTGGCCTTTTTTTGGCGTGCAGTCATAAGCCGCAATGTCTTTTTCTTGCAGATTTCTGAGCCAGCTATTTTTATAGGGCGTAAAGATTGAGAAAACAGTATTTGAGTTGGTGAGAATTTCTTTTTTCTCAAAAATCACTTGATCTTTAAAACTCTCAAACCCTATCCCCATCTGCTCCAATGAGGATTGCACCAATGAATCCCGAGCAATCGCAGAGGGCTCATAGTCACGATTGGTATACACGGTATTCACCCCTAGATCCTTTGCAATCTGAGGAATAGATTGAGTGGGGTTTCCTACTTGGACTATTAAGCCTGTACCTTGCTGGCCTAGTTCCTCATCAATTTTCTGAAGACCTTGCCAGATAAAGTCGACTCGACGATCATGCTTAAGGCCGTTTGCGTCAAGCTCACCTTTGAGGAGGGGGGTCAAAATATCAGTATCGAAGATGAACGCCAGCCAAACTTGACTATTATTTTTCAGGGCGTGATGAAGCGCAGCTTGGTCATAAAGACGAAGATCGCGACGGAGCCAAACCAGTGCTTTTTGCATAGACCCTATATTAGGGCTAATTTAGGAGTGTTGCACGGGCACGAGTTAAGATCGAATGCAATGATGGATGCGATCTTTTTCATACTCTCGAAGTTTACTCAGCTCTGCATTGAGCCGCTGAATTGGGTTATCGTATTTATAGTTTTAAGTCTACTATTTCTTGCTTTGCGAAAGGTCGATTTATGCAGGCGCTTCTTAATCCTGGCCCTTTTAGATTTGATATTGGTTGGCTGGCTCCCCGCTTCAGAGGTGTTTTTAAGGGCACTTGAGGATGGGGTTTCTAAGGTCAATATCACCCACATAAGCTCCAGTGATGTTGGTGGGATCATCATTTTAGGTGGAGCAATTGAGGGCGGTGAAATTGCAGCCGATCGCGGGGAGATATCTATCTATTCCTCGGCTGAGCGAGTGACTAAAGCATTTGAGTTGATTCGTAAATATCCCGATTTACCCTTTATCTTTAGTGGATTCTCGGATCGCTTATCTCCTAAGGGAATCTCAGAGGCCGATGCTTTCAAGCAATTGATTGCCGAGCAGGGTTTATCAGATCGGGCGGGCCATTATGAAAATCAATCTCGCAATACTTACGAAAATGTGATTTACATCAAGCCAATAGCATGGGAGTTCGGGCAAAAAAGAGCAGATGGTGCGCCTTTGCCGTGGCTTTTGATTACTTCTGCAAGTCATATGTATCGCTCAGATAAGGTTTTCCAAAAACAAGGAATTGAGGTGATTCCCGTACCTGTCGATTACCAGACAGGCAATAGCTTAAGGTGGACCTCTTTTGATCTCAAGGATGGAGTTGAGAATTGGCACAAGGTCAATCATGAATTAGTGGGTTTAATTGCGTATTGGTTTACCGGAAAGATCTAGTAATTCTGTAAAATAGACGCACATGAGCTCGGCTAAGAAAGTCCCTATGGGCCAACCTCCATTACCCATCCAAACCCCAGATGTTGGGTCATTGATCTCCTATTCCGCGGATCATTTGGCTAATCAGTTTTTAATCGCCATGCCTGGCATGCAAGACCCGGATTTTGTTGGCTCGGTCATCTATCTTTTTGAGCATACTGAACGAGGTGCAATGGGCCTGGTAGTCAATAAGCCAACTGAAGTGGATTTGGCTACGCTTTTTGACAAAATTGAACTTAAATTGGAAATTGCCCCCTTAATTGATAAACCCGTTTACTTTGGCGGGCCAGTTCAAGTAGAGCGCGGCTTTGTTCTGCATGAGCCAATCGTCGATAGCGGTTATAGCTCTTCTTTGATTATTCCCAGCGGCTTAACAATGACTACCTCAAAGGATGTGCTTGAAGCAGTCGCCTCCGGTAATGGCCCTAAAAAGTTTCTGATTACCCTTGGCTATGCCGGATGGGGCGCTGGTCAACTTGAAGAAGAGATTACGCTCAATGGCTGGATGAATGTTCCTTTGTCGCAAGAACAAATGGCGGACATTATTTTTGATACCCCCTCAAGTCAGCGTTACGGGCGCACGATGAGTCACTTAGGATTTGATTTATCTGACCTTTCGGGCGAGGTAGGGCATGCCTAATGTGAGAACCGTGATGGCTTTTGATTATGGCACCCGCAGAATAGGCGTTGCTATTGGGAATACGTTTACTCGGACGGGGCAGGCTGTGAAGACGATTTCTGAATCTAATGACGATGCCCGCTTTAAGGCCATTGAAGACCTTATTAAGGAATGGGAGCCAAATCAACTGGTTGTGGGTTTACCATGCCACCCTGATGGAGCCGAGCATGAAATGACGGCGAAGGCCAAGCGCTTTGGTAATCAACTACATGGTCGCTTTCGGCTGCCGGTAGATTGGGTGGATGAGCGCTATACCTCAGTTGTTTTGGAGGGGAATCCTGAGATGCGAGACAATTTGGATGCCCAGTCGGCAGCCTTAATTTTGGAGCAGTATTTTCTTGAGAAGAATTGGATTGATTAAGATGAGTGCAGAGCAGTCCTATCTAAAATTATTGGAAGTATTGCGTAAGCGTAAGGATGCTGGCGAGGTATTTGAATTGGCTGGTCTCGCCATGGGGGGCGCCTGGATTGCAGAGCGTTTAGCTAACGATCTTCAACTGCCTCGCTATGGAATTATTAATGTAGCCTTTCATCGGGATGATTACGCTGAGAAGGGTATGACTGCGCTTCGGACTGCTAGCACCATGCCCACCAATTTGCCTTATGAGGTTACCGCTGCCAATGTGATTTTGATTGATGATGTTTTGTTGACCGGTAGAACGGTGCGCGCAGCATTAAATGAACTATTTGATTTTGGTAGACCTGCTCAGGTGGAGTTAATGGTCTTGGCGGATCGATTAAAGCGTGAGCTTCCAGTAAGCGCTGATTTTGTGGGCGAAGTTGTAAATGTTCCAGATCAACAAATTTTAGTTTTAGAAAAAGATGATTCTGGCAAGTTCAGTTTCCAACTCGAGGAGCGTGCGCAATGAGTGCAGCAGACAGTGCGGTCAATCAATTTAATACGGCTGGAGAGTTAACCCATCTTTTAACTTTAGAAGGTTTACCTAAAGAGCAAATTGTCCATATTCTTGATACTGCTAAGCAATTTGTCAGCGTCACCGACCCCTCTAGGGAAGTGAAAAAAGTTCCACTACTGCGAGGAAAAAGTGTATTCAATCTTTTTTTTGAAAACTCCACTCGAACTCGAACGACCTTTGAGATTGCAGCCAAGCGTTTATCTGCAGATGTCATTAATTTAGATATCTCCACATCTTCGACCGCCAAAGGCGAAAGTCTTCTAGACACTATCGATAATTTAGTTGCTATGCAGGCAGATATTTTTATCGTCCGACATGGTGTCTCTAAGGCGCCTATTGAGATTGCCAATCATGTACCTGCCCATGTTCATGTGGTCAATGCGGGTGACGGCAGCAACCAGCACCCAACGCAAGGCTTATTGGATATGTATACCATGCGCCACTTTAAGCAGGACTTTCGTGGGCTTAAGGTAGCAATTGTGGGTGATATTGTTCATAGTCGAGTAGCTAAATCAAATATTCATGGGTTAACTACTTTGGGTTGCGAAGATATTCGAGTGATTGGTCCGGAGAGTTTGTTGCCTAGTGATTTAGATATGCTGGGAGTAAAGGTCTTTCACAGCATGGAAGAAGGGTTAAGGAATGTCGATGTGGTGATGACTTTACGTATTCAGAAAGAGCGCATGGAGGTTGGGCAAGTCCCTGAGGGCGCTGCTTTCTTTAAACAATACGGCCTCACTCCTGAGCGTTTGGCTATTGCAAAGGCTGATGCTATTGTGATGCACCCAGGACCCATGAATCGCGGAGTTGAAATTGACTCTGCGGTAGCTGATGGCCCTCAATCGGTGATCCTCAATCAAGTGACTTTCGGCATCGCTGTCCGTATGGCGGTGATGTCTATTGTGGCTGGCAATTAATAGATTCATTAATTAATCAGTGACGTTAAATTCCGAGCCTCAGATACAAAAAAAGCATTGGCTGATTTTGTCGCATGGTTTTAATATGGACGGCCGCGCTTCGAGCCAAACGATTACCGATAAGATCCCTTATTTATTAGATGCTGGGATTAAGCCAATAGTATTTAGTGCCATTACTGGCATTAAAGATCAGAGATTCCCTCACCACCAGTTTTTAGCTTGGGGTCCAGCTGCATTTCGTTTTGATTTTCGCCACTGGATTTCCAATCAATATGGTAGAGGTCTTTTTTATAAGATCTCAACAGGCCTGGTTTCGCTACTCTTAGCCCCTTTTATTGCACTTGAAAAATTTTTTTTGGGATATTCCAGTCAATGGTCATGGGCTATACCGGCATTTATACATGGCCTTAAGTTAATTCGGGATGGCAAGGTTGATCTTGTATATTCCACTGGAGGCGCATGGTCTGCCCATCTAGCGGGTTTGTGGTTAAAAAAATCGACAGGTGTTAAATGGATCGCAGAGATTCATGATCCCTTGGTTATCCGCAAGAGCTCCAATGATCAGGGTTTTACAAAGCCAAAAAATCGTGATGCGCAATTTAGACAATCTTTAGAGGCAAAAATTATTCAGTATTCCAATTTTGTATGGTGGTTTACTGAGGGTGCAATACATTACGCAAAAATTCGTAACCCTAACCTTGGCACTCCGGGAAACGCATTCGGATTTATTGTGCTTCCTGGTGCA
>CAIMZP010000118.1 GCA_903846025.1 uncultured beta proteobacterium | reverse complement strand
TTAAAAGGCATCAAGGGAACAACCTATAAGGTTCGCATTAGACAGAAATGCCCTTTTACCGGCGAGACCATCAAAGTCTCCAAATCTTTTAAGACACGCAAGCAAGCGGAAACATATAAAAAGATAACGCTTGCTCAGATTTTACAGGGAACTATCAACCAGAACATCCATGGTGAAAGATCCCTGTCCGACTTAATAGATGAATACATTGGTGCAGTTGGTGATAATTTTGGACGATCTAAGATTGGGGCCTATAAGCTGATCAAAAGAAGTAATCTCGCCAAAAAGAGAATTGATAGCCTTTCTACCCAAGACTTAATAAAGCATGGCAGAGAAAGGCAGCTGCCGAAAACTCAAACACTCAAAGACGGAACAATCAAAGAATCACCAGGCGCTGGCGGGAGTACATTGAATGCTGAATTTAGTTACATCGGAACGGTCTTAAAGTGGGCAAAAGCTGAGAAATACTCCGTCAATGAGAATCTCATTACAGAGTCTAGAAGAGCTTTGGAAATGAACCATCTCATTCACGATGGCATTGAAAGATCCAGAAGACCATCGCAAGAGGAGCTTGATCAGCTCATTAACTATTTCGAAGTCATCAGACCTGAGCGCGACATTCCACTCGGAGTATTAGCGCGATTTGCAGTAGGTACCGGTTTGCGACTTGGCGAAATTGTGCGCCTAGAATGGAAAGAGCTCAATGAAGTTAATAAAACCATCTGGATTAGGGATCGAAAAGATCCGAGGCAAAAAAAGGGTAAAGATAGTGAGATCGCACTGATCTGGCAAACCGGATACGACACCTACGATATTCTCATGGCGCAAAAAGGAAAACACCCTCAGCTAGTTTTCCCATACTCGGCAGATACCATCTCAAGCGTATTTCCAAGAGCAGTAAAACGACTTGGAATTGAGAACCTCCACTTTCACGATTTACGTCATGAGTTTTGCTCTCGGATGGTGGAGTTCGGTTGGACGATACCGAAGATCCAAGTTAATAGCGGGCATAAAGATTTACGCTCAATGCAGCGCTATATGAATATGGTTTCCAAGAACCTACATGAAGAAAAACCCAGTGGCTGGGTTGCCCTTACTTAAAAAGCATTTAGATTTTTTAAAATTAGCGTATCAGATTTTTGTGATTGACAGCCCGCTTGCTATCGAATAGCTAACTCAACGCGCTTGCCTGTTCTGGCCAACATATCCACAAGTGAATCTATCGTGAACTTAACGGTCTTTTTATGAACTACGTCCGAAACTCTTGGGCGGGTAATGCCAAGAATAATGGCGGCATCATGTTGTTTGAGTTTCTTTTCATCAATCCATGAAGATAACTCAGCCATCAATGACTCTTTGATGGCCAACTTTTCGGAGATAATTCGTTTCGATTTGGCCTGCAAGGCTGCAGCCTCTTTGGGAGAGAATCCAAGATCGGCAAAGACGTTTTCACCAACAGCAGTAATATGCGTTGATTTTGTATTTTGTGTCATTTTTTTATCCTTTCCTTAATCACTGCCTTGTATCTACTAGTGGCAATTTCTTTGTCCTGCTTACTGGTTACGCGTGACTTCTTTTTAAAGCAATGCAGAACGTATACCGACTCTACAAATTTAGCTACGTACATCACCCTAAACCAACCATCATCTAAATTGATACGAATTTCTTTGGTGCCTGCACCAACTTCCTCAAAAGGTTTCCAGTCATCAGGGTCCAATCCCATTTGAACTAGATTCAATTGGTGACCAGCTTCCCTCCTGGCATCTGCCGAAAAAATACCATCATCTTTAATATCTTTAAAGGATGACCCCCGCCAGTCAATTGGTTTTTCTGCCATTCAATCTAATTGTATCAAATTTTATACATCTTTATCGATAAAGCAACCCAGCTACCCTGAAGCTGCAGCCACTAAATATTTATCTAGATTTCAGGCTATTCCTTATTCTCGATATCCCCAGGGCTAAGAGCAAATCCAAACTTATCCAGCTTCACTCTAGAAGGCCCGTCTGGTAGCTTTACTGCCTCATCGTCCTTAACAATTAATTCACTAAACGGTGGGAATGGCTTTGGATTATGTAGCTCCTTATACGATTCCCAGGAAGTACTTAAGGCTTGAAGCTTCTTGCGTAGTATTAACTGCTTATTTTTTGGAACTATCGAGAGCATCTGCGTCAACTCTTCCTGATACCCGGAAAAATCAAGCATTCGGGCCTTTTGTAAAAAAGGCAGGTCACGCACTCCAGACTGCCAGCCACTGATGACGACTTTAGACGTGCCAATTACGCGACTTAAACCCGCATCTGTTTCGCCAACACAGGGCTGAGTTTTAATAATTTCAGCTAGTTTAGTCCAATTTATTTCCATAGTGATTTCCCTAAAACATTGTTTTAATTGATAAATAAAAATTTAATAAAAATATGTCTTGACATTTTATAAATTAAATGTTAACTTATAGTTAATAAATCACAAGTACTAAGTACCTTTATTATAAATGATTTATATAAAATAAGCTAGTTTATTAGCAATAAAAACTAGTCATCTTCGGGAAATAAAATTGAATTATTCGGGTCAAAAAATGCAACAAAACAGAAGTGAACATATCAGCGTAATCAATATTATGCTGCAGTATTTTGGTAACCGCCTGGTTATCACCAAACGAGAGGTCGCTGCATATCTCGGCTACAGCGAACACACATTACAGAAAATTATAGAAAAAAAAGATACACCACTGACTGAGATTTTCTATAAGGTGGGTAAGCCTTGGGTATGCGACCTTAGAGATCTAGCTGAGTTCATCGAAGCAAACAAACATAAGCACTTGGATTCAAGCCCGCTCAATACGAATGGAATAGCCCGCGTTTCAAAACGAAACTACTCTTCACCAGCATTAGTCCAATAGTTCGCATAAGACTCAATGCGAAATACTCAACTTCACGAGGCGCTGGTAGAAACAATCAGTCAATTTAAACCGCATCTCACACATGCCGTCACATTGACGTTTAAAACACAGGCCTACGTAAAGCCTCGAAGCTTCGAAAGATACTATCCAGCTAAAGGTAGGTTGACCTATCTAAATGAAGAAATTGCAATAAGCACTCTGAATTATTTTTATCAGCTACTTACATCTTTGCTGTTTGGCAGAGACAGTAAACGCACGTCTACAAAAGCATTTTCAGTCCCACTAATGATTTCGAGCTTAGAGGGCTTGCATAACGGCAAGCACCTCCATGCACACCTTGCAATTGGCAACTTGCCACCCAATGTTGATATTTACTCTGCAGTAGCACGAGCTTGGGAAAGTTGCGATTTTGGAAATCACGACATTGTTGTCAAGCCACTAAGCGATAGCCGTGGTTGGATTACGTACATAACGAAAGAAGCAGAAGTTGGTAACTTAGATGCCTTGAGCCTTCAAGACATCAAACAACCGCAAATCTACTTAAGTGCATTGGCGTAGAAAACAGCTGGTAGTTAAGTAGATTTGGACAATTTAGCATGAATCAAACATTAGTTTTAATTTAATGTCTTAGTCCATAACTACGTCCACAATATTTCCTATCTATACACTTTCACGGTAAGCCATACCAAATTGAGCGACCTCCTCCATGCCGTACCAATAACCCTTTTTTAACGAGACTACTAAACGTAGTTTTTAAAGTATTCGGACTTGCACCGAATTCACGGACCATATCACGCGTTGTTACTCGTCCATGATCGCGAACGTAATCCAAAACCTTAACGGCCAATTCCGGCAATAACGCCAGCGATCCTTTTTCACGCTCAACTTTAGCGGCCAGCCGCCTCTTCTGCTGCTGAAGTGCCCGCATGAAGAACAATAACCATGGTTGCCAGTTTGGCGTTTCGCTATGCAGAGATTGTTGAGTTTGGCGCAGAGCTAAATAGTAATTTTCTTTACTCT
>CAIMZP010000117.1 GCA_903846025.1 uncultured beta proteobacterium | reverse complement strand
TACGCACCCCAATATTCATCATCTGCATATTCAGAGACAACTAACGCTATAGCAATCGCTTGGGTTGCGGCCTTGAGCCAATTTGAGTTGACAAAATTCTTCGCTGCCTCTAGCTCCTTTGCTTCCCATGGGGCGACCATTCCATACTCAGACATTAAATAATTCTCAGATTCGGTAATTAATAATTGCGTCGCTTCATGGTGATTTTCATAACCTCGACTGAGCTTAAGATCTAGTTTTTCGAGTTTTCCTAATAAGTCATTAAACATATTTTTCTTTCATTATTGATTTGTTGCATATTTGTCTTAACGCATTGTAGGTCAAGCATTCTGAGAGGCTAAACTTTGATTTTCTGTTGACATTTAGTAGTTTAAATGCGCAACTGTATTGGGCCCTGACTACTGCATAGGGCTAAAGCAATAAGCATTGCACTGCTCTTGATAGAGCGACTTTCTATAGAAAAATATACTCTTTTATTAAAAAGTTAGTTGTTGTTAGATTTACCATCTTTAATTAAAAACCACATTGCTACTATTACTAAGCTCATCCCGCTTATTTGCCATAAAGTAATGGGTTCGGAGAGAAAAAATGAGCCCATAAAAATAGTAGAGACGGGGCCTAAAATCCCAGCCTGTGCTGCAAGTGGAGGGCCAATCCTGTTGATTGAAATCATGATTAGTAGCATGGGCACAACAGTGCAAAATACGGCATTAATTAAGCTGAGCCAGTAGATTTGCGGTGTTTGTAAAAAGATTGAATGGGGATTTTTAAGTAATATCTGAATAAGGCTAAATAAAGCAGAAGCAGTGCTGGCATACACCACTAGACGAATACTGCCTATCCTCCTGACGATCATGCCTGAGCCGATCATGTAGGTTGCGTAGGTACAGGCAGCGCCGAAGACAAGGCCCATACCGAGCCATGCCGATAGACCTGAATAGGCAACATCTTGAATAAAAACTGCAATAACCCCTAAGTAGCCCATAACCAAAGCACACCACTGCATACTTGATATGGGCTTATTTAAAAAAAAGTAGGAAATCAAAAGCACGATAGTCGGCGTGAGGTATAGAACAATTCGCTCTAGACCAACTGAAATATATTGAAGCCCTAAAAAATCTAAATAGCTTGATAGAAAATAGCCTATAAAACCAAGGCCAATAACTTTTCCGATATCAAACCAGCTGAGCGCACTCATCTTCTGTCTACGAGTTTTTTGCCAATAGATTAACCAGAAAATAGGTAGGGCCATTAGCATTCTTAAGGCCAATAAGGTTGCTGCATCCGTTTCATATACGAAAGCTAGCTTGATGATGATGGCTTTACCTGAAAAAAGAATAGAGCCAGCACCCGCCATTAAAATTCCGTAAAGAAACTGAGGGCGGTGTTTTCTATGGATGGTAAATAGCATAACTGTTGATAGTAGCTGATACCCAGGTTTCCTCTACGAGGATTTATGTATTGATCTAACGTATTGATTAAGATCGTCTAATCTTATTTCTAAAACCTACGCAAACCCAATTTTGACCGGTACCTCACAACCTCACTTAAAAAAAGTTCTTAGATCTATGGTCTAAGGTATTGGTTTGAATGGCACTACATCTTTATGTACTGGGTTACTGAATGCCGTTACGAAAACCTAGGATCATTTTGTATAAATTTCCCAGGTTTTCCAATTGCTTTAATGGTGGCCTAAGCCATAGTTCATGCTGTTACAGGCTCAGCAACCGAGGAACGAATCAAGTAATCAAAAGCGCCAAGAGAGGCTTTGGCGCCATCACCCATAGCTATGATAATTTGCTTAAATGGTACAGTGGTGCAGTCACCCGCTGCAAAAACACCTGGCATAGATGTTTCGCCTTTAGGATCAACAATCACTTCTCCATGCTTTGATAAATCAACCGTACCCTTTAACCAATCGGTATTAGGAAGTAAGCCAATTTGGACAAAAATACCTTCAAGTTCAAGACTATGTTCTGTGTTGCTAATGCGGTCCAAGAAGCGCAAGCCATTTACCTTCACTTGATCACCTAAGACCTCTTTCGTGAGGGCGTTTTTAATCACGGTGACATTAGGAAGGCTAAGCAACTTTTTTTGTAAGATAGCATCGGCACGCAATTTACTATCAAATTCGATTAGAGTTACATGACCTACTATCCCAGCCAAATCAATTGCAGCTTCAACGCCTGAATTACCACCGCCAATCACGGCGACTCGCTTTCCTTTAAACAGTGGGCCGTCGCAATGAGGGCAGTATGCAACACCTTTGTTTCGATATTTTTGTTCGCCTGGCACGCCCATTTCTCTCCAGCGGGCACCGGTGCTTATGATTATCGATTTACTTTTAAGAATCGCCCCATTTTCTAACTCAACTTCAATGCCGTCACTAGAGCTACGCAATGCTGTAGCGCGTTGCAAATTCATAATGTCAACTGCATAACTCTTTACGTGCTGTTCTAGTGCTTGAACCAATTTTGGTCCCTCAGTTTCCTGAACGGAGATGAAATTCTCAATTCCCAAGGTATCCATCACCTGACCGCCAAATCGTTCAGCAACAATCCCTGTGTGTATGCCTTTGCGTGCCGCGTAGATAGCAGCAGCTGAACCAGCCGGCCCACCCCCAACGATCAAAACGTCAAACTTTTCCTTGGTGTTGAGTTTTTCCGCGTCTTTTTGCGGGCTTTCCGTATCGAGCTTGGCGATGATTTCTTCAACACCCATGCGACCCTGACCAAATACCTGACCATTAAGAATTAGTGTGGGGACCGCCATAATTTGATATTGATCTACTAAATTCTGAAATAGGGCACCATCAATCATTTCATGTTCAATATTTGGATTGAGTGCTGCAAAGAGGTTTAAAGCTTGCACTACATCAGGACAATTATGGCAAGACAGGGAGATAAACGTCTGGAAATGAAGTTTGTCATTGATTCCACGAATACGTTCAATGATGTCTTGCTCAACTTTGGGTGGGTAACCGCTAGCTTGCAAAATCGCCAAAATAAAGGAAGTCATTTCATGACCCATTGGCAGTCCGGAAAATGTAATTCTAGCCGCTTCGTCTATTTTGCTGACTGTAAAACTTGGAGTGTGCTCGGCCTTACCGGTGGTTATGACGGTAACCTTGTCCGATTGCTCTGCGACTTCATTCAAAAGTACGAGCATGCTTTCTGATGTAGGGCTGTCATCGAGTGTGGCCGTCAAAACGATAGGGCTCACTATCTTCTCAAAGTAAGTTTTTAGTTGAGCCTTGATGGTGTTGTCTAACATGACGATTTCCTTAATATATTTATATGGTGAGTCTATTGGGCAGGAGCCTGTCCTCTCCAATAGACTCTCCGAAGAGAGTCTGATTGGTTGGTCAATAACTACTTATTTAAATCTTGCCTACTAAGTCTAGGGATGGAGTCAGTGTTGCTGCGCCTTCTTTCCATTTAGCAGGGCAAACTTCACCTGGATGGGCGGCAGTGTATTGAGCTGCTTTAAGCTTACGCAGTGTCTCCGAAACATCACGAGCAATCTCATTCGAGTGAATTTCTGCAGTTTTAATCACGCCTTCAGGATTGATAATAAATGTGCCGCGCAATGCTAGACCCTCTTCTTCAATGTGAACATCAAATGCATGAGTGAGGGTGTGAGTTGGATCGCCTACTAAAGGAAATTTTGCTTTTCCAACCGCAGGTGAAGTTTCGTGCCACACCTTATGTGAGAAATGAGTGTCTGTTGTAACGATATACACTTCTGCACCCATTTTTTGAAATTCAGCATAGTTATCTGCAGCATCTTCAATTTCAGTAGGGCAGTTAAATGTAAAGGCTGCTGGCATAAAAATTAGAACAGACCACTTGCCTTTGAGGCTCTCATCAGAAACAGTAATGAACTTGCCGTTATGGAAGGCTTGGGTTTTAAAAGGTTGAACTACTGTATTAATTATGGACATGATGTTCCTTTCGGGGTTTGTGAAAAAATACAACTTGATGCATTTTGAAGGTTGTTTATATATTAGTCCAATGAATTGAATTGATCATAATTATCAAATAATTAGATAACAAAATAAGCGACCCCAATCAACGCTCAGTAAATTTTAGAATAAAAGGGTGTTATCCGTACTTAAACTGCAGGCTCAGTCTTGCGTAGGCGAAAACTGTATTTGGAAGGATTGCCATTAAGTTTCTAATTTAAAAAAACATTAATAAGAGCAGGGTGTAAAGATGTCTATATTTAGAGGTGAATTCCAAATTATCTCTAAATAAATTAAGATGGTTTTATCGGCAGCATAAATTCAATCTAATGCATAACAAGGCCGACATCATATTTTATGCTTTTCATTTAAGGTGTAGGATGGCTTCATGGAAAAATTAAGATCCGAACATGATAGCTTTGGGTGTATTGATGTCCCTTATGATAGTTTGTGGGGCCCCCAAACACAGAGATCATTAAATCAATTTAATATCTCTACAGAGAAGATGCCGACAGAATTTATTTATGCGTTGGCGCTCGTTAAGAAGGGATGCATCTTAGCCAACATTCAACTGAATGAGTTATCAGAGAAAAAAGGCGAAACTTTATTGTTGGCGGTTGATGAGGTCCTTAGTGGAGTGCTGGATGAAGAGTTTCCATTATCCATTTGGCAGACTGGATCTGCCACTCAAACAAATATGAATATGAATGAGGTCCTTGCAAATAGAGCAATACAGTTATTAGGCGGCACCCTCGGTAATGACCATTTTATTCATCCTAATGATGATGTTAATCTTGGGCAATCTTCCAATGACATTATTCCAACCGCAATGCATGTGGCAGCAGTAATTCAAATAAAAAAGGCATTATTCCCCGCATTAAATAAATTAATCATTACCCTAGAAGAAAAGGCTCATGAATTTAATGGGATTATTAAAGTCGGCCGAACTCATTTGCAGGATGCCGTTCCTTTAACTTTGGGCCAGGAATTCTCTGGGTATGTTGCCCAGCTCAAACTTGCTCGCCAAGCTATAGAGCTTTCATTGCCATTATTGTTTGAACTTGCAATTGGAGCTACCGCTGTGGGCACTGGAATAAACACAAATCCTGAGTTTGGCCCAAAAGTAGCCCTTGAGCTTAGTAATTTCACGGCTACTCCTTTTGCTTCTGCCACTAACAAGTTTGCTGCGTTAGCTGGGCATGAGCCTATTGTATTCACGCATGGAGCTCTCAAGACCCTAGCTGTAGCATTAATGAAGGTCTCTACAGACATTCGCTGGATGTCATCGGGTCCAAGATCTGGATTGGGGGAGATTTTTATTCCAGAGAATGAACCTGGAAGCTCAATCATGCCGGGAAAAGTTAATCCAACACAGTGCGAGGCCCTTGCCATGATCTGTTATCAGGTAATGGGTAATGATTCAACGATCGCGTTATGTGCTGCATCAGGAAATTTCGAGTTAAATGTTTTTAAGCCTCTTATTTTGCATAACTTGTTGCAGAGCTTGCGAATCTTAAGTGATGGAATGAATTCTTTTGATTTGCATTGCATAAAAGGAATTCGTCCCAATATATCCAGAATCGACACTCTAATGAGTGACTCGCTAATGCTGGTCACCGCTTTAAATCCACATATTGGCTATGACAAATCTGCCATTATTGCCAAGATTGCATTTGATAAAAATATTACGTTAAGGCAGGCAGCAATAGAAAGTGGTTTCGTCGATCTAGATCAATTTGATGCCTGGGTTCAGCCACAAAAAATGATTGGTAATTAACCTTATTAATATTTTAGTCGTTTAACGGTGACGCATGTTGGACCTTGGTTTAATTCACATTATGGGTTGACGGAAATATTGGATGCTTCTCGTACAGCTTATGAGCGTCATGGGATCACTAGAGTCCTATTTTTTGACAAAGGTTATTTAAGTCAAATCCTCGATGGATGCAACGCATCATTAAGTTGCATTAGTCGGAGTTTCTGAAATTCAAAAAAACATTTCCATAATTGGTCAATGAAGTAATTTGATTCTCAAGAATTTGCGAGTCCTTTTCCGCAATTTTCAGATACTCTTGACGAAGTAGATGATCCAGAAGCTCAAGCACTTCGTATTATTAAAATGCTTTGGCTTACATTGTGAGCATAATAAGTTTGTAATAGACGTTTTTTGGGCATCGCTTGGCAGGAACTTCAAAAATACCCCCATTGGATATGCGGGGGAAGGGGCTGCTTAGTAGTTGTTGTAGGCTGTAGAATCATTGCTAACAGATCTTCGAGCTGCCTTAGCCTCCTGCTAAGACTATCGCCCTAGCTTTGAAGTATCGTTCAATTGTTGGAGCATTATGACCTCATCATTCAATCGCTTTCCGCTATTTATTTCATTAATCTTGCTGACTGCTAGTGTATCTGCTACGGAATTTATTGATCCACCGTTCTCCCCTAAACCAAGGATGATCACGGTGTATGTAGCTAAGAAAATTGTAACAATGGACCCGGCGATTCCAATAGCAACGGCGGTAGCGGTCTCTGATGGAGCAATTATCTCAGTTGGCTCATTGGCTGATTTAAAGCCTTGGTTGGATCAATACCCGCATCAGATTAATCGCCAGTTTGAAAATAATATTTTATATCCTGGATTTGTTGATCCTCACAACCATCCTTTAATGGCTGGATTTATTCAAACTGCTTTTCCCTTGACTTATTTACCTTTGCCAAATCCATGGGGTACAGCATTCCCAGGGGTGCCTAACCTTGCTGCGGCCATTTCTAAGCTGAAGGAGTATTCGGCCTCTATCCCAGATCCTCATCAAGCATTGTTGGCTTGGGGTTATGACATCCCAGCAATGCAACAAGTGCCAAATAAAAGTTTATTAGATCAAGTTTCCACATTAAGGCCCGTATTAGTTTGGGATGCTTCTGAGCACACCATCTTTCTCAATTCTGCTGCGATTAATAAATATCTACCCAATCCTGAAGAAGTAAAGAAAATTATCGGTGTAGGAATTAATAATGACGGATCTTTGACTGGTGAATTTTTAAGTTCAGAGGCCACTCAATTCGTTATAAAGCACACCGGCAATGATTTGATGAACCCGGAGCGACTGAATAGGTCGATGCTTTACGCAAATGATCAAGCCCAACAGGGCGGTATTACCACCACTACGGAAATGACTTTTGGCATTTTAGATATTGATCTTGAAAAATCGATGATGCAAAAGTTCACCAACTCAGACGTTACCTCTTTACGAATTTCGCCTGTAGCTCTTGCAGATAGTTTTATTGCTAAATACGGTGATAATGCTATCGAACAGGTAAAAGCTTTGCAACAGCTCAATTCAGACCGTTTATTTTATAAAGGTGTGAAATTTATGGGTGATGACGCCTTTCTTTCCGAAACAATGAAAGTTGAAAATCCTGGCTATACCGATTGGCATCAAGGCATCATTTTTTATCCAACACCCGAAGATTTTGAAAGGGCGATGGAACCTTGGTGGAAGGCGGGATTTCAGATCCATGTACATAGCAATGGAAATGGTGGAAATGCAAATGTATTAAATGCTTTGCAATTGCTGCAAGATGTAAAGCCGCGCTTTGATCACCGATTTACCTTTGAACACTTTGGTGTAACTTCCTCAATGATGATTCGTAAGGTTAAGGCTTTGGGCGCTATAGCGAGTGTGAATCCCGCCTACTTCTACACCCGTGCTGGTATTCAGGCTCCCCATATAGGGGTGGATCGCATTTCTTACGCCCCTCGAGTAGGTGATCTAGTTCGCGAGGGGGTCGTAGTGGCATTGCATTCAGATAATCCTGTGGCGCCACCATTGCCTTTAACTGAGGTATGGGCTGTGGTGAATCGCCAAAACTTATATACCGGCGATAAAAAATGGGCTCCTGCAGAGGCTGTGACTGTTCAACAAGCAATGCGCATGGTGACAATAGATGCGGCTTATATTGCTGGCTTGGAAAATAAGGTGGGCAGTATTGAGCCGGGAAAATATGCTGATTTCACAGTTTTGGTTGATGATCCTATGTCTGTCCCTAAAGAAAAAATTAAGGATGTAAAAGTAATCGGAACGGTTCTGGGGGGGAGGTTCATCCCAGTTACAGAAACCAATCACGAGAGACCTTATTGATTTCTGGAAAATTGATGTTTCTTAAAATTATCAAAGCAGAGGGGCTTTTCTAGCGGGAATCTCTTTTGGCCATTGTCTACTCTTGGCTTAAATTGCCGCATGTCCTTTGTAAGCACCAAGAATTACTGCGCATAGCATGTATATATTTTATAAATAAGCGAACCTAAAACCCTGGCAGGGGTAATCAGAAAAGAACTTCAGTTAACTAAGGACAAGATGCACAACATTGGTCTATTTTTCAGTCAGTATAGTTTGATTGCGATTTTTTTAATCGTACTCCTTGAGCAAGCAGGTCTTCCAATTCCTGCATTACCATTTTTGATTTTGGCTGGCGCAGCTTCCGGTAATGATGCTCTTTTAGCCATTCAATTTTTATTGCTTGCTACTGTGGCCGCAACTATTTCTGATGTGATTTGGTATTTTGTGGGTAGGCGTTATGGCAGGAGGGTCTTGTCATTGCTATGCCGAATTTCACTTTCACCAGATACTTGTGTACGCAAGAGTGAAAACAGTTTCAACCGTTGGGGTGTCGCAACCTTAGTCATTGCCAAATTTATACCTGGTCTATCAATGATGGCGCCACCCTTAGCGGGCGCATTAAGTATGCGCCTTCAGAACTTTTTAATTTTTAATATTGCTGGATCGTTTCTTTGGGTTGGCACCGGACTCATCGGCGGCATGCTTTTCCATAAAGAATTTAAAGCGCTTATTGAATCATTCGGAGGCTATGGTGAATTAGCTTTGATGATAATTGCTGGCTTATTGATTGTTTATATTGCTTGGCGGTTATGGCGACGCAGACAGGTAATGCAAATGGTGATGGAATTTCCAAGGGTCAATGTAGATGAACTTACACAAATGCTGGAGTGCAGAAGCCAGCTCGTGATTGTTGATGTACGAGTGAATTTACCTGATCACCCCTTAGAAAGTCATATACCTGGAGCTGTACACATCGATTTTGCCAGCCTTGGATCAGAATCTCTTGATCATTGGCCCATGGATACTCAGATAATCACCTATTGTGACTGCCCTAATGATGTTTCTGCGGCTAAAGCTGCCTACCTTATAGGTAAAAAAGGATATCAAACTAGGGTATTGACTGGTGGTATGAATCAATGGATTAGCTCTGGATACGCAATAGAAAATTTGGATGACTCGATTTGATATTTATCGGATCAGTAAAGTCAACCCCCGCTTTCGACTGGCAGCCTCAATAAGATACATGGATAATAGTCATCATTATTGAGGTTGACACAATTGGTTATTAGTAAAAGCAGGAAAATTTTAAGTGATGTGTTTGGTTACGCCTCATTTCGTGGCGCCCAAGAATCCGTTATTGATCATATCGTTGCTGGGGGTGATGCATTAGTGCTTATGCCCACTGGAGCCGGAAAATCCTTGTGTTATCAAATTCCTGCATTAGTTCGACATGGGGTTGGTGTAGTGGTATCTCCGCTGATTGCATTAATGCAAGATCAGGTAGACGCCTTGACCCAGCTTGGAGTAAAGGCAGCATTTCTAAATTCAAGTTTAGATCCTAGTCAATCCCAAGCCGTCAGCAAGCAGTTATTGGGTGGTGAGCTCGATATGATTTATGTTGCCCCCGAGCGCTTAATGAGTTCTAGCTTTTTATCCGTTTTAGACAAACTAGAGTCTGGTCCAGGTATCTCTCTTTTTGCAATTGATGAGGCGCACTGCGTTTCTCAATGGGGTCATGATTTTCGTCCAGAGTATAGGCAACTGACCGTTCTGCATGAGCGATTTCCACATATTCCTAGGGTGGCGCTTACGGCAACTGCGGATGCACCTACCCGCTCTGAAATTGTGGAGCGTTTGTCACTAGAATCGGCAGAGCATTTTGTTTCCAGCTTTGATCGTCCCAATATTCGGTATCGAGTATTACAAAAAGATGGTGCCAAGCAACAATTGGAGCGGTTTTTAGATGCGGAGCATTCAAATGACTCCGGGATTATTTATTGCTTATCTCGTCGTAGCGTTGAAGAAACTGCGGAGTGGCTCAAGGATCGAGGCTGGGATGCAATGCCCTACCATGCCGGCCTAAGCCCAGAAATACGTAATGCCAATCAAAAGCGTTTTTTGCGCGAAGAAGGCGTCATCATGGTTGCCACAGTGGCGTTTGGGATGGGGATTGATAAGCCCAATGTACGTTTTGTTGCGCACCTAGATTTACCAAAGAGCATGGAGGGCTACTACCAAGAAACTGGACGAGCTGGACGCGATAGTTTGCCAGCTAATGCCTGGATGGTTTATGGCTTTGGAGATGTAGTTAATCTGCGTAAGATGGTTGATGCTGGTGAAGCATCTGAAGACCGTAAACGTGTTGAGCGCCAAAAGCTTAATGCTCTATTGGGGTATTGCGAGTCCACTACTTGTCGACATCAGAGTATCTTGCGCTATTTTGGCGAGGATAGCCCTGGTGGTTGCGCTAACTGCGATAACTGCTTGGAGCCTGTTGCTACATGGAATGCGACTAAAGAGGTTCAAAAGGCGCTGTCATGCGTGTATCGAACAGGACAGCGTTTTGGGGTGGTTCATTTAATCGACGTGCTTCTGGGCAAAACTACTTCGCGTATTAAGGAATTTTTTCATGATCAAGTTAGTACTTATGGAATTGGGAAGGACCTTAATCAAGCGCAATGGAATAGCATCTATCGACAATTGGTTGCGGGAGGGTATTTAGATGCGGATATAGCGCTTTATGGCGGCTTAAAGATGGTCGATTCTATGGCTCTCCCCATATTGCGAGGGGAGCAGGAGTTATGGTTACGTAAAGACATGACCCACTCTAAAAGCAAGAGTACAAAATCTGATGTCAGTAAAACCACGATCTATTCCTTTGCTAATTCTGCTGAAGAAGCCTTATGGCAAGCGCTTAAAGCCAAAAGAATGGAGTTGGCGAGAGATCAAGGGGTGCCGCCCTATATTATTTTTCATGATGCAACTCTTATGGAGATCTTAAAAGCAAGACCAACGAAGCTAAATCAACTGAAATTGATTGGTGGAGTGGGGCAGGCTAAGTTGGATCGTTATGGCCCTCATTTTTTATCGGTTATTAATGCTGAGCCATCAGAAGATGCATAAATAAGCTTGCAAAATAATCCAATCCACGCCTTGGTAAATGGGTTATTGCGAACTTTGATGCGAAATCTCACCAATAAATACTATTAAGAATTTATTTATTTGCTAGTTGTTTAACATCCCAGCCCCCTCCTAAAGAGGTTATCAGGCCAACGTGTGCAGCAATTTGCCTGTTGAGTAAAGACATGAGGGTGCGTTCACTACTTAATTCAGCGGCTTGCGAAGTGGCAACGTTCAAATAGGTAATGATGCCTGATTTATATTGGTTGGTACTGATGCGTACAGCATCTTGAGCATGTTTAACTGCGCTCGCTTGGTACTTACTTTCGCTTTGAAGCATTCTTAGCGCTACTAAATTATCTTCAACATTTTGAAAGGCCGCCAAAATGGTTTGGCGATAGAGGGCTACATTTTGATCGTAAGCGGCTCCCGCTTGTCGATAAGCGCCTATACGCAGTCCGCCGTCAAACAAGGGTTGAGCTAGCGCCGGCCCAATAGACCAATAGCGCAAAGGCATGCTTAATAGGTTTGGTAAGTTCGCGCCTTGATATCCTCCGCTAGCAGAAATCGTTAAGTTTGGATAAAAGGCTGCGACCGCTACCCCTATTTTGGCATTGGCAGCAGCCATTTGACGTTCTGCGGAGGCAATATCGGGACGACGCTCTAGCAGGGCAGAGGGAATGCCTACAGGAACATCAGGAAGTTCAGCCACTAGTATTGATACTGGGCTCACTACTAAGCCTGTTTGTGGGTCAATCGTTAGATCCTGAATTTTTAATGAGAAGCTTGACGGTGTTTGGCCTACTAAAACAGCTATCGCATGCTCTAGTTGCGCCCTAGACAAGCTCACATCAATTGCTAGGGCGATAGTAGATTCTAAAAGGGTGCTGGCTTGCGCCACATCTAGTTGGGTTACTATGCCAGCGTTATATTGGTTCTGGGTTATTTGCAATGACTTTTCATAGGTTTTAATGGTAGTGTCATACATCTTTATTTGCATATCCGCAATGCGAAGTTGAAAATAAGTCTGGGCAAGAGTGGCCTGAGTAGAGAGTCGAAGGGCATCCAATTGAGCGGCAGTAGCTTGAGCATTTGCACCGCTAGATTCTACGTTTCGCCTTACCTGACCCCATAGATCGGGCACCCAGCTCGCTCCAATATTGGCATTAGAGGTTTGATCAACGCTGGAAGAGTTGCCAATGCCACCCCCACTAGCTGTTCCTCTGGTGGCACTTCCATTTGCCGTCAAGGTAGGAAAGAGGGCGGCGCGAGCTTGTGTTAATAGCGCTGTTGCCTGACGGTATTGAGCCTCAGCAGCAATAATATTTTGATTATCTATCTCAACTTTATCCATCAACTGATTAAGTGCGGGGTCTTTATAAATTTCCCACCATTTACTACGCATCCCTTCTTCATTAGGCTCTGCAATTTTCCAGCCATCACCACTATTACTGCTATCTATTTCTTTATAACTTGGCGCTGATTGACTTTCGGGCTTCACATAGTCAGGCCCGACCATGCAACCCGTTATTAACGCCAGCAGACTAAGGGAGCCCAATAGTTTTTTTGTTGTTCTTAAATGAATCGGGGGATTTATCTTATTCATTTCTTTCTCCAATTCCACGCGCGCAATCGCTCCATGTAAAGATAAACTACGGGAGTTGTATATAAAGTTAAAAGTTGACTCATAATCAGCCCCCCAACAATGGAAATACCCAGGGGACGATGAAATTCAGCCCCATCGCCCGAGCCGATTGCTAGGGGGATGGCTCCTAAGATAGCCGCCATAGTGGTCATTAAAATGGGGCGAAAACGTATCAAACAAGCCTTGTAAATAGCATCGTGGGGCGATAGGTTTTCGGTTCTTTGTGCATGAATAGCAAAGTCAATCATCATGATGGCATTTTTCTTCACAATCCCAATCAGCAAGATTACGCCGATTAGGGCGATGATGCTAAATTCAATATTAAAGAGCATGAGCGCCAAAAGTGCTCCGATCCCTGCCGACGGCAACGTTGACAGAATAGTGACGGGATGAATCAGGCTCTCGTAGAGAATTCCTAAAACAAGATAGACAGTAATAAAGGCCGCAAGAATCAACCATGGTTGGTTAGAAAGAGAATCTTGAAAAGCTTTAGCTGTTCCTTGGAAGCTACCTCTTACAGAATTGGGCACATTAAGCTTATCCATCATTACAAAAATAGCATCCGATGCCTGCCCTAAAGAAATATTTGCTGGCAGGTTAAAGGAAATGGTATTTGCTGCAAATTGACTTTGATGATTGACGGCTAATGGGGTATTGCTTGGCCCAAAGCTAGCAAAAGCGGCAAGAGGAGTTTGAACGCCCGTTTTTTTCCCGCCAACATTAATGGTTGTGATGGGAATGGTAGCTGCAGTAATAGACTGGGCTGCTCCTACTGAATAGGAGTTTGGTGTGGGCGCAGCAGTGCTTACATAAATTTGTTTAAGTATTTCTGGATTTTGCCAGTACTCTGGGGCCACCTCCATTACCACGTGGTATTGATTGAGGGGATTAAAAATTGTAGAAATCTGACGCTGACCAAAGGCATCATTTAATGTGGTGTCAATGAGGTTGGTTGTGAGGCCCAGTTTAGAGGCAGTATCGTGATTAATATTAATGCTAGTTTGCAAACCCTTATCCTGCGCGTCGGTATTAACATCTATGAGTTCGGGTAGATCGGTCATGGCAAAACGTATCTTAGGTGCCCATAGCCTCAACTCTTCGAGGCTATCCCCCAAAAGAGTGAACTGGTAAGTTGCGTTACTACTGCGCCCCCCAATTCGGATGTCTTGCACGGGCTGCAAGAAAAGGGTGGCGCCAGCTACTGCATTGAGCTTTCGCCTCATTCGACCTACAACTTCATCCATGCTGGCCTTTCTGACTCCTAGAGGCTTGAGCGAAATAAAGACATTACCAGTATTTCTTTGCCCTCCGCCAGTAAATCCAACCACCTTATCAACAGCAGGATCTTGCATAACAATCTGCATGAATTGTGACATTTTCGGCTGCATAGCCTGAAAGGAAATATCTTGATCGGCTTGAATATTTCCGACTATCCGCCCTGTATCTTGTTGAGGGAAGAAGCCTTTTGGAATCACCGCATATAAATAAATATTGAGTCCAATAACGGTAAAAAGAACTGCCATCATGATGCGTTTGTGCTGAAGTGCAAACTCTAATGAACTCGCATATTTTTGATTTACTCTAAGAAAAAAATCTTCTATAGCACGCATGAATCGACTGGGTTTCAATGTGCTATGGGGCTTTAATAGGAGCGCGCAGAGCATTGGAATAGCAGTTAGAGAAATTACAAGGGAAATACTGATGGCTGCGGATAGGGTGATTGCAAACTCCCTAAATAGTCTTCCTACGATGCCCCCCATTAACAGGATCGGAATAAATACGGCGATAAGCGAAGCAGTTATCGATAGAACGGTAAAGCTTACCTCTTGAGAGCCTGCAATTGCAGCCGCTAAGGGTGACTCACCATTTTCAATTTTACGTGAGATGACTTCAAGTACAACGATGGCATCATCAACAACAAATCCAGTAGCAATAGTAAGCGCCATCAGCGACAAATTATTTAGAGAGAAGTTGCATAAGTACATCGCAGCAAAAGTACCAACCAAAGATATTGGAACGGCAATACTAGGAATAATTGTTGCCCTTGCATTACCTAAGAAGAGAAATACCACCATCACCACTAGAATGACGGAAAGAATTAAGGTTCGCTCAACCTCCGCAAGAGAGGCGCGAATAGTTGGAGTTCTATCGAGAGATATCTGCATATCAATTGCAGCTGGTATAGAAGCTCTGAGTTGCGGTAGGGTTGCCTTCACCCCATCCACGGTAGAAATGATATTGGCCCCTGGTTGACGCCAAAGCACCAATAGGACCGCAGGTTTTCCATCAGCAATCCCCCCATTTCTTAAATCTTCAACTGAATCGACCACTTGTGCAAAATCACCAATTCGGATGGCAGCACCGTTGTGATAACTCACAATGATTGGCACATAATCTTTTGCCTTATTGGCTGTATCGTTAGCAACGATCTGCGAAGTTTGTTCTCCGTTTTCGATTGCTCCTTTGGGTCTAACCGTATTGGAGGCAACAACGGCAGTGCGGATATCTTCAAACCCAACCCCGCGGGCCGACATCATGGTGGGATTAATTTCTATCCGCACTGCCGGAAGAGAGCTTCCGCCCACTGTTACCTGACCAATCCCTTGGACTTGGGACAATTTTTGAGCCAAGATCGTTGAGGCTGCATCGTATAGTTCTGCACGCGTCATAGTTTCTGATGTCAAACTCAGAATCATGATGGGGGCATCAGCAGGGTTTACTTTACGATAGGTCGGATTACTTGGTAAGCCCGTTGGCAAAAGGGCGCGAGCGGCATTAATCGCTGCCTGAACATCATTAGCAGCCCCATCAATATCGCGGTTAAGGTCAAATTGCAAGGTAATCCGGGTTGATCCTAAGGCGCTAGAGGAGGTCATCTCTGTTACGCCCGCGATGCGACCTAAAGAGCGTTCGAGGGGGGTTGCTACCGTCGCCGCCATGGTTTCTGGGCTAGCTCCAGGAAGAGAGGCTGATACCGAGATGGTTGGAAAATCTACTTGCGGTAAAGGCGATACGGGGAGTAGATTAAACGCAGTGATGCCTGCTAACAAAATAGCCAGCAAAAGCAAAGTTGTTGCAACGGGTCGGTGAATAAATGGGGTGGAGATACTCATGATGATGAGAAATGCTTTAGTCGAAATTCTTTGAACTGAGAAGAAAGTCGATCAAATGCCAAATAAATTACTGGAGTGGTAAAAAGAGTCAGAACTTGACTTACCAGCAAACCTCCAACCATGGTGATGCCTAAGGGGTGTCTTAGCTCAGATCCAGTGCCGGTACCCAACATTAATGGTAATGCACTCAGTAGCGCTGCCATAGTTGTCATTAGGATAGGGCGTAAGCGCAATAAGCATGCTTCATAAATAGCATCTCGTGGCGACTTTCCTTCCACCCTTTCCGCCTCTAAAGCAAAATCAATCATCATGATGGCGTTTTTCTTCACGATACCGATAAGTAAAATAATGCCGATGATGCCGATGATCCCAAGATCGTTGCCCGATATGATGAGTGCAAGTAGGGCACCCACACCAGCCGAGGGAAGTGTTGAAAGAATAGTAATGGGGTGAATATAGCTTTCATATAAAACACCGAGAACAATGTACATGCAAATAATCGCCGCTATGATTAGCGTCAAGGTATTTCCTAGTGAGGCATTAAATGCTTTGGATGCTCCTTGAAAGCGCGTGATGATGCTTGCGGGTACTTCTATTTCCGATTCGGCAGCGACAATCGCCTCGACAGCATCGCCCAAAGAGCTGCTCCTGCTCAAGTTAAATGAAATTGTCGTTGAAGGAAATTGGCCTTGATGATTAAGGTTAAGCGCACCATAGCGTTCTTCAATACGAGCAAGAGCACTGAGGGGAATTTGTTTGCCTGCGGAGTTGGGAACATAAATATCATCAAGGGCATTAAGTCCGGGAGTTGCACTGGGGGCGGCCTGCAAAACTACGCGATATTGGTTTGTCTGTGTAAAGATAGTTGAAATTAAGCGCTGCCCATAGGAGTTATAAAGCGCATTATCAATAGAGGCTATGGTTACGCCTACACGGGCTGCAGTATCTCGATCTATATCGATATAGGATTGCAAACCTTTAACCTGCAAATCACTCGCTACATCTTGCAATTGAGGGAGGCTCGATAATTTTTGGATAATTCTAGGAGCCCACTCATTGAGCTCATCTAGATTCGCATCTTCAAGAGTGAATTGATACTGTGTTTTGCTTACCCGATCTTCAATAGTTAAATCTTGTACGGGTTGAAGATAGAGGTGAATATCGGATAATTGATCTACTTTTTCTTGTAAACGTTTAAGAATAGTTTGAATGTCATCTCGCTCATTATGTGCTTTTAGATTAATCAGCATGCGTCCATTATTGAGGGTGGCATTGGTGCCATCAACTCCAATAAACGAAGACAGACTTTCCACATCAGGATCTTTTAAAATAATATCCGCTAAGGATTGTTGGCGTTGTGCCATTGATGAATACGAAATGGTTTGAGGGGCCTCAGATATGCCCTGAATCATTCCTGTATCTTGAATAGGGAAGAACCCTTTTGGAATAAAGATATACAAAATCACGGTAAGAATAAGAGTGGAAGCAGCAACGATCAAGGTAGCCTTTTGGCGATCTAAGACCCAATTGAGCGCTTTGCTGTATTGGTCAATTAGACGATCAAATATCTCACCACTCCAATGGTAAAACTTAGATTGCTTATTCTTTGGTATGTGGCGTAGTAAAAGTGCGCACATCATAGGGGTCAGTGTCAGTGAAATAATCGCAGAAATAATAATTGCCACAGCCAAGGTAACGGCGAATTCTCGAAATAACCTGCCTACTACATCGCCCATAAATAATAATGGAATGAGTACTGCAATCAGTGAAATAGTTAAGGAAATAATGGTGAAGCCAATTTGTTCCGAACCCTTTAATGCGGCATCTAACGGAGTATCGCCTTCTTCGATGTAGCGAGAAATATTTTCAATCATGACGATGGCGTCATCCACCACAAACCCTGTGGCAATAGTCAAGGCCATAAGCGACAGATTATTCAGGGAGAATCCAGCCAGATTCATAATTCCAAAAGTGCCTATCAGCGATAGTGGAACTGAAATGCTGGGGATAAAAGTTGCCGGCACACTACGTAAGAACACATAGATGACTAACACTACAAGCAAAACGGATAGCAATAGCTCTAGCTGAACATCGCGTACAGAGGCGCGAATGGTACTAGTTCGATCCGTTAGAATTTTTACTTCAAGCGCTTTGGGAAGGCTGCTTGATAATTGTGGCAAGATTTTTTTAATTTGGTCTACAACATCAATAACATTTGCGCCAGGTTGACGTTGAATATTAAGAATGATGGCCGGTTGCTGATTTGCCCATGCCCCTAAACGAATATTTTCTGGTGCATTAACTACTTCAGCAACATCGGCCAGTCTTACAGGTGCGCCATTACTGTACGTAATAATGAGGTCGCGATAACCTTCGGCTGATTTAATTTGATCGTTTGCATCAATCGTTGACGCTTGAAATGGCCCATCAAAACTACCTTTTGCAGAATTGATGTTTGCATTTCCAATTGCGATCCTAATATCGTCAAGACTTAACCCTTTGCTAGCAAGTGCCCTGGGATTTGCAATTATCCGTACTGCTGGTCTTTGCCCCCCAGAGACGCTTACTAAGCCAACCCCAGGTATCTGAGAAATTTTCTGTGCTAAGCGGGTATCAACTAAATCTTCAACACGTGTCAGTGGCAATGTTTGAGACGTAATAGCTAGCGTCAGTATGGGGGTATCAGCCGGATTAACTTTGCTATAGATTGGTGGCGAAGGAAGATCCCCTGGAAGAAGGGAGTTAGCTGCATTAATGGCTGCTTGAACTTCCTGTTCAGCGACGTCCATATTCAGATCGAGCGTAAATTGCAGGATAATGACCGATGCACCACCAGAGCTAACTGAAGACATTTGATTTAAGCCGGGCATCTGCCCAAACTGGCGCTCAAGGGGGGCCGTCACCAATGAGGCCATGACATCAGGGCTTCCACCTGGATAGAGTGTCACCACCTGAATGGTTGGGTAATCAACTTGCGGTAAAGATGAAATTGGCAAACCGCGATAAGCCAATATGCCACCCAATAAAATTGCCACCATTAATAGTGAGGTGGCAATAGGGCGAAGTATAAAAATCCTGGAAGGATTCATGAGCGTTTTATTTTTTGACTAGTAAGGGAGATGGGGATACTCACTGCGGTTTGATTTGACTGCTAGGCGACTTTTGCTTTTGACTATCGCGCCAAGACACCTTGGCAGTTGGGTTTGTTGTTGCCGAGGCTTGTCCTACGATGACTTTTGAACCATTGCGAAGTTTGTCTGTACCATCCACAACTACGATATTTCCAGGGGCAAGACCCTCAAGCACTTGTACATTATCTCCATCCACCGGGCCTAGTTTTACTGGAACAACGGAAACGGTATTGTCCACATTGAGGCGGTAAACAAAGGTGCCTGGCGTTCCTCGTTGAACGGCAGGGACAGGAAGAACAACGACATTAGGTAGGACATCTAAGACAATCCGAATATTAACAAATTGATTTGGAAATAAAGTCATTTCATCATTTGAGAAAATACCTCTTAATTTAACGGTTCCAGTAGTAATATCAATTTGGTTATCAATACTCTCCAAGTAGCCAGTAGCCAATTTATTTTTGTTATCGCTGCTCCATGATTGGACCGCAATAGCTATTTTTTCTGGAGCACTAGGGTTCGACCCTTCAGGCATTTTAGTGGTTTGAGCATTTGTAGCCTCTTTCCCTTTATGGTCTTGAGTATTCTTACTGGCTTCAAGAGGCTTGGTAGTTTCGAAGGGCGTATCCGCTTTTACTATTTGGGCATTAGAAATTGTTTCTGGTGGAGGCGGTTCTTGTAAGAATTTTTTAAATGACGGAATAAGGTCTTGCGGAACAGAGAACAGAACGGTTGTTGGTTGTAATTGGGTAATGACAAACAGGCCGTTAACATCATTGGGTTGTACTAAGTTTCCCGGGTCTACGAGACGCAAGCCAACTCGACCATTAATAGGCGAGGTAATATGAGCAAATTCCAGCTGTAATTTAGCTGCGCTAACCAAACCTTCATCAGTGAGTACATTGCCTTTATATTGCTGAACCAGAGCCTTTTGTGTTGCATAGACCTGATGTGAGATGGAGTCTTGCTTAAGAAGGGTATCGTATCGCTTTAAGTCTAATTCAGCGTTGCTTAGCAAAGCTTTATCTTTATTTAAAGTTCCCTCCGCTTGCTTAAGTGATGCCTCAAATGGGCGAGGGTCTATTAAGGCTAATAATTGGTCGGCATGAACAAGGTCCCCCTCCTTAAAAAACACTTTACTTAGAATGCCGCCAACTTGTGAGTGAACGGTGACCGTATTTCGGGGTGTTACTGTTCCTAAGGCGGTTTGAATTACGTTAATCACGCCCAGCTTTACAGGGGAGGTAACCACAGAAACTGGGCGCATCTGGGCGTCACGTGCTTTTGAATCCCCCATAAATCCACTAACTAAATGCCAGATTATGCTCAGTGACATAAAGATAACTATGTACAGAGTAATTTGAGTGGATTTATAACTTAAAGAGAAGTCCTTATTTTTACCAATGCGGCGGATGATATTTTCTAATCTTGGTTGGGCGTAATTCAACGCCTTTAGATTGAAGCTAAGAGTCTTTTGATGTATTAAAAAATACTGTTCTTTTACAAAGAAAAAGAATTTTGACCATAGCGGGCTTTTTTTTATGATCGCCCAGAGTTTTTCAATTACTAACGCCAGTTTTTTAAATATTTTTTTCATTGCGTAGATAGTTTTGCCTACATCATTTTATGGTTAGAAGGGCTACTGCAGCACCCATCATCACAAGCGCCAGAATAACTACCATAACAGTAATGCATTTAAAAGATCGTCTTTATTAAAATTGATCTAAGTAGATCAACAAAAGGTGCGTGGAATTCTAGTAAAAGGACGGGGGTAATCAATAATCAAGAGCTATGGTTTAGACGGGAGGATTTTGAGGTTGGTCAACATATTCCTGCAAAAATCGTAAGTTTTCGGGTTTAACTGCAGTCAAAGAAGAAGGCAAAAGTCTCGATATGCTATTAAAAGCATGGATAGAATAGACGGGTGTAGTTGGGAAACTGGTAATTATGAAAATATCTTTTAGAGTTTTTTGGGTTGTGGTTTTATTTGGGGTAATTTGCTTCAGTCCAATTTCGTATTCGCAGCCTTTGCCTGGGTATACCCAGCAAGCTGATTCTTCGGTGCCACCCCCTCAGCCCGAAGGAGGGCAGGACGCGTTCCCCACATTAACATCACCTGCTGTAGGTAGGCCGTTATCTCAAGCTCAGTTAGGTGCGCTAGTTTCCCCGGTCGCCCTTTATCCTGACCCCCTATTGGCTCAGGTATTAATTGCATCTACCTACCCTTTAGAGGTGGCCGAGGCAGATAGTATGTTGCGTAATAATCCAAAAATGTCTCAAGCTGAGCGTCAACAGGCCGTCAAAATTCAGGCTTGGGACAATAGCGTGAAATCCTTGATTGATTTCCCAGATGCTTTGCATTTGATGGGGAAGGATTTGGCCTGGACCCAAAGGCTGGGTGATGCTTACTTAGCCCAACCCAAGGAATTATTTCAAGCAGTACAGACTTTGCGCGCTAAGGCGAAGGGGGCCAATAATCTCAAGTCAGGACCCCAGCAAGTAGTATCAACACAGGTTCAGTCTGGCGAGCAAGTGATTGTCATTGAGCCTTCACAACCTGAAATCGTCTACGTACCCACATACAATCCCTATTTAGTCTACGGACCCTGGCCTTATCCAGGTTACTATCCACCTCCATTTTATCCATACGCTTATTCACCAGGAGGTCTATTTTTTACCTTTGGAATGGGTTTAGCCGTAGGCACTGCCTTTTGGGCGACTCCACACTGGGGTACTGGCACGGTCATGATTAACAATGTGACCTACAACAACTTTAATCGTGGCTACAACACCGCGGGGAATATGGGGCCCAATCACTACGGGGAGCATTCGGACTGGAAATACAATCCATCACATCGCTCAAACGTGCCCTATACAAATTCTGCTTTAAGCAATCGCTTTAGCAATAATCCCCCCAGTCAGCAGGCTCGCACGCAGGATGCGCGGTTACAAACTGCTAAAAACTACTGGAATCAAAATGCAACCCCTCAAGAAAAACAAAATATGCAACAAGTACGACAAAATGCGCAAAAAGCCTGGGTGAATGCAACCCCACAACAACGCCAAAACTTACAAAATGTGAGAAGTAATTCCATGCCTGCAAATCGGCCGATGCAGAATAACTCTGCACCAGTTTCAGGCGGTCATTCGCAAGGTTCTAGTAGTAATGGCGGCTCAGGCTCAGGTGGCGGGTCCCATGGCGGCGGAACTGGTTCACATCACTAGGTATTTATTGGGATCTTTTAGCTATATATCTCCCGAGCATCCACCACATATCAGCTAGATAAAAGGCCAAGTAAGTGCTTTTTCTTGGTTATTGTCGATCGGGAACTAGAATGAAAGGTAAGCAGCTGATTGAGGTGATGAAATCATTAATCTTGAATCAAGCCATAATTAGTAACCAGATCAAGATTGGGAGATATTCATGACATATACATCAGGCGAAAAGCAGAAACGAATTTTTGCAATTTTTGCAGCATCATCTGGCAATCTTGTGGAATGGTTTGACTTTTATATCTACGCATTTTGTGCAATTTACTTTGCACACATCTTTTTTCCTAAAGCAGATCCCACCGTTCAGCTATTAAATACAGCGGGCGTTTTTGCAGCGGGCTTCTTAATGCGCCCTATTGGTGGCTGGCTCTTTGGGCGAATAGCTGATCGCCATGGTAGAAAAAAATCTTTAGTTCTCTCTGTGATGATGATGTGTGGTGGCTCATTGGTGATTGCTTGTTTGCCAGGGTATGACAGTATTGGCGTATGGGCCCCAGCTTTGCTACTGCTGGCCAGGCTCTTTCAGGGTCTCTCTGTAGGTGGTGAGTATGGAACTACCGCAACCTATATGAGTGAAATTGCTATGAAAGGGCAAAGAGGTTTTTATTCATCATTTCAATATGTTACGTTGATAGGTGGGCAGTTATTAGCAGTTTTAGTCATTCTGATCTTGCAGCAATTTTTGGATGAAGATCAGCTCAAATCTTGGGGATGGCGAATTCCATTTGTGGTTGGTGCTATAGCAGCAGTCATTGCTCTTTTCCTGCGTCAAACCCTTACTGAGACTGCATCTAACCTTGCAAATCAGCATAAAGATGCTGGCAGTATTAGGGCGTTATTTCGAAACCATAAAAAAGCTTTTTTTACTGTGTTGGGATATACGGCGGGAGGGTCTTTAAGTTTTTATACTTTTACAACGTATATGCAAAAGTACCTAGTGAACTCTGCTCACATGTCTATTAAATCCGCCAGTGGCGTAATGACAGGATGCTTGTTGGTGTATATGGTGATGCAGCCATTATTTGGCGCCTTATCTGATCGCATTGGCCGCAGAAATAACATGCTCCTATTTGGTGGATTAGGGGCGATATTTACCATTCCCATCATGATGCTTTTGCAAGGGGTAACTCAAGGATGGGTGGCTTTCATCATCATTACTTTTGCATTGGCAATTGTTAGCTTTTACACTTCTATTGCGGGCATTGTGAAGGCTGAGATGTTCCCTGTGGAAGTCCGCGCATTGGGTGTTGGCTTGTCTTATGCCATAGCTAATGCAGTTTTTGGTGGAACTGCCGAATTTGTAGCGCTCAGCTTTAAAGCGGAGGGTCATGAGTCGATGTTTTATTGGTACGTCACAGTGATGCTGATCGGCGCATTTTTTGTCAGCCTTCGATTGCCAAGGCAAGCGCCATATTTACTTAATGATCATTGAGTTGGCAAAATTGGATTTAGCAGATAAGCCAACCCCCCCGTTGTTTACTTCCAAGCTTAGGCGCTACTTAACGCATTGAAACTGAACATCTCCAGTAGGGAGTACGCCAAAACCTTTAGGGGAGGTTGTTCGGGTATCAATGATTTGAAGTTGACCACCCATTTCCCTGCAAAGTAAAGCGGCTTCTTGCGTCTGCATTTCTACTGAAGTGGAGTCCAGCGACCATCCAATGGAGTACCCAGAATTTAACTCCAGAATCTCAGTATCAGCCGTTTTATCTTCCATGGAAGTGGTTGTGCATCCTATAACCAGAAGTGCCAAACACGAGATGATTGAAAGAGTTTGCTTCATTTCCTACCTTTGCATATAAGTCCTATAACTATACCCCCAAGGCTCCATTCGCTTTATTTTACTTTTATTCTTAAATGTATCCTAACTCAACATTAATGAGTTAAATCGTTTTTCCTAATAACTTCCTCAGTTTTTCCCTATTACGAAGATTTGGTAATCCAAATCTTAATTTTTAACTTCACAACCTCACAACTTCACAACATTTGTGTTATATTGATCGAATAGGAGGTGAAATGAGAAGAGCTATACCGAAAACACATCAAGCTTTAGATTGGATTGGGAGGGGATTGAGCGCAGCTCAAGCCGCCAGAAAAATGGAAATTTCAGAATCTAGTGTTTATGCCGCCCTTAGAAAAGTAAGAGCAAAAGATTTAGGTTGTTGTCCAACGTGTGGTCACAAAATAAGGAAATAAAATGAAAAAAACTTTATTAGCCATTGCATCAATCTCAATAGCCGCCTTCGCTTACGCCAACACCGCATCTGATTCAAGCGAACTCATTCATCAGCAATGCCAGATTTCAGCTGAAGCCGTGTCTACTTTGAAGGGATTGCAATATGGCAATACTTCAATTCGAAAGGATGTGGGGACCTTGATTAATGTGAGTCTTAAGGTCCAGGAAAACAAAGATGCTGCTCAAAAAATCTTAAATCACATGATTGATGACCAACTCAACGCTACATCAGCATTAGAGGCAAAGTATTGTTCTTAAGTCTTAGTGGGTGGATTATTAATACCAATATATCTTATGGTTTATCAAGGCATGCAGAAAAGAAAACCTCTTGCTTTAGCTGGAGGATGAATTTTCGATTTGCTTGCCAAAAAATTAAATGGCATTTTGCTTACTACTGTATATAATTACAGTATGTCAGAGAGTACTCCGATCGTTATTAGAACGCTGCGCCTTCGCGTTAAAGATAAGCACGCGAAGATGCTCTGCGCACAGGCTCGGGAAGTCAATTTCGTTTGGAACTTCATTAACGAGCTCTCCGAAAAACATACGCGCCGCACCGCTAAATTCTTCTCAGCTTATGACCTTAACGCATACACCACTGGTGCTAGCAAAGAGGGTTTGAGCTTACACAGCCAGACAGTACAGGCGATTAACGAAGAGTTTGTTGCTCGTCGGATTCAGTTTCGCAAGCTACGCCTCTCGTGGCGCAAAAGTGGTGGCACAAGGCGCTCTCTTGGCTGGATTCCGATTAAAAAAT
Source organism: uncultured beta proteobacterium (assembly GCA_903846025.1). Classification (GTDB taxonomy): domain Bacteria; phylum Pseudomonadota; class Gammaproteobacteria; order Burkholderiales; family Burkholderiaceae; genus Polynucleobacter. Next base: position 10,938 of record CAIMZP010000117.1, on the reverse strand, counting down.
CAGTTATTCGCTACCGCAATGGCCAGCTTCACTACCAAGGCTACGCAATGGGCCTATGGGATTCATATGGCCTAGCGGATTATGAACTGGGTTCTGGTACCTTCTCAGAAGACTCCCGTGGTCGCTGGTATTTCAATACCACGGTCAAGGTAGAGAAGAAGCCCAACGCCGCTACTCAGTCCATCGGCATTGATCTTGGGCTCAAAGAATGTGCCGTAACCAGTGACGGCCAGCGCCTTGTTGGTCGTCATTACCGCAAACTGGAAAGTAAGCTTGGTATTGCGCAACGCGCCAATAAGAAGCTTGAAGTGAAAAACCTTCATGCCAAGATCAAGAATCGTCGTAAAGACGGGCTCCACAAGTTCTCGACCATGCTGACTCAAGAGTATGGAGCAATATTTGTAGGAAATGTATCTAGCAGCAAACTCATCAAAACCAAGATGGCTAAATCCACGCTCGATGCGGGTTGGTCATCACTCAAAACCATGTTGGAATATAAAAGCGATCACGCTGGCGTAGTCTATGAGGTGATTGATGAGGCTTTTACAACCCAGACTTGTTCGTGCTGTGGCTCTATAGCCGTCAGTAGTCCGAAAGGTAGAGCAGGACTTGGAATAAGAGAATGGACTTGTTCAGATTGTGGTTCGGTCAATGACCGTGACCTCAATGCGGCCAGGAATATTCTTGCGCGAGGACATTCGCGTCTAGCAGTAGGAATCCTCCGTCTTTAGGCGGAGGAGGGTGTCAAAGATGATCCACTCATTTGAATGCCCGGAATGTGGCAACCCTAGGGGGATGCAGGGAGAGTGTCGCCAGTGTGGCAGTGATGTTCTGCCGGTAGCAATGAGTGACATCCTGACTTTAAACCTCAAGCACGATAGCCCAAGCGTCGAAGAAGCTTTGGATCGCCTAACGATCTCCTTGCGAAGAGCAAGTGAGCTAGGTATTAAGGCCATTATCTTGATACATGGATATGGAGCTAGTGGTGAGGGCGGAAGAATAAAGTGGGCGGTCCACGATGCTTTGGAAAGTAACTATTTTTCAGATCGGGTGGATGAATACCATTTTGGTGAATATACCGCCTTTGGTAGCGAGGCCTATCACACCCTCCTCAGAAGGCGCCCAAGCTTAAAGGGCTACCTTAAACACTTTAAAGAAGGTAATGCTGGGATGACTGTTTTATTGTTGGGATGAATTTGTATAAAATGCTTAGAATGGAATTATTAATTCATTAAAAGGATTGACCATGGCAATTAAAAGTTCTGCAGCAAAAGCGCATGAAGAAGGGCAGATTAGCTCCGAACATTTAATTGGCGACTTTAAGGCCTTAATGGCGGATGCAGAAGCGCTGATAACCGCTACGGCCCATCATGAGGAGGGGCCCATTAGCTTGATCCGCTCAAAAGCTTTAGAAACTCTTGCTAGCGCTAAAGATAGCATATCTAATATTGAGGGTGGCTTGAGCGAAAAGGCTAAAGAAGTTGCAAAAGGTACCGACGATTTTGTTCATCGCAACCCTTGGGAGGCTGTAGGTGTTGCCGCTGGATTGGGTTTATTAATCGGCCTATTTATTGGTCGTCGCTAGGCACATTTATGTCACAAGAAAATATCCTCTCTGCACTAAAAAATCTTATCTCTACAGGAACTTCGATAGCACAAACGCGCTTAGAGCTATTTTCAACCGATGTTCAGATCGCTCGGTCTAGATTAGTTAACTTGTTTGTAATGATCATGTTTACCTTATTCTTTTTATTTTTTGGTTTGGTTATGCTCGCATTGCTAATTGTGATCTACAGCTGGGAAAGTAATCGGATTTTGGCTCTTAGCCTCCTTACTAGTGGATTCCTTACGATCGGTTTGATCCTAGCTTTAGTGGTTATTCGTTCATTTAAAACCATGCCAAAATTATTTGAATCAACTATTGCGGAGCTCTCTAAAGATCGTAAGGAGCTGACTAAACGATGAGTCAATCCTTAAAGGCCTTGTTAATGCGGCAACAAGAATTGCAGGCTAAAGCAGGGCGAGAGCGTGCTGATTTAGCATTGTATTTTGAGCCACTGGAGAAGCCACTGTCATGGGCCGACAAAGGTATAGATGCTTTTCATTTCATAAAAGATACACCAGTTCTTTGGACTAGTGCGTTTGCTCTTCTCGCGCACTACAAACCTAAGCTTGCGAGTAAAGCGTTGGCAGTAGGCTGGGGTGCTGTGAAAGTGCTGAAAAGCGCTAAGAGTCTAATTTAAGCAATTAGAACCGTTCGATTCACGATACCCTGCTTATTTAATAGTTCGGCACCATGTAGGCTGGCGATTTCAAGCAAGGTTAATGCACCACAAACAAAAAACCCAGCATTTTTAAGTAATTGGTCTGCGGCAACAATCGTGCCACCCGTTGCCAGTACATCATCGATAATTAAGATCCGAGCACCCCTTTCCAGGCTTGACTGCTGTAGTTCAAGTGAGTCCGTGCCGTATTCGAGGCCGTAAGCCTGATGATGAGTAGCCAGAGGCAGTTTATTGGGCTTTCGGGCTAAGGCAAGGCCTTTATGGGCATGATGGGCAAGAGCAGATCCAAAGATAAAGCCTCGTGATTCAATGCCTAGAATATGAGTGTAGTCAAATTGTTCGGCCAGTATGTCTAGCTGAAAGATGGCCTCTCTAAAGGCGGATGGATTAGCCAGTAAAGGGGATATATCCCTGAATAGAATACCGGGCTTAGGAAAGTCCGGTATTCCAGGTAGATAATCTAATAAATTCACTATTTGCCTACAATGAAAACACAATTGCTCATTATTACCGCATTGGAGTCGGAGCTCAAGCGAGAGGCTCTACCAACTGGAGTGAGAATCATCTACACAGGAGTTGGGAAAATTAATGCCACTCTTGCAAGCCTTAAAGCTATCCATGAATGTCAACCTAGACTTATTGTGAACTTTGGTACAGTGGGTAAAGTCAATCCAGAGGTAACGGGTTTGCTGGAGATTGGCAAAGTAATACAGCGTGATATGTCTGCCGAACCATTGGCACCCAGAGGGATAACCCCTTTCTGCCCCTACCCTTATGAGTACTTTTCTATCGGTGGTGAGCATATTTGCGGAACGGGCGATAATTTTGTTACTACTCAGGATGCCTGGTTGAAGAGTCAAAAGGTCGACGTGGTGGATATGGAGTTATTTGCTATTGCCGCCACTGCCTATCAATTTGATATCCCCTGGCAATCTTTTAAATACATCACTGATGATGCCAATGTAAATGCAGGCGATGATTGGCAGGACAAAATGCACTATGGTCAAGAGCTATACCTGCATAAATTGAATCAATTGTTATGAATTCTCCAAGACCTTGGTTAAAAAATTACCCCGAGGGTGTGCCTCACGATATTGATCTGGCTAAATTTTCTAGTCTGGTGGAGATGTTGGAGGATTCTTTCGAGCGGTATGGGGATCGTACCGCTTTCGAATCCATGGGTCTGGCTATGGATTATCGAAGGCTTGATCTCTTATCTCAAAATTTCGCATCGTATCTGCAGACATTGGGTCTGGAGCCCGGTTCACGAGTAGCGATTATGTTTCCTAATGTTGCGCCATATTTGATTGCTATGCTTGGTACCCTCCGCGCCGGTATGGTGGTAGTAAATGTCAATCCACTTTACACCCCTCGTGAATTGCAGCATCAATTACGTGATAGCGGTGCTTGCGTTTTAGTCATCCTAGAAAACTTCGCCCATGTATATCAACCTATTGCCGATCTAGGTTTGGTAGATAAAGTACTAGTTGCAAGTCTGGGGGATTTACTGGGCATCAAGGGGAGGTTGATTAATTTTGTAGCGCGGTACATAAAAAAGATAGTGCCTACATGGCACTTTCCTTATGAAAATTTTAATGAGTGCCTTTTCATTGGTGGGCGGCATGCGCTTATAAAGCCCAAGATTTCCTTAGACGACATTGCTTTTTTGCAATACACGGGTGGTACCACTGGGATTTCTAAAGGCGCCGTACTTTTACATAAAAATGTCCTAGCTAACGTCATGCAAATCGAGCAATGGCTAGAGCCCGTACTCAAAAAAGGCAAAGAACAATTAGTCTTTCTCTGTGCATTACCCCTGACCCATATATTTGCCCTGACTGCATGTGCTTTTTTGGGATTTCGTAAAGGCGGTAACTTGATTTTGGTAGCTAATCCGCGGGATATTAGTGGTTTTATTAAGTTATTGAGTAATCACCCCAAAATTAATATTTTTCCTGGCGTAAATACGTTGTTTCATGCCCTAGTTCATCGCCCAGATTTTTTAAAACTAAAGCTACCTAATTTATTAGTTACTATTGGCGGTGGCATGGCGGTACAGAGGAAAACAGCAGATCTCTGGCAAAAAATAACAGGCATACCCATTGCGCAAGGCTATGGGCTATCAGAGACTTCCCCAGTAGTTTGTGTTGATTCTCCTTTGATTAAAAGCTTCACAGGGTCAATCGGTATGCCCTTGCCTGGTACTGATGTCCAGATAAAGGATGACGAGGGCCATGAACTTCCGTATGGTATCCCAGGGGAAATTTGCATTAAGGGTCCGCAAGTCATGTCGGGTTACTGGCATCAGCAAGAAGAAACTAATCTATCCATGAGTGCTGATGGCTACTTTAAATCAGGTGATATTGGCATCATGAGTGAGGAAGGCGAAGTTCAGATTGTTGATCGAAAAAAAGACATGATCGTAGTCGCTGGGTTTAAAGTGTTTCCTAATGAAGTAGAGGAGGTGATTTCCCAAATACCTGGAGTACGTGAGTGCGCGGTAATTGGTATTCCCCATAGAAAATTGGGAGAGATCGTCAAAGTTTTTATCGTGAAAGGGGGCGTGGACTTAACTAAGGAGCAGGTCTCTCAATATAGTAAAGAGCAGTTAACCAGTTATAAGCGCCCTCGGCAGATAGTATTTGTAGATGATTTACCAAAATCAAATATTGGCAAAATAATGCGCCGCCACCTTAGGGACTTTTAGGGGTATTAGAGGCCGCCACCAAAGCGATATTGCCAAGAAATTCCAAACAAATCGTAGCTATTATTTGTTCTGGAGTAAATACCAGTACTCGCATATAGGCGAATGGCATTATGTTTATTGACTGGATAGGATAAGGTGCTACCAAAGCGCCAATTTTCCTGACTGCTATTAATTGGCGCGCCATTTAAATAAGATTGTCCGCCAATATAGTAAGTGGCATCGACAGACATCCATGCAGTGGATGGAAAGTAATAAATTGCATGTGTTTGTGTAGAGTAAACCGGGTTTTGCGAAAGGGAATTGCCGCCCATAAAATTCGTATTACTCGTATAAATCGTTGCTGCACCAGCTAACTCAAATCGCCAAGGACCTAGCGCTTGAGACGCGCCTATGCCCGGCTGTATAAACCAACGATTTGCGCCAACATTTACTAACTGATCATTGTTGTATTTTCCCCAGGGAATTGATGCAGCTAAACTAGCGCCAATAATCAGATCTTGTTGGTAATTCTTAAACTGATCCAGTGTTAAAGCAGGGGCACCATATAAGTTGACGGAAGCTTTAAGTAATGGGTCGGATAATCCTTCTGAGGATGCGTTGACTGTTTGGCTACCTGCCTTACTTGTGCCTGTAATTTCAGCATAGGGTAGCACCAAGGACAGCTTTCCCGACTGTCCGCCGACATCCAGAATATGGGTGAGACTCACCACCTCGCTCGTTAAAGTGTGATTACTGCTCTTAGCTTGAGCAATGCCAGCGCTTAAAAAGTTAATATCAATGGGTGCATTTGAATAGGCTCGCGCTTCTATCTCCTGAGCACCAATGTGTTGGAAGCACATCAACAGTAACAGAGCTAAAGGAATGCCCAGCTTAAAGCGATGGGTCGGATATAAACTCCGCATGGATTTAATCTTTAAGATTTTTTTTAGGCGGTCCAAAGAGTATTTTTAAGGTGACAGATTCACCTAGTGCCATTTTCATCCCGGTAAAAAAGAGAAATGGCCAAACAATTAGCCAGTAGACAATGGCAATGGAGAGAATATGCAGTGGATCGCCACCCCCAAACGCTGAGAGTGAATCAAAGAAATTTTTATGATGGAACAAACCTTCGGCGCCGGCTTCAAGCCAGGACAGCGCCAATACTATGAGCAAGTAAACCAGGGACTCACGCAAAAGTGAGCGGACAATGCCATATTGCCTGTCAATTTTGATGGGGTACGCTACTTGGCCAAGCACCATAAATTTTGCACACAAAGCTGCTTTAATTAAGGCGAGTCCAAAAATGGTCAGATGAATAGGGCGCTCATGCAATGAGGTGGTTGCCAATAAGGCCAAAGCACAAAACCAGGTTCCAAAATAGACCGTCAAGAAAAAGACCTTTTTCGCCTCAGTCAAAATTTTTGCCTTTAAGGTAGATTCCTTGGGGGGTGTATTAGGGCTTGTATTCATTGTGTAATTGTATGTTCAGTCCTTTGAAGCTTGCAAATTGTGTAAACCACCCTTAAATACGTCTTCTGAGTCCAAGTTCTAGTTTGAAAAGCCAAATTTCAATAAAAAATCAGTATTATTAACATCAGCCTGTCACATCTGTGGTGAGCATCAAAAAATGAATGAGCGCGCTCCCCTCTAGGCCTCACCACCCCGATTAAAGGCATTAAAGAAAGAACTCTATGAAAAAGCTCACATCGAAAGCAATTCTCAAAAAAGCAAGTGACATACTGGGTCAAGAATTCGCTACAGCTAAAGATATTTCCTGGGCGTGGGTTACTTTACTGCTATCTCAAGAAGAGCAAAAGCGGGATAGTGGAGAAAAGCGCTACAGCCGTATTGCAGAATATGAAGCTTGGATATTAGGGTTGAATCTACCGAGCGACCCAAAGAATATTTCGGCCAATACAGTGAGTCCAGAAGCTGTAAAAAATTCTGCTAGAAATGTATTTGAATGGCCTCACGAGTATATATTTGAATCGCCAGCTAGCCCCAAGCACCCAGACTCAAAGGTTACTTACAAAGATACGATTACTAAGCCTATATTGGATGCGCTTAAAGATGCCAATGGATCTGATGATCGATTGGCATTGATGGCGATACTGGAGGGTTATGCCAATGAAGGTAGAGACCCTTTTGCAAATGTGACCGAAGAGGGTATTGAGTGGAAGGGCAGTAACTGGGTTGAAGGAGAAAAATATAATCTCCTGACTCTGAAAAGCCTAAATAATCGCCTTGCGAACCTTAGAAAAAAGCAACTCATTTAAATCTCATCCATGTCGAGCTATTAATATGTGCACTGTCATTCTTATTCTTCTGGTCGATTGTAAAGTTATCTGATGGACGATCTTATTGAAAATCCGGAACTGGATTCCAAAGAAAAACAGCATGCAGCTAAAAAAAGTACTCTAGTTAGCGTGGTTGTTAATTTATGTTTAACAACAGGTCAAATATCTACTGGATTTTTTTCAGGCTCACAGGGTTTGATTGCTGACGGTATTCACTCCCTTACTGATTTGGTGGCTGATTTTGTGGTTTTATTTGCCAATCACCACAGCGGTAAAGATGCGGATGATGACCATCACTATGGGCATCAACGGTATGAAACTGCTGCCTCTTTATTTTTAGGCGTTTCTCTGCTTGTGGTGGGTCTTGGCATGCTTTGGACGGCTGGAAATAAAATAATCAACCCGATCTCTGTGGGTCAGATTCAGATGGTTGCCCTCTATGTTGCGCTGGGCGCTTTAGTGGTTAAAGAGCTACTGTTTAGATATATGCTAGCGGTAGCAGAGCGAGTTCGCTCTAGCATGTTGGTAGCCAATGCTTGGCATGCGAGATCTGATGCTGCATCCTCTTTGGTTGTATCGGTAGGTATTGTTGGGGCTTTGTTTGGTTACCCAGTATTAGATTCTGTTGGCGCCTTAATTGTAGGTTTGATGGTTTCTAGAACTGGCTGGACATTTAGTTGGGATGCGCTGCATGATCTCATGGACCGGGCAGTATCCAAAGAGGAGAATGAGAAAATCATCGAGGTCATTTTATCGACTGATGGCGTAAAAGGTTGTCATGATCTGAGAACCCGCAAGATGGGCGATATGATTTTGGTAGATGTTCATATTGAAGTAGATGCTAATGCTACCGTACAAGTTGGTCATGATATTGCCTTTACTGCTGCAAAAAAGGTGACTACTACCTTGCCGGTCCTTAATGTAATGACTCATATAGACCCAGTTTAGTCGATTGTATTTTTAGGGGCTATCTAAGGATAGTCACCTAACTGGCAATTTCTTTCTTATAGGCTTAAGAAAAACTGACTTTCGACCGTAAATCTACGGTTACTTTTGATTTGCAAAATAAAGATTAAAAAATATCTAATTTATTGTGGCTTATAGTTATAATTTATATAATACATAACAGTTATTTGTATTTGTTAATAAAATGTAATGCCTAAAATGAAGCATATGTGGGTGTAAATATGCAATCGAGAGGTCTTATAAAGAAGGGGTCGGAACTGCATATGTCGACAATCAAAATGTGGCTTTCCATAAAGCCATTTCATGCATATAGACAATTGATATTGGTTGCGGTTCTTTGGTGCTTTGCGTTCACTCCAAAGGCTTTTTCGCAGCAGGAGCCTGTTCTTGAAACTAATGTTAATAGCTTTGAGGAGTTAACGTTTAATAGGCCCAGTGTTTTTGATGGCCCATCTTATATTGAGGCTGGTTATAGCTTTGATAGCTTGACAAATAATTATGCCAACTGGAATAGTGAGTATCTAAACCTATTTATGCCTCTTCATGAAAAGGGCTTAGTCAATGTCCAGTTGCAAAATGCAAACCGCTACAGCCAGTCAGATCAGGATATTAATCTGACATATGCCTATCCTTTTTCTTACGGAATTTTAAATATCAATGGCGGCTATTCGCCAAATGGTCATTTTTTACCTCAAAACACCGTTGGGGCGGAATGGGATGGTAGGCTTCCTGAGAATTTTGGTTATATATTCGGAGTCAATCAAAAGCAATTCTCATCCTTTTATTCGAATGCATCAACCAATGCCTATAACTTAGGTTTAGAAAAATACATTAGTAACTTTAGATTTGCCTATGTTGGTTCTATCTCAAGCATTAATAGGCAGCAGGGTTCTTATGCATCAAAGGTGCAGGCGCAATGGGTGGGGGAGTCCAACAATCGTCTTGGCGTAACTTTTGCACAAGGGATAGAGCCAACGGTCGTTGGCCTGAATCAACTTGCAGTAATTCAATTTAATTATGTGCAGATCGACTCTCTCTATTGGATCACTAAAGATTTCGGTATTACTTCCGCTTTGTGGCATGGAAAAGAAGGCTCATATTACCAGCGTAACGGTGGACAAATTGGCGTGCGATTAAATTTCTAAAAAATGAAATTTGCAAATTTAAACCACTATAAATTAAAGGCTATCTTCAAGTGAATATATTAATTACGGGTGGCGCTGGATTTATCGGCTCTAATCTTGCAAATTATCACGTGGGTATTGGGGACGCTGTTTACGTTGTTGATGATCTATCTAGTGGGTCACTAACAAATATAACGGATATGCGCAATAGCGGACACCTTGAGTTTACCCAGGCAGATATCACCACATGGAGCGATTTAGATAAAGTCGTGGAATGGTCTGATCGGATTTACCATATGGCTGCGATAGTAGGAGTCAAAAAAGTATTAGCGAACCCAAGGGGTGTGATGTATACCAATATCACGGGAACAGAAAGACTATATCAAGCAATTGCCAAAATAAAACCAAGCACTCAGGTTTTATTGGCATCTACATCTGAGGTTTATGGGTTTAATCCTCAGGTGAGCTTTCGTGAAACAGACGACATTATTTTTAAACAAAGCAAGAGTTTACGTTGGTGTTATGCAGTAACCAAGCTTGCAGACGAGTATTTGGCTGGGGCATTTGAACAGAGTAATGGCGTAAAGACAGTTATTGCCAGATTATTTAACACGATAGGCCCTAATCAAACAGGAAAATACGGTTGGGTTGTCCCCCAATTTATTAGCCAAGCGCTTCATAACGAGCCGATAACGATTTACGGCGATGGGTCCCAAACACGGTCTTTTTGTGATGTCCGAGATACTGTGCGAGCCCTCGATTTGCTAGCTTCTACTGTGGCGGCTAGTGGTGAAGTTGTCAATGTAGGAAATGATTATGAAATATCCATCCTGCAGTTAGCAAATTTAATAAAAAAACAGACTGGTAGTCGATCTGAAATTCAATTTATTCCGTATCTAGAAGCGTATGGAGTTGAATTTGAGGACATCTTCCATAGAAGGCCAGTTCTATCGAAGCTTATGGACTTAACTGGGTTCAAGCCAAGAGGGAGATTGGAAGATACATTGGATTACCTAATTAATATTGCGAAGGGGATCTCGTGAATATAATTTTTCTCATTGCCTATGCGGTAATCTTTCTATTCATTATAGCGGTTATAGCCTCGCTTTCTATCATTGCGCTGAGCGAAATATCGCATCGTAAAGAATCTAAATATCAAAAAATAAACTTAATTCTTAAAAATAATATTTTGCGATATTTGGACAATAAAGATGATTTACTGGCTTTAAAAAAAGTACTGCCAAATGATAGTGAGATATTAATTGGAGTGATTATTCAAATTGCCGCGGGCTTTGATGATCGCGAGCGGTTAAGGCTCATCGATATGCTTGAGGATTTAGGTCTTAAAGAGATGCAGGTGCATCAGTTAAGAATGCTTTTAAGTAAGAACGATGCTGAGCGTCTAAAGGCTGCCAGTGTATTGCCATATATTATGCAAAAGGATCGAATTGAAGAGCCTTTGATTAATTCCTTGAAAGATAAAGCATTAGAGGTGCGGTTAGCCGTAGCGCGGTCATTGGGGGTAATTAAGGCCACTCGTGCAATCAAGTCAATTATTGATAATTTGGCTCTTGAGGGGG